>JAFGGT010000104.1 GCA_016930445.1 Candidatus Methanofastidiosia archaeon | reverse complement strand
CTCACCGAGCGCACCTTTGGGTCATACAGGTAGGTGATGGTCCCGATCATCTTATGGGAACCCTTGAAAAACTCACTTTCGCTCACCTTCGAGCGGATCAGCTCTGTGATCGCCTTTGAGCGATTCTTATGCTTTTCCTTCTGTATTATGGAGTCGAACTCCTCAATTAGCCTACTTGGCACTGAAACTCCGAAACGTGTTACCTTTTCCATAAATGTATTCTACAGAATAAAAGAAAAATATTTCTATCTGTTGGCATCATTGAGCAAGATCGTGCCTAGGTCCGTCTTGGTATAGATCTCTATCCTGCCTTCCGACCCATTCTCCTTGCAAGAGACGAAAACCTTCTCATCTCCCGCCATCTTCTGTATGAGCTTGGAGCTGTTCTTGATCGAACCTAGGTCGACCTTTGCCTTCACCGTCCATGGTGTCTTGCCCTCTGCAATGTTGAGAGTTATCGAGCCCAGCTCTGATGACATCCTCATGCGCTGAGGCATGTCCTCCAGATTCCTGAAGACTATGCTTCCAAGCTCGGTCTCAAGATTGCCTTCCTTTGATGACACCTGGGATGAGATGTTCCCCTTCTCAGTATAGGCCTTGAGCTTCTCTGTATGCACGTTCGAGAGGGTGATGTTGCCGTTCTCGTTCTGGATGTCTATCTCGCCCTTAGAGCTCACGTTCTCAAGGCTTACGGACCCGGTCTCGGCAGAGAGATTGAGCGCCTTACACTCCAGGTCCCTTATATCGATATTGCCGTTCTCGTTATCTATCTCACATTCGTTGCAGACGATGTCCTTTAATGCTACCTTTCCCCTCTCCATGTTCAGATAGAACGTATTCAGGGCGTTGTTGGGTATGTCTATCATCAGATTGACGGAACTCCATCTTGGCTGGTCCGTGCTTATCTTTATCGTTCTCTTGTTATCGTCCTTCGAGCTCTTGCAATTGATCCTTATGTTCTTGAGATTGGAAATCGCCTCTTCATCCCTTTCGCATTTGGTCTTCTTCACGGCGCTAATTTCTATCGAATCGCCATCCGTTCCCCTAAGTTCGACCTTTCCATGCTCAATATGGCATTTAAGGGAAGTGAATTCCTCCTTTTCAAGAGGAAAGTTAAGCCTCTCGGACTCCTCGTATGATCTGCATTCTGACTCGACTCCTATGGACTTCAGTTGCATCTTCAGGGTGCGCATTGTGTTCTTTAGGATCTCATTGACATTTTCAGATATCTGGCTGGTATTCTCTTTGATCAGTTCGGCCATCTCCTCCATGTCCTTTGATGATACCTTCTCCTTGTCAAAGTCCATGATCTTGTCCTGGATCTCAGAGATCTTGTCCTTGTACCTCTTCTTCATCTCAGAATAGGTCTCTTCGCTGATCTCGTCGTTCTTGTACATGGATTCGAGGTCATCCAGAATGGCATATAGCCTTTCCAACTCTAGCTTGTCCTTGACACCCATCGTTTCCCACCAATCTGATTCATATAATTACTTTCATTAATTTTATCCTTAACATTATTCAATACAAGACATTAAAGGTGTTTCTGTCGTTTAGGAGCATTCTGCATTCCTCGGCAGACTTGCATTCCTGATACACCTCAATATTTTGTTCAGATCTCTTCTCTTCTTGGTATTTTCTCATAAATGAGAAAACACCGATCGATTTGTTCTTGTTCACAGTGTTCGACATTTCCTTCATCTCTCCTTTCAAATGTTGCTATGAATATACTATATTCTTCTTTTATTTAAATTTTTCTTGATAATTTTTAATTAATTTTGGTAATAAATTAAAAATCAGCCTTATTTTCTCGTTTTTTAAAAAATTATTATCTTTTTACAAAACAGAAAAATATATATACAAAAAAGAGAAACGAATCTCATGCTCATTGATGCTCTTTCTGCCATGTCAAACGAGTATAGGATCATGATTCTGGAATCCTTGAAAGAGGGCCGCAAGAGGCCTCAGGACATGGAAAAGATAACAGGGCTCACCAGGGGCGGGCTGGAGAGGCACCTAAAACTTTTGATGGACAGCTATCTTGTTGAGAAAGAGACCTATGTGGAGGAAGGAAGGGCAAAGGTCATTTATTACCTTAGCCTCGAAGCAAAGGAATTCTTCTCGAATCTGGAAGATCTCTACAGCGAGTTCCATAAGAGCATGGTAAAGAGGAGATCGCCTGAAGAATATAAGAGAGAGAACATAAAGATCCTGTCTCTAAAGATAGACAAAGTGAACGAATCTCTCGAGGAGCTTGAGAGGATCAAGGAAAATAATGAGATCGATGATAGAGAATATCTCAATCTCAAGGTCGAGTATGTGAATGACCTTATAAGGTACCAGCAGGAATTGTCCAATCTCTGAATCTGCCTTTCTGCCTCATCTTCTTCTCGTTCTCGTCTTCCTCTTTAATGGACCAATGAAGTATTCCTTCCTTGTCCATGCTTTCGACCTTGCCCTCTTCCCTTAGGCGAAGGAGATTGAGCGATGTCTTTGCCAAGGGGACATTTGCTCTCCTAGAAATCTCTTCCCTTGTCAATGGTTCCTCTGCATTTTTTAGAACTTCCAATACCCTGGCATACATTGTATTCCCTCCAAAGGATTTTTATATATAATATTATATCAAGAGTTATAAAACCTTTCTTGATGATTATACGAACGAAAGCTTTATGAATTGGGAGAGGCCGTTAGTGTAGGTGGTTATATGGGAGACAGGATACAAAATCTCATTGAATATCTGCAAAGCTACGTTGTATCGGATACGATGGTGCCAAGGAACATCAGAAAGGCCGCGTCCGATGCCATCGTGCAGTTGCAAGACAAGGAGAATGAGGACAAGGTCAAGGCATATGCCGCTATTGAGCTACTTGATGAGATATCTAATGACCCAAATATGCCCATGCACACAAGAACTGTGATATGGGAAGTCCTTAGCGAGCTCGAAAAGATAGAATGATGGTGTGATAATGTTTGGCTGGTCAGGCAGGATGCTGGATGTCTTTTTGTCTGACTTCACTTCGTCCTTTTTTGACTCACCCTATCTGAATGAATTCATCGGCGGCAGGGGATTGGGAGTGAGGCTCTTCATAGAGCGCACTTCGCCCAAGGTTGACCCATTAAGTCCAGAATGCCCTATAATATTTACTTTTGGCCCTCTTACAGGCACAATGGCACCCACTTCCGGACGATTCTCCGCCGTTTCGAAATCTCCTCTGACAAATACCATCTTTGATTCCAATTGTGGCGGATTCTTTGCGGGCAAGGGCAGGGCATGCGGCATCGATGGATTCATATTGAATGGCAGGTGCGATAGGCCGTCGATAATATACATTGACGAGGGCGGCGCCAGAATGGATGATGCCTCATCCGTCTGGGGGAGCGGCATTGAAGAATCCTCCATTTACCTGCAGGAAAGGTATGGAAGCGGTGCAGGCATCCTCACCATTGGGCCAGCAGGCGAGAATCTCGTTCTCTTCTCTACCATATCCACAGATGACATGAGGATGCTCGGCAGGGGCGGCCTTGGTGCCGTCATGGGTTCCAAGAACGTCAAGGCGATAGTCGTCAGGGGTTCGCAGCGGACCGAGGTCCATGACAGCGAGCAGCTCAAATTCGTATGCAAACAGGCAAGGAAGCTCATAGAGGCCAATCCTATTACATCAAAGGGCCTCAAGGCATTCGGGACCCCGATATTGGTGAACATCATCAATGGAATGGGGATCTTTCCAAATTACAATTACAGGTACTCCCAAACCGACAAGGCAGGCATGGTAAGTGGCGAGACCATCAACTCCACCATGTTCGAGAGGAGGAAGGCATGCCAGTCCTGCTACATAGCATGTGACAGGATCACTAACATGAACGGCGTGCGGTCAAGGGGTCCAGAGTACGAGAGCGTATGGGCGCTAGGGCCGAACTGTGGCATATTCGACCTAGATTCAATTGCCATGTCCAACCACCTCTGCAACAATCTTGGCCTTGATACCATATCATGCGGTTCGACGATCGCATGTGCCATGGAGCTCTTTGAGAATGGCATGTTGAAAGGAGGCGTGGGATTCGGGCACAGCGACCTTTCCAGCATTATAATCTCGATAGCACACAGAGAGGGGCTGGGCAACGAGCTGGCCCTGGGATCTAGGAGG
>JAFGGT010000103.1 GCA_016930445.1 Candidatus Methanofastidiosia archaeon | reverse complement strand
CTTTAGTGCCCTCCCCAAGCTCAATTGCTTTGAGTATATAGATGCCGCGTATTCGATCAGGCCCTCCTTATCGTATTCTAGCATGACATCTATAGATTCAAGTCCGGATATCAGGCCGCTGCCATCTATCATGTAGGGTTCAAACAGGGCTGAGAACTCCCCATTGCCGACCAATATCGAGGTAGACCTTTGGGTCATCGCGTCAAGGATCGTATTGCCACCTGCATTCCTTGCGATGGATTTGAGGCATTTCAAGCTACTTTCCAGTCTTGGTGTATAGACGATAAGGTCCTCGATTATCGCCAATCTCGACCCCAGAGCCATGAACTCTTCAGTATCATATGCCTTTTCCCTCATGGACATGTAGTATATGGCATCGGACGTGAACGCCATATAGGCTTGCAAAATGTCCTCATCATACCTGTTACCTATGGGCGGAGGCGGCCCTCTAATGGGCATGGCCCCACATGCACCGATATTGGATGCAAGGAGCAATGCCACGATTGCTGCTGTTACAAAGATTTTAGAGTCCTTCATCAAAATAGTTGCAATGCCAGTTGACTTAACAAATTTCAGAAGAAATTATTGTAACAATGTGGGTCGAAGCCTCAATGGATCGATCAGGCATATCCTACCAATTTAGTAAGATTTTTAAAGCACCTCACATTATCTTCTCAGAATGTCATCATCCTTTGGGCTATTGCACCCTAAAGTTAGGAATTTACTTGAAAAGAGGGGTTTCAAACAAGAGACCGACCCTCAAAGACTTTCCATACCTGCCATATTGGCCGGCAAGAACGTTCTGATAATAGCAAGGACGGGCTCAGGCAAGACCGAAAGTTCGATTCTACCTATCTTCTCAAGAATAGTGGATGTCAAGAAGGAAGGTATTAAGGCCCTCTACATAGCGCCGCTCAGGGCCCTCAACAGGGACCTCATGGAAAGGATGGAATGGTGGGGGGACCAGCTAGACATCAAGATATCCGTGAGGCATGGCGACACGACACAGCACGAGCGGAGAAAACAGGCCCTATCACCGCCGGACATCCTGATCACGACCCCCGAGACATTGCAGGCCATGCTGACTGGGAAGGTCCTCAGGGAGAATCTGAGATCGGTCAAAGTCGTCGTCGTCGACGAGATACACGAGCTGGCCGCTGACAAGAGGGGCACCCAACTCTCTGTCGGCCTTGAGAGGTTGGGGTACCTTTCTGGGGGATTTCAGAGGATAGGGCTTTCTGCCACTGTGGGGTATCCCCAGGAGATAGCGAGGTTCCTCGTGAACGACAGACCTATAGAGATCATCGATGCCTCTTCACAGAAGGTCTTTGACATAGGGGTGGAGTACCCTATCCCCGAGGATGAGGACGAGGACCTTGCGACCGACCTTTCCACCACACCGCAGACGGCAAGGAGGGTGAGGAGGATCAAGGAGCTTGTGGAGGAGAATAAGAGCGTTCTGACGTTCGTCAACACGAGGGAGACGGCAGAGGCACTATCCTCGAGATTCAACATAATCTCTGACGATATAGACATACATCATTCATCCCTCTCGAAGAAAGTGAGGATAGACACTGAAAAGAAGTTCAAGGCCCAAGACATAAAGTGCATCATCTGCACATCCTCGATGGAGCTTGGGATCGATGTAGGTTCTGTTTCCCTTGTCGTCCAATACATGTCGCCAAGGCAGACATCAAGGCTGATACAGAGGGTCGGAAGGTCTGGGCACAAGCACGATGAGGTGCCCAGGGGCATCATCATAACGACCGATGCCGATGACATACTGGAGTCCATAGTAATAGCAAGGAGGGCCGGCAAGAACATGCTCGAGAGGATCGAGCCTTACGAAAAACCCTTCGATGTGCTTGCCCACCAGATAATAGGGATATCCATGGACATGGGCGATGTGGGCAAGAGGCTTGCCTACGATATCATAAGGGGCTCTTATCCCTATCGGGACCTTACATGGGAGGAGTACGAGGGCGTGCTCAAGCTCCTTTCATCGCTTCGCCTCATATGGCTGGAAGAGGACATGTACCACAAATCCAGAAATGCTCTCGGATACTATTTTGACAATCAGTCCGTGATACCAGATGTGAAGAAGTTCCTGGTGGTCGAGATAGGGACCAACAGGACGATCGGCGTACTGGACGAGGAGTTCGTCGTGGACAGGGCCAACATAGGGATGGGCTTCATCATAAAAGGAAGGGCCTGGAACGTGATAGACGTTTCTGAGGATACGGTTCTCGTTGAGGAGGTCAACAACATGGCGGCAACGCCGGCCTGGGAGGGGGAGCTCATCCCCGTGCCCTTCGACATAGCGCAGGAAGTGTTCACCGTGAGAAAGGAGATATCCGAGAGCCTCTACAGCAATGCGTTCAGGGATTCCTTCGTAGGCAGGTACTCATTGGATGATAATGCGTTCGAAGAGCTTCAAAGATATGTTGGATCCCAGCAGGATTACGTCATACCCGAAGCAGGCAAGCTCTACATAGAGATCATACCAAACTTGGCCATTTTCCATCTGGGCCTTGGTTCAGTGGCCAACGAGACTCTTGGGAGGGCCTTGGCCGCACTCTACTCGAACAAGTTCGGCACCAGCGTGGCCATGAAGTCTGATGCATACAGGATAGCCTTCAGATTCCCTTCGAACGTCTCGACAGAAGACATTACCGAGGTCCTTAGCTCGCTCAGGGCGGAGGACGTCAGGCCGATACTAGAGCTGTCCCTGAAGAGGACCAGCATGTTCCTCTGGAAGTTCACACATGTTGCGACAAGGATGGGCGTACTCTCCAAGGATGTGGAGAAGTTCAGGATCAAGGGCATAATGGCCTCTTATCAGGACACCCCGGTGTTCCAGGAGACATATAAGGAGCTGTTCAAGGACAAGCTCGATGTAAGTATGGTAGAGGAATACCTGAGGTCCCTCCAAGAAAAGGTGATAACTATCATCGTACAAGAAAGGAAGAATCCCTCGCCCTTCTCTGGCAGCCTATTGGCCAAATTCGGATATGGCGAGCTAGTAGGGCCACTGAGGCCTGAGAAGGAGATCCTCAAACTATTCAAGAAGAGGCTTGAGGACCGTAGGGTGAGGCTATTTTGTGTCACATGTGGAAGATGGCACGCCTCCATAAAGATATCTAACATGGACGAGGTCCCCCGCTGTCCGCTCTGCGGGGCGAGATTCCTCGCGATAATAGACAAGAAGGAGAAGCTCACAAGGAAGGCACTCCTGAAAAGGATGAAAAAGGAGAAGATATCCAACGAGGAGGAAGAGCTTGTGATAAGGGCAAAGAGGACCGCGGACCTGATACTCGTGTATGGGAAGAAGGCGGTGGTCGCTTTCTCTGCCAGAGGAGTGGGCGCACAAACGGCCGCAAGGGTCCTTGCCAAGATGCAGCCTGATGAGGAATCGTTCCTAAGGGACCTTCTAGAGGCTGAAAAGACGTATGCCAGAACGCGCAGATTCTGGGACTAGTTCTTCTTTATCCTTCTTGGTTTCCAGGTGGTGTAGCTGAACTCTGAGAGGTCGGTGCATGCTATCTTGGCGATGGTCAGCAAAGGCACTCCTAGGAAAAGTATCCATACGATATAGATCAGGGGCACATCCCATCTGACGAAGCCTAGGAACAACAAAGCGAACATAATGAATAGGGCCATCCACCTCATGGTGTGCCTATGTGCTGGCATCTATATCAATATATCCATGAGGCCGTAGAGGTCCTCGATCCTAACTGAAGCATCCATGTAGCCGGTGGAGTCCCTGTCAATGTAGACGTCGAGCATACCTGCGTTTCGGGCCCCCTCTATATCGGCCTTGATATCGTCTCCCACATATACTGCCTCATGCGCTCCTATGCCCAGGATCTCCAGTGCATGGCTGAAAATGAGAGGATTAGGTTTGGCCATGCCGATATCCTCGGAGATGACTATTGCTTTGAAGTAGGTGGCGATCCCAGTGCTGTAGAGCTTCTCTCTCTGGTCCCTGCTGTCCCCATTGGATATCACGCCCAGTGAGAACCTGTCCTTCAGGCATTCTAGAACAGGCTTGACGTCAGGGTATGGCCTCCAGTATTTCTTGTAAGTCTCTATATACCTCTCGAAAAGGCCAAGGGCCTCTTCGTCGCTAATGCCCGCGCCATCCTTCCCTAGGACCTCCCTTATCCTGCATATCCTCTGCCCGTTCAGCGTCACCTCTCCATCGGCGTACTTGTCGAAATAGAACTTACCCAACCTCTTCCATTCCTTATGGAAGTCATCGAACGATGCGTCTGGCATTATGCTGGACTGGAACTCTCTGAGCGCATCCCTCTGGGATGAGCTATGGTCGATCAATGTGCCGTCGATGTCAAACAGGATAGCTTGGTACATAAAAAGAAAAGAAGGATATAGAATAAAAAACTATAGAACATCCTTGATGAGCTTTGGCACCTCATGCGGCATTGTAGCCACCTGGACGCCTACGGCGTTGAGCGCCGCTATCTTGCTCTCTGCCGTTCCGCTCTTCCCCGATATCACTGCGCCAGCGTGTCCCATCCTCTTGCCGGGAGGCGCCGTCTTACCTGCTATATATGATACAACGGGTTTTGTGATGTTGTCGCGGATGTATTCGGCAGCGAGCTCCTCGGCGTTTCCGCCTATCTCGCCTATCATGACTATTGCCTTTGTCTCCTTGTCCGCTTCGAACCTTTCAAGAGTGGAAAGGAAGTCCATGCCGATGACAGGATCCCCGCCAATGCCCAGTGCGGTGCTCTGGCCAAGGCCGTTCTTGGTAAGCTCGTCGATTATCTCGTATGTCAATGTGCCGCTCCTTGACACAAGTCCTACCTCGCCCCTCTCAAATATGTGTGGCGGCAGGATGCCAGCGAGGGCCTTTCCAGGCGAGATGAGGCCAGGCGTGTTTGGCCCTACTATGTCGACATCATACTGCCTGGCATAGTCCATAAGGAACATCGCGTCCTTGACCGGTACATGCTCCGTGATGCACACTACAGGCGAAAGTCCAAGGGATATGGCTTCCAATGCCGAGCTCTTGACGAACCTTGCGGGAACGAAGATGATGGAAGCATCGGCGTCCGCCTCCTCAACGGAGTCGAATATGGGTATGTCGCCCATCATCTGGCCGCCTTTGCCGGGTGTGACCCCTCCTACGATGTTCGTGCCGTACCCCTTCATACGGGTGGTGTGGAACTGTCCCTGATGGCCTGTAGCACCCTGTACGACCACCTTCGTTTTCTCGTCTACAAGAATTGACATCTTCTCACCTCTTCACTGCTGCCTTAGCAGCCTCTTGCATAGATTGGTAAAGTTCGTATCCAGCCGAGTTCAGGATCTCCCTGGCCTTTTCCTCGTTAGTACCCATCATCCTGACGTAGACTGGCACGGTGGGCTTGAACTCCAGGATCCCATTGGCTATCTCGTCGCATTTCGTGATGCCGCCGAAGATGTTTATGAATATGGCCTTGAGCCCGCTCTTCATGGTGATTATCTCCAGCGCCTTCTTCATGTTGTCGGCATTGGCCCCTCCGCCGATATCTAGGAAGTTAGCGGGTTTTCCACCGTAGTGATTGATAACATCCAGCGATGCCATTACAAGCCCAGCGCCGCAGCCTATTATGCCAACGTCGCCATCCAGCTCGACGTATGCGAGGCCAGCCTCCTTGGCAACCTTCTCTATCTCTGTGAATTCTTGGGATTCCTTGAGGTCAAGCTCGAATTCCTTGTGCCTGTAGAGCGAGTTGTCATCTATAACCAGCTTGGCGTCGAGCGCTTCGAATCCCTTTGGCGTGATCGCCAGCGGGTTTATCTCTATGAGCTCGGCGTCCTTGTCCTCCATAATCTTTCCAAGCTTGTATATGATGGATGCGAGTGAGAGCATGTTGTTCCCATCGAATCCTAGCTTCTTGGCAACTGACCTGCATTGATAGTCCTGTATCCCTATGATCGGATCTATATATTCCTTGATGATCTTCTCAGGTGATTTCTCTGCGACCTGCTCTATGTCGATGCCGCCTTCAGTGGAGGCCAACAGTGCCATCTTTTTCTTGTTCCTGTCAACGACGAATCCAACATATAGCTCCTTCTGGATTTCAGATGGTGTGCATACAAGGAGTTTTTTGACTGGCAGACCCTTTATCTCCATGCCAAGGATGTCCCTGGCCTTCTGGACCGCTTCGTCCTCGGTCTTCGCCATCTTAATCCCGCCTGCCTTCCCTCTGCCGCCTACAAGGACCTGGGCCTTAAGGATCACAGGCAGGCCTATCTTATAGAGTATGGCCTTCAGATTGTCAACATCCTCTATCACATATCCAGTGGATGTTGGGATGCCATACTCGACAAAGATGTCTTTTGCCTCATATTCCAAAAGTTTCATAAAAATTCCTCGATAATGAGTTTTTCACATCTTATTGTCTGCGGCTTAAATACTTTTGCATATATGACTAAACTTTATGTTATAATGTATTGTATAATATTTATTGATAGATATTTCTCAATAAGAGCATATATTATATGTTATTTTCACAATTATTTTGACATTGTGTAAATAAGGAAATGTCAGTATTACCTAATATAATTAAAAGTAGCTTATAAAAAAGGCCATTAATTATCTGATGTCCCTAATTTTCCACTTCTCGTTCTCCAGGACAAGCTCGAACGTATATGGGATCATGGATACGTCTGTCGACCCCTTCGGATATATCTTGAGGGTGGCATTCACCGTAGCTTGGAATCCCTTTATTGATGATGAGATGTTTTCGATCTCAAAGACCAGGTTGTCTTCCTCAAGGTCCCTTATCGTGTCCTCCAGAGCCTCCAGAATGGCGTTTTCTCCGCCTGCATTCTCTATCACGTCCTCCGATAAGGTTTCTAGGACCTTTTGGGCATTCCTGTCGTTAAGGCCGTCATAATACTTTTGGATCGTGTTCTCGGGCGTGTTTTCCTCCTGGGGCCCAATGCATCCACAGAGGCATATTATCGCTATAAAAAACACTATCCAGGGGGTTTTTCCCATAAAATCAAGTCCTTTTATTTGCTTAAATACTTTTTGTCATACTAACATGGCAATGATATTAATAAATATTGCTTCTTCGCCACCAAGGTCAAAATAGGATATCATGGCCTTCTGGCTTAGCGAGAACTTATTAATATCCTAATTTCTAACTATAAACATGACACTAAAATCCGAGATGATAACAAAAAACAGGAAGGATCATCTTATCGACGAACTGAAAGGGAAGTATTTCTTCGAGGAGAAGGCAGAGATCAATGGATGCTGCATCAAACTGATCACCGACGACCAGATGTTCAAGGAGATGTGGCAGGACAACTTCAAGAGCATGTCGGAGTACATAAGGCCACATGGCAGGATATTCGCCTTGAGGGACCCTGAGAAAGAGGGCATGAAGCTCTATTACGAACCTGTATCGAAGACATGTTTCCTATATAATTGCAACTATTATGGAAATGTCAAGAGCATAGCATTGGCCATAGCTGGAGACTTCTTGGAGGAATACCATTCGATCCACTCAAGATATTCCGTGCATGGCGCTGCCATAGATGTCAATGGAAGGGGTATCTCTCTCATCGCCCCTTCTGGGACGGGCAAGACCACCCTCTCATATGGTCTTCTTCTTGACCCAAAGACACGCCTTGTAAGCGACGATTGGTTCTATGCGCAGATACTTGGGGACCTTGTGGTCTGCAGGTCCTCAGAAAAGAACGTATATATAAGGGCATCGATCAAGGACACATACCCTGAGTTCAAGAAGATCATATCCTGCACAAAGCTCGACGACAGGGACAGGGGCATAATAGACATAGGTGGGGTGCTTGGCAATACTAAGAAGGCAGATTCATCCACCCTTTTCAACACAGTGTTCCTGAAACGAGACTATGAGGACGAGGTCATCTACAACATGTCCGTGAAGGAGGCCCTCGATTTCCTCTTGGCCAATGATTTCTGCAATCCGCACATGCTCATCACCAATCCCAGGAAGATAAGCATCAGGAAGAAATTCTTCAAGGAGTTCTTTGAAAGGACAAGGATATTCATGCTGAATACTATAGAGAAGCCCGAACAATCCCTAGAAAGGCTAAGGAAGCTAGTCTGATAAATTAGGAAAACCTTATTAATGCCCCTTATATCTTAATAATTGGTGAATAGATGGCAGTTGAAATCCTAGAATCTACCATTGTAGCGTTAGCTCTTGCTTTCGTAGCTATCGTATTGTTGAGGATAGTGATTCCACACCTATATGAACAGGACAGGAGACTGGCACAGTTCCTCTACCTAGATCTATTCTGGGTGGCTTTGTTCTTTGCAGTGTATATTTATGAGAAAAGGACCATATCCTCCATTGGCGTGGTCCTTGGTGATAATCTATTGTTGACGCTAGAATACAGCGTAATATGCGTATTGGTCACACTGTTGCTTTTTGTCATTTCCGCCAGAAGGGCGAGGGCGAAGGGATTCCTACGGATCGATAGGGAGAAGGGCTTGCTCGTATTAGGAAATGAAGGCATCGACCTTGGATTCATTTCCCTACCCGGTTATATCCAGATATTCCTTATGCAGATCATATGGGTCGCCTTGCCCATTGAGCTCTTCTTCAGGGGATATCTCATATCGAGGATAGCAGAATCTTTCACAGATTTTGCAGGTGTCCTGATCTCTGCGCTAGTTTATTTCGTAACCTACATGGACAAGCCCATATATGGCAACATAAACGCCTTGTTGGCCTTGTTGTGGGGATACTCTTACATACAGACGGGAAGCATCCTTCCAGGAATAATAGCGCACATATCCATTAACACCTTTAGCTACCTCTTGGCAAGGAACATTGCACTATCCGGTGGAAATTGAGGGTTATCCCTCTTCCATATTTATTGGTGGATGAGATGGTAAGGGAGAGCGTCCAGATAGGCGAACCATTGAAGCTCTTAAGCGATGGCAACAACGTATTTGTGGGGCGCAAACAGTCTGTATTTGAAAAACATAGGGACAGGTCCGGACTCTATCTTGGTAAGATCTACGAGGAGCAGACATCCGGGAGGAACCTGATAGGGAGGCCCATACTTCTCGATTCCATATCGCCCCATGCCATCTTCATATGCGGTATGAGGGGGTCGGGGAAATCATACACGCTAGGCGTCATTGCCGAGGAGATGGCGACCAAGAATCAGGGCGCCGGCGTCATAATAATCGACCCGATGGGAATATTCTGGTCAATGAAGTACCCGAACAAGGTGCCTCAGGAGAAAAAGAACCTCAAGAGGTGGGAACTTTCTCCAAAGGGTTTCAAGAATGTCAATGTGTTCATGCCCTCAGGATTCTCCAAGGACATCCCCGAGAACACATATGACAACGAGTTCACGATAAAACCCTCTGAGATATCTGTCGAGGAATGGTGCCTTACCTTTGACATCGACCGCTTCGACACCATGGGGCTGCTCATTGAGAGGGCGATCGAAAAGGTGAAGAACGGTTACACTAACGTGGACGGCGAGGAGGTGCTTGAGAAGGGGGAGGATTACGACATATCCGATCTTGTCGATTGCATCAATTCTGAGGATTCGATAAATTCGGCCTCGCAAGGCTTCAAGCAGACTACCCGCAGGGCCATGATAGCACGCTTGAACGGAGCGAACGAGTGGGGGGTCTTCGCGAAGGAGGGGACGAAGCTAAACGACCTCTCTAAGAGGGGTGTGGTCACGGTCATCGATGTCTCTTTTCTCGATGACAATGTCAGAGCGCTGGTCGTTGGTATCATTGCCAGGAATCTCTTGAACACCAGGAAGAAGATCTCGAGACACGAGGCCACAGGCAATCTCAGGAACATATTCGGAAGCATACCGGTGACCTGGCTCATGATAGATGAGGCCCACATCCTCGTCCCTGCCTCAGGCCAGAAGACCGCAGCTTCGGATTCGCTGATAGAGTATGTCAGGCAGGGGAGGCAGCCCGGCTGTTCTCTAGTGCTCGCCACACAACAGCCTTCTGCCATAGATTCAAGGATCCTGTCACAGACGGACATATTGGTATGCCACAAGCTGGTATATGATGATGACATCAAGGCCGTCACGCGCAGGATGCCCTCAGAGATGCCCGCAGCGTTCAAGAACGCTCATTTCATAAAGAATCTACCAATAGGCATTGCCATCATCGGCGACAAGCAGGAACAGACCTCAAGGTCGTTTCTGGCAGCCATAAGGCCCAGGATATCGCAACACGAGGGTAGGGAGCGAACATCCACCATAGACATAGACCCGGTGGTGCTTAAGAAGAATATCAAGGAGCTTGTCGAGGAGAAATACAGCGAGGGAAGGCAGGAAGATATCTTCTCGATAGTGGATTCCATAGAACACGAGTACGGCATGAAGATAGACCTCGATGCCATCATGAGGGAACTTACGGAGGAGGACAGGATAGACGTAAGCGATGTAGGCCCAGAGTTCTTTGAGGAGCTTGAGGGGAAGGGGGGCCATGAGGCCGACATCGCCGAGGAAGGCGCGCTGGAACCGGAGCACGAGGCCGTTGTTCACAAGGAGCTGCTAGAGCTTCCGATAGAGTGCCCAAAGGAGGAAAAACATCCCCCTGATAAGCATCCTGAGCAACCCGTTCCGAGCGAAATGACTTCACTTATGGAGCTGCCGCTTGACATCGCCGAAGCTAAAAAGGAGCACATAGACTATTCAAGGGTCCGTATAATATACGAGAAGGTAAGGATAGAGGATATCACGGAGCTGGCCGACAAGAAGAGGAAGAGGAGGATATTCGGCAGTAAGGAACACCTTGTGTGCAACTATATGGTCTACTACCCTATCTGGCAGATCACATACGACTACTTCCCAAGGAAGAGGAAATACGCATCATTGTCCACGTATGTCGACGGGATAACGGGAGAGCTCATCTTGAAGCATAAGAAGGGAACTAGGACGAGGGGCATGAGGGAACTGTTGGACCTCAGTGTGGAGGAGAGGGACCTCCTTCTATATCTCGTAGAGAGGGAGAATGCAACTTATGCCGACATAGAGAAGGACATCGATATGAAGCAGAGCAAGGCAAAGACGCTTGTTGACAGGCTCCTGGCCCGAAGATTAGTAAAGATCATGAAGAAGGGGGAATATCAGGAGATCCATCCATACTTCGATCTGGACATTGTATCATCCCCGTTGGACAAGAGGGTATCAAGTGTCGCCATGGAATATGGCGAGGAGTTCGTGGAGAAGGGATCGCTCATAGACTTCGTTATATCCGATCAGCAGGCGAGGAAGGTCATAGAGTTCTTTGAGCATATCCATATATGGAGCTCTGATAAGATATATTACCCATATTGGGTTGCGGTGTACGAGGACGGCAAGTCGAAGAGGGTAGAGGTCTTCGACGCCCTGACAGGAAAGACCGATGAGGACGCCAGGGAGATGCTCAGGTACAGGATATGACATATTTTCGATGGCTACTTTCCTAACATATCATTAGCATAATTTACTGGACATCTGCTTCCCTGCAGTTGATTTCTGAATCGCATTTTTCCTTGGCATATGTTTGCCTCTTTAGGGCCAATTTCCTATCGATTTTTTATCGAAATGTGCCCTTACCGAAAGCTTTATAAACTGACTCGGTTTATGGGGTAGTGCACCAAAATCAAAGTGTGCAAATATTTTATATATATGCGTGCTTT
>JAFGGT010000102.1 GCA_016930445.1 Candidatus Methanofastidiosia archaeon | reverse complement strand
TTATAAGTAGCAGTCCGATTATGTAGAGCGTTGGGAGGCTATCAATGATCCTTAGTAGGTTCCTCACGAAGGCGCTTAGGAAGTCCATCTCATTGCCATTGGCCTTTATCACCCTGATGTTCATGAACTTCTTCCCTATGGTCTGTCCCGACCTGCCCTCGAAGTAAGTGAAATAGATTATCCAAAGCAGCCATGCAAAAAGCCCTATTGACAAGGCCCCCATGATGCTCACGGGTGCAAGCTTCCCTCCGGAGATTATCGTGATGCCCAACAGGCTTCCCACCCCCAAGAATAGGAGGACCACCATTATCACCGTGATCAATATCTGATCGATTATAAAGGCCACCATCCTCTGTGGCAGCCCGGCGATCTCTGCATTCTCGAATGTTTGCATGAATATCACCATTGGTTTGGCATGATATCTGGTTCGGCTCTTTTATATATTTTATCCTCTGAGGATATAATTAAGTGATATGAGAGGAGTAGCCATGGAAAATGTGCACGGCAATACTGCACCAACTTATCCTCTATTCCTCCTCAGCCTTCCCTATCTCGTCCCATGTGCCGCTCAGAAGCATGTATGCATAGCTCACTGAAACATACAAAACGAAGACAATAATATAATGTTCCTGTAAGAAATCGGCCACCTTCAAAATGAAGGGCAGGTCATAGTTATCATCAACTATGTACAGGGCCTTCGATAAAAACCACATTGATATGGTAAAGCTAGCTGCCCCCAATAACGGCTTGAGCCTCTTCCCTGTGCTCTCCATCCTGTCAAGGAAATAATTCCCGTAGTTGAAGGCGAGCATCAAGACCAGGAATATCAGGAGGTATTCTTCGAAGAACGATGCGATGTCATTGGCCAGGCCCCTGCCAACGGCCTCTAGATCCTTGAAGATGTAGATGAATATCGAGAGAGCTGCGAATCCGATCATTGATATTATTGCCGGTCCCAGAATGCCGACCTTTTCGTTCCAGGTCTTTTCGACGTTCTTGCCGAAGTCATCCATCTTCTTCTCAAAATCATAGTCCTTGAACTCTTCCTCGATGTCCTTTCCTATCTTCTTTGCGGTTCTCTCTATCCTTTTTGGGAAGTCATCATCGGGCATATAGAACAATATGCTCATTGATTTATATCTTTATTCATGTTCTCCAGTATTCCTTGCATCATGGACCGGTATTCCTCGAATGCCTTCCTGCCGTTATCTGTCAACATCAGCACAGTGTGGGGTTTTCTCTCCAAGAATTCCTTCTCTACCTTGATGTATCCAGCTCCTTCCAGCTTGCTCATATGGGAGGAGAGATTTCCCCATGTCATCCCCGTCTGCCTCATGATGAACAGGAAGTCCGCGCTCTCCACTACGTATAGAAGGGACATTATCATAAGCCTGGAAGGTTCATGGATCGTCTTGTCTATTTCGCTGATGTCCTTGAGGTTGTCATTGCCCATTTGCATTCTCCCCTGAAGCTACAGGATACCTTCTAATGAAACGGATGAAAATTACGGTTCCAACGATTGTGAAGAAGAGACCCATCAAGGTCATGTATTGCAACGAACAGGTTCTATAAGGCCCAGGATGGAAGACTGTCATCAGTATGCCAGATATCATAGCGACCCCTATGTATAGGTATGTGATATTGTTCCTGGATTTGGAATGAACGTAAGTAAAGGCACCTGATAGGATCAAGGCCATATATAGTGGTATCAGCCTGTATATGCTTTCATAAATCGACTCCTCTTTCAAGAAGAGGTATGATAGGGCGGCAAGGGACATGATGACAACTAGAACATACTTAAGTATGCCTAGTCCTACTTTTTTTCCATCCCCGGGCCGCGGCCTCATGTAACCTATCCTTGGATAAGTATATCTTTCCTTAAGCCTGTTAATTAACGGATTACCAAACAATATGGGTAAAAGCGCAATGAAACATACACCCTTTTGAGACCATATCATAAGCCCTATTAACACCAATAGGGCCCCAAGTAGGATTTCCATGAATCCGTCCTTTATGTTCTCGTTGTAGACCCTCTGCTCGATCTTGTTCAGGTCAATATCCATGTTCATCATGACAGCTCCGCTAATATTTATCGTATTTCTTTAGGAAAGCACGCAATTGCACCATGCCATAGATAACGACCACCATTCCAGGTATGAACATGTGCAGGTAGTCATAGCTGTAGGTACCAATGTATCCGTTGACGATCTCCAGGGAGGAGAGGCTTATGGCATACATTATGCCTACTACGTAGAATCCATCATGGTCAAGGAAGTAGGCCATCAGAAAGAACACTAATATGCAGTTTGTGGCCCAAAATATTGCGATCAGGCCGATAGAGTTGATGCCAATTGATACAAGGGTCATCAGCACCAGGCCAGATAATACGGATATCGCTAGAACCAAGGTCACCTTGAGGCTCCTACTGCTTCTTCTAAGGCTGAGCTTCACTTTCCCTATCCTGGGAACAGTGATCATCCTCTTTGCAAAGACCAAGGATAGGATCGCCAAAGCTTCAAGAAGGATAAATACCATAGTGCTATAGGTCTCATCATTCATATCAAGCACTATGAATATTCCGAAGATGATCAACAGGGTGCCAAGGAAGATGTCAAGTATCCCGTCCTCATATTGGGATTTTACCGCACTTTTTTCCACCGCCCCAAGATTCAAAATGTCCTTCATTTCATCACCCTATGAGATAATATTGACTTTGTGATATATAAAACTTTGCATTACAAAGAACTTTATATTTATAATATAATCTTTATATAATATTGGTATAATATATGTCCATGGAGTTTTCTGCCCTTGACCTGAGTTACCATGACTTGCCAAAGATCTGCAAACTGATATACCAGACCGATGAGGGACTCTTTGGGCTGATATTTGGAAAGGATAGGGTGATGGCTGAAAGGAAGATAGGGGAACTAATAGCATTTGGCGGAAATTCCTTCGGGCATGAGAGCATTTATGTTTCAGAGGACAGAGGGGCAGAGATCTTAGGGGTCTTGGTGGCATACAGTGGGAATGAGTTCATGACCAAGGACGATTCCAAGGCATTCTCAAGGTTATTTCCTCTGTGGGGGACCATATGGCTCTGGCTATTGGACAAGATGTTGTTATCAAGATTGATCACTCACAGATTCACAGTCGATGAGTTCTACATAAGCAACGTATCTGTCGATGAGGGCATGCGTGGCAAGGGCATAGGATCGTTCCTTCTAGAAAATGCAAGGGAGCTGGCCATTGGGCAGGGATGCAATACCATGGTCTTGGACGTATCCTGCGAAAACGTAGGGGCGGTAAGGCTCTATGATAGGCTCGGGTTTGAGATAGTGAGAACAAATAAGGTGCCACTGGTGCAAAAGCTTGCGACATATACAATGAAATGCCCGCTATGAGTGGGGAATGTTTTAATTTTCAAGGTGCGATTAACTTTATTGAAAGAAAAGCAAAGACGTAGAGAGCCAAACAAGATGGCCAAGGCATACCTTATCGCCACCAGGCCACAATTCCTTTTCGCGTATCTTATGTTATCTCTTGGTGGCATCGTCATAGGTGTGTCCCAAGGATTCGGCCCCGTGAAAGTTAACGCCCTAGTCATGTCGATGTCCACTGTCATCATTGCCGCGATAGGCATACATTACAGGGATGAGGCCAGTGATTGGGACAAGGGCTATGATAGAGAGGTCGGGGGGATGGGCGTCATCAGGAACGGCACCCTCAGCTCGCCCGAGCTTAGGAGATGGGGTGTCTTGCTAAACTTAGTGGCATTTGCCTTGATAGCTTATCAGGTCATCATCATACCGGAACTTCTCATTGTCGGCTTGCCTGCATCCATAATATTGATGTGGCCCAATTATCTTACCGAGGAGGTCACCCTAGGCCATGAGGCCATCATCTCATTCTCCTTCTGGGCGACCATGATGTGGGTATACTTAGGGCAAGGCTGGGATCTGACGATGCCGACTATGGCATTCTCTGTGTTTGCGTTCATGCTGGCCTTTGCCATAACGCCATACCAGGACATAGGCGACTATGAGGCCGACAGGAAGAGTGGCAAGAAGACGCTTACAGTAAGGCTAGGAATCGATGGGGTCGGTCAGCTATCGATCTTCATCGTGCTCGTTTCATTGTTCTTCTTGTACTACTCGCTTATCATCCTGCCGTGAGCCCCTTCCTACAAAGGAAGAAACCGAAGAGCCCAAAGAATATGCTCTTATCGATTATCTCTAGCCCTGCCTCCTCAACAGAGGATTCAAGCTCTTTCCAAGTGAATCTGCCCTGCTCCGGATGCTTGACCCCAAGGAGCAGCTCCATAATATCGAGGGAGCACCTATTGTGCTCGTTCAAGAGCAGTAGTCCGCCTGGCCTGAGTATTCGATGGATCTCTTTTAGTCCCCTCTTCCAATGGGGCATGTGATGAAGGATGGTGAAGGCGAATATAACATCGAAAAATGAGCTTTTGAAGCTCGTGTTCGCAAGGTCCTGCACACTTATCCTTGCAGTCCCCTCTCTTTTTCTCGACAATTCCACTTCCAATGGGTCGATGTCGATGCCATAAAGCTCCCTGGGCCTGAATCTTTCATTTATCAGTTCCAGGCCATATCCTGCTCCACACCCCGCATCCAATATCATCCCGTCATAGGCCTCGAGGCCGTTGGACAGGAGCATCTTTGAATATACCTTTATCTCGAAATGTCTTTGGAGAAGGCACTTGAGCCTGCTGTTCACGAATCTTCTTTCCAGACCTTCCATTATCCCCTTTTCAGAAACCTCAATGACCGCCATTCCCTGCCTCGCATCATCGAATGATTAATATAGTTTGTTTTCCATATTTATATGAGGGGGGTGTCGATATACCAGATTTCTTTGAGGAGATCAAAGTACCCATAATGTGCCCCAGCTGCCAGCATGAGAACTCCTACTCTCTTAGTCAGATGGAGACCGAGGATTTCGTTATCTGCAGGCATTGCTTCACGAGGATCAGGCTGCGCAATAATTTGCTGGCTTACTGAGGGGGCACATTTCAAGGTGCAAAGGCGATATGGATAGCTCCATTTCAGGAGCTTTATTCATAGCATTAATCTTACATAAAATTATATAAATAAAGTACACATTATCTTGCCATGGGTTCTTCCTATTATGCTGAGATGATGAAGCTTCCCAATCTCATCACTGGGATAAGATACGTTCTAATCCCATTTCTCCTTTACTATGCATACCAAAACAACCTATTGGCGTTCTCTATCCTGTTCTATATATGCGGCTTCTCGGACTACTTTGATGGGTACTTTGCCAGGAGGTCAGGGCAGACATCGGTCTTTGGTTCAAACCTTGACAACCTATCCGATGAGATGCTGCTGATCCTTTCCCTTCTATTCATATATCTGATGAGGCCTGAGGTCCTGACCGAAAATGCCATTACATTCGCCATCTTCCTCTCCCTTGCTTTCATCGATAGGGCGTTATTCTACATCAAGCAGAAGGGGAAGGTAAGGCTTCATCTCTACTCTGGGAAGACGTTCCAAAGGGCGTTCTATGTCTTTCTCCCATTGGTGCTCATCGTTGACACCTACTGGCCGTTCCTCTACACCATATTGGTCCTTGGAATCTTCACGTTCTTCGAGCAATCCATGATATACCTTAGATATGAGGAGATCGACCCCGAAACAAAGTCATATATCTATTTGAGGTACAATCCGTTCAAGTACATGTACAAACATTGAGAGTGATCCCTTGATAGGATACATAGTTTCATGCATATGGTATACGCTGCCCGCCTATCTGGGCAACATGGCCCCAGTCTTTGCCAGGAAGGTTCTCAAGGAAAGGCTATCGACCCCCGTAGATCTTGGAAAGAAGTATAGGGGCAAGAGGATAGCGGGAAACAACAAGACATACAGGGGATTCCTTTCAGCCATATTGCTATCGATAGTCATGGTCGTATTGCAACGGGAGATATATCTTTCGGGCTTGCTGAAATCCATATCAGTCCTGGATTACAATAGCATCGATTATCTCACATTCGGCTTCCTGATGGGTTTTGGCGCCATGTTCGGCGACCTTGTAAAAAGCATTCTAAAAAGGAGGTTGGACAAAGGGCCTGGAGAATCCTGGAAACCTTTTGACCAGATAGACTTTGTCATAGGCGCAGTCGTCATAACCTCGGTCATTTACGTCCCCCCTCTTAGCATCATAGCCGGAATGTTGATATTCGTGCCCATCCTCAAAGTGATTGTGGACAACTTTGGCGTGTATCTTAAGGTATACGACAAACGATGGTAGCCCCTTTTGCTATATCTCTATGTGGCCCTGTATGCTACGTAGATGTCCGCCTCTATCATGGCACTGTTCTCGTAATAGTGGTGGACAAAGTAAATATTGCCCGCATCATCGAGGGTCGGCTCCCCCGCGAATTGCGATACAATGAGCTCGGGCTCCTGCCATACGCCTTCAACGTTCCTCGAGCGGAATATGGCCGGCGTGCCCATATAGGTCCTAGTGAACCAAAGCTCGTTGCCATCTGAGGACACGAAGGGATATCCATCCATGCCTTCTGTGTTAACTGCGGCCATGTTCACAGGATCCGACCATGAGCCCCCTTCATAGGTGGTCACCCATATGTCATATCCTCCCTTGCCCCCCTCCCGATCGGAATGGAAGTATAGCTCATTGCCATGCAGATGGACCTCGCCAATCTTTATCTCCTTCATCAGCCTATCGCCCACGTATTCCCAATCCTCCCATTTCGCCCCCATGAGGGTCGCTGTGAATATGTTCACTCCGGCATAGCCTTCCCTGGCCGAAGCGAAGTACATCTTATTGCCCTCTATGCTGACAGCGCCATCAAGCGAGAGCTTGCCAGGGTCCTGCAGCCAAACTCTTGCGGGTTCCTGCCACGAATCCCCTTCCTTTTTGGAGACCCATATGCCGGTGACTTCATCAAGCAACTGCTTCTCCGGAGCCACCCTTACATCAGGAGTGAAGAAGAAGTAGAGGGTGTTCCCATCGGGGAGGATGAAAGGCGAATCCTCGGCGCCTGCAGTGTTGATGGGATATGGAAGCGGAACAGGCTCTTGAAACTCCGTTGAATAGAGGATAGGGGCGTAAATGTCCGTTTCTGGTCCCCTTTTCTGGATATCATCAGGTATGACTTCCCCACGGGTCAAATCAGGATAGGTCTCGGATGACCCTTCATTTATGCAGCCCGACAACATGACAGCCGACACCAATAAGGCGCCCAACATTAGTGCCACCAATGAGAGTATCTTCATCATCATTACCATCTATATATCGTCAATGGGCAAATAATACTTTTTTCCTTCCTGGGCATAGATATAATTGAATTTTGTCTTTATAGAACATATAAGCCCATCTCTGGCCCTGACCTTCCATTTTCCCTTACCTTTGTTCCCTATTCCAGTTCCTTTCCTCAAGTTCGCTTTCTTTTTAAATGACCTGTGACACACAACTCTTC
>JAFGGT010000101.1 GCA_016930445.1 Candidatus Methanofastidiosia archaeon | reverse complement strand
GGAAATGCAGGCATTCTCGCGTTAGGCTCAGACTACAAGGACAAGGTCCTAAGATTCTCAAAGGACAATCCCATAAAACCATTGGAGATACTGGGATGCTCCACAAGGGGCGCGGCGGTGGTCGCCCTCATTTCGGCCTTCCCTCACATCAAGGAGAGGGTGAAGCAATGGGACAGGGAGGTGGAGCACGCCCGATACGCCGTATCTAAGCTTTTGGGATCTGGCGGATTCTCCCTGTTAGGCACTTTACCAAAGAAGCACGATCTGATAGCCATAGAGACACCATGTTACGACGAGATCGCCAAGGCGCACAAGAAGAAGGGCTATTTTCTGGCGAAGGAGTTGAAGAGCAGGGGAATCGTCGGCATAAAACCCGGCAGGACCAAGAGGTTCAAGTTCTCAACATTCGGCCTATCAGATGCGCAGCTGGAATACCTTGTGGAAACCTTTATAGATATTAAAAATATTATATAGATGTGGATTACATGGTAAAGAAAGCCGTAGTTCTTCTCTCAGACGGGATCGACAGCCCCGTTGCCTGCCACATGGCCCTTGAGCAGGGCTACGAGGTGATCGCGGTCACCTTTGACAATTATCCCTTCTCATCCCCGGTCAATGTGGACCTGGCCAAGAGGCTCTTGATGAGATTGGCGGATGACCATGACGTGATAATCAAATACTATATCGTCAAACACGGCAAGAATCTGCAGAGGATCGTCGATGCCCTCTCGGACAGGTCAAAGCCCTACACATGCGTCCTTTGCAAGAGGGCTATGATCAAACTGGCGAATGAGATAGCCGATATGGAGGGAGCGGACGTGATAGTCACAGGCGAGAATCTTGGGCAGGTGGCTTCCCAGACGCTTGACAACATGATAGTCATATCAAAGGCAAGCAAAAGGCATATAGTTCGTCCACTACTATGCATGGACAAGGTCGAGATAGAAAAGATCGCGAAATATATCGGCACCTACGAGATATCTACCGAGAAGAAGTCCGAATGCCACGCCGTGCCGAGACATCCCCAGACCAGGGCCGATAGGCTCATGGTCGAGGAATTGGAAAAGGACATAGAGCTCATAATGGAGCTCGATTAGCGCTTCTTCTGATTGAAATAGTTCACTAGGAATGTCCCTACATACAATATTAGGCTTGAGACCGCCAGATTGTAAACGAATCCTATCAATATGTTTCCAAGGTCCGAGAGATCGATCTGATTTGCGAACAATAGAAGGATCGTCACTGTGTAAACAATGGATATCATGAGAGCGAGCTTCAGGCAGATCCTGAAGTTCCATGCGACATCTTTCTTGGTGGCTAAGGGGAATATTACCAAAAGGATGTTCAAGGGCTGCAGAAGTGTCAGTATGCTGCCACAGGCGACAAGAAGCGCTAGGGTTATCGGATGGAATGTGGACTCTGGCACCCTGCCTTCCATCTTGGCCTTTCTCTTCTCCCTTTTCTCATTCTTCTTTTGCCAACCGTCAAAAAGACTTTTTAGAGCCATCGGTAAGAATATACCATACTTATTAAAAACGTTATCTCTGGAAATCGGTAAAATAGTACAAGGTAGAGCATAGCAAGATTTAAAAGGGGGCATATGGTGTTTTTCTTGCAGACACAGTTTTCTATTATCCACCTCCCAAAAAACGTGTCTGCGCTTGTTTTTCAGTGAACTTTATATCTTTTGGCGGAATATCCTATTCATGCAAGCAATCATAAAGACCGATGATATTGGATTTCTTACCCAATGGTCGCCCGAGGCAGAGGAGATATTCGGCTTTGGCAAGGGTGAAGTTGAAGGATGGTATCTTGGCATATTCATCCATTCCATAGAGAACATGACAAATGAGAAGAGGAAGGGGATGGGCCCTGAACACATACTTGAAGAGGTCGTGGAGAATAAAAGGACCATAAGCTTCTCAACTATCAACATCAGGGGGGACCTAAAGGCCTTTTTCAACACTATAGAGATAAGGCCGGACAAGGAAGGGACAGTGGCCACGATAACCAAGGGAGAGGACACCGAGGACATCATCAGGTACAATGAGATGATAGATGAGCATTCTGACAAGGCCCTTGTAGTAACAAGCCGGACCGGCAGGATATTCGGCATCAACGGCAAGTTCGCCCTCAAGGCGAAGTTCAACAGGATGAGGCTGTTGAACAGGCCATTAGGCCTTGTGGAGGATGCTGAGAGATATGACCTGCAGGAGATATTCGGATCGCTTGACGGTTATTTGCTGGCCTGGCCAGTAGAGTGAGCCCCAATGTCATTCGATACTGTCCCGTTCCAGGATGCCAAGCTTGCTAGATGCGATTTGGCTGACGGTGATAGATGTATCGCCTGCCAACATAGGTGCACCATCAAGGAGGGGCGCTCTGGGATCTGTGGTGTGAGGAAGAATCTGGGAGGGCATCTTAAATGCCTCAAGAATCTTATCTCCTATGCGCGCCTGGACCCCATAGAGAGGAAACCAATCTTCCATTTCATGCCAGGATCAAAGGTCTATTCAATCGGTACAGTGGGATGCAACTTCAGATGTGATTTTTGCCAGAACCATGATGTCTCCATCGATTTTCATGACTATCCCATGACATACGCACCGCCTGCCATGGTGGTCAGACAGGCCATAAGGCACCAGGCCGAGGGGATAGCCTTTACGTTCAATGAACCCACCGTTTCCTTGGAATACTATAGGGATGTGTCGATGGCAGCAAGGAGGAAAGGGCTCTATACCGTCCTTGTCACCAATGGATATCTCAGCAAAGAGGCCATCGATTACATAAATCCCCACATCGATGCATACATAATAGGCGTGAAGATGTTCGATGAAGAGTTCTACCGCAAG
>JAFGGT010000100.1 GCA_016930445.1 Candidatus Methanofastidiosia archaeon | reverse complement strand
TCGCCTGCTTGAAGTAGATGGCGTTTGGCGTCGAATCGACCTCCTTGGCGATCTCGGAGACCCTTGGCAGCGGATGCATTATCTTCGCGTCGCCTATTCGCCTGAGGGAGTCCAGGTCTATCCTGTAGGCGTCCTTTGTCCTCTCGTACTCGTTGGGGTCGGCGAATCTCTCCTTCTGTATCCTCGTGGCATAAACTATGTCCACATCCGGCAGCTCCTCCAGGTCGATAATTTCCGTGTAGGGGACCTTGCCGGCCAGATAGTTCCTAACGCCGACAGGCATACGAAGCTCGTCCGGGGACACCATGACCAGCTCGACATCGTACATCGAGAGGGCGTAGGCAAGCGAGTGCACGGTCCTTCCGTACTTGAGGTCGCCCAACAGGGCCACCTTTAGGCCATCGAGCTCTCCGAACTCCTTTTTCATCGTGTACAGGTCCAAAAGCGTCTGTGTCGGGTGCTGATTGGCGCCGTCGCCGGCGTTTATCACCGGTATGCTTGCAACATCGGCCGCCAGCCTGGCAGAGCCTTCTAAGGGATTCCTTATCACCATCACGTCGCTGTACTTCTCCATCGTGAGGACGGTGTCCACCAGCGTCTCCCCCTTCTTTACTGAGGTGGTGCTGGTGTCAGAGAATCCTATGACCGATCCGCCCAGCCTTTGCATGGCGGATTGGAAGGACATCATGGTCCTGGTGGAAGGTTCAAAGAAAAGGGCTGATAGTATTTTTCCTTGGGCGATATTGGTCCCAATGGAGGTGAATCTTTCCATCTCCTCGGCCTTTTTGTGGATCAATTCTATGTCGGCCTTGGAAATATCTCTAATTGATATGATGTCATTGAGCATTATTTCCACCCAGGCACCTATCTTTTATAGACAGATACCTATATTTTTCTTATGGACTCACTCAATATAAATATTTTGACACATGGAGGAATCAAAAAAACATCCGTCTTGCTTAGTGGGGGCAATGTGTCCGCACTCGAACCTTTCGACGGCAGGGTCGATGGGAGCAGGCTCCTGATACCGTCCTTCATCGATATGCACGTCCATTTCAGGGATTTCGAACAGAAGGGGAAGGAGACCGTAGGCACCGGGTCCATGGCCGCCCTGGCAGGCGGCGCCTCGGCAGTGTGCGATATGCCGAACACGGTCCCTCCTGTCGATGACAAAGAGACCTATGAAAGGAGGCGCTCCCTCTTCTCGAATGATTCATTATGCGACTACCTGATCAACTTTTGCGTATATGACGACGCTTCGCTCGAGGAGGCCCGTCTTGTGGACCCTTTATTCATAAAGGTATTCTTGGAGGAGACCACAGGATCGCTCATACTTGACGAGCGCAAGCTTGAAGAGCTGTTCAAGTTGCGCAAGCCTATAGCCCTCCATACGCATCTCGAAGGCATGAGGGAGGGGATCAAGCTCTCCAAGAGATATGGCACGCACCTCCACATATGCCACGTCTCCACCAAGGAGGAGGTGGAGGTCCTGGCAAGATACAAGGATGAGAACATAACCTGCGAGGTGACGCCACATCATCTCTTCCTTTCCAGCGACTACGATGTTAAGCCGCCCATATCCTCGGAGAGGGACAGAAGGTACCTTTGGGGGGCCCTCGGCAATATAGTAGACATCGTTGCCTCCGACCACGCCCCTCACACATCTGAGGACAAGGAAAGGGGGGCGTACGGCGTGTCCGGCGTCGAGACGACGCTACCGCTGATGTACACTGCACTGAACAGGAAGAACATCACGGCCGAGGCCTTCTGCAAATGCATGCACCTCAATCAGGGGGCCCTGCTCTCAAGGCTTGGCAGGAGATTCGGATTCAAGGCGGGAGGCAGGGGCGACTTCGCGGTCCTGGATGTCGGCAGCAAGGCGCTGCTAGACCCGTCGAGCTTCTTCTCTAAGGCCAAACATTCCCCGTTCAAGGGCATGGAACTGGACGCTAGGGTCTCAGAGACATGGGTGAGGGGAAGACCGTTCTTTGTGGATGGAAAGTTCACAGAATATGCCAAGGGAAGGGAAATAGAAAAAGACAGTATTTAGCTCGCCCAAAACCTGCAGAGCCGCCCTAACCATAAAGCTTAAAATCATATCACAAAATAATTGCTTTCGATGCTTAAGATTTACCACTTCTATGCCGATTGGGCAGAGGACAGCGATGTCCAGAACAACATTCTCGAAGAGTTGATACGGGAGTACGAGGACATCACCGTCGAACTTGTCAATGTGGACTATCAGGAGGCCATGGCGAAGAAGTATGAGATAGTCACGGTGCCAACATTAGTCATGGAGCTGGACAAGGAAGTGGTGTCAAAGATAGAAGGGCTCGTGGAGCTAGAGGACCTTGAGGACCTGATCGACGAGATCTTCTCCGAGGAGTACGGGGAGGAGGAGTTTTGGGACACCTCTTCCGATGTTTGAACGATTGGTGATGATTTGAGCGGAGAGATCATGGAGGAGCTTAAACGGAAGGCCTTGCACATAAGCATGGGCTTTTGGATGTTCTACCCGCTCATCCTGGACAGGGTCCCTGCCCTCATGGTCGTTGCCACGATGCTGTTCCTTGCCCTCTTCATACTGAGGCCACATGTCTGGAAGAAGGCATTTGACGCCATCGCCAGGCCAGAGGACTACGGCTATAGATACCTCATAGGCCCGCTGATATACATCTGTGCCATAGGCATATGCGTCATATTCTATCCGCTCTTCATCTCAGCAGCCTCCATTGGCGTCATGGCATTCGGGGACGGATTCGCCACCCTGGTAGGGAAGAAATGGGGCAAGGTCAAAAATCCAATAGACAGGAACAAGACGCTCGAAGGGAGCATCGCATTCTTTTTCTTCGCCTTCCTGGCAATTACATTCTCTATGCACTTCACGGCACCCGTCGATTCATTCTCCAAGATAATCATGATAACTTCCATCGGGGCCTTCACCGGTGCGATAATAGAGATGTTCCCGTTCGAGGAGCACAGGGGGAAGAGCATTCTACAGAGGATATTCATCGACGACAACTTCTTCGTGCCCATCCTGTCAGGCCTGGCGATGTTCGCCTTCTACTTGACATTGTAGATGCCTTAAAATCCACCATTACCTTTGTCAGGCGTTGTCTCAAATTGCTCGGGATGTATTTGCTCAAAATAAAGAAGGGGAGAAAGGATCAAAGAAGCTCCTTTCTTATGAACTGCCTGTATGCGAGCGCCAGTGCAGGTATCGCGTAGACCGCTATTATCAGCAATGCGGTCCCAACGGTCGGGTGATAGTCGACCACCCTCACGGCCCCTGCGTCGATTATCGTGCTTTTCGGGAATGGCACGCTCAGTACGTCCGTCACCACCGAGACCATGGATGTCAAGAGGAACCAGGCCTTCTCTCCGACGATGCTAAGTATCCCGCCTATCATTGGCATCACCAGGAAGAAGATGGCGAACACGAGCACGCTCGATGCCAAGGTGGAGCGCATCGATGTGGATATCAGGAAGGTAACGCACATCAGGGCGACCATATATGCAATGGCCAGCAAGAGGGAATATGTCATCCTCGATGGCACAGAACCGTTTATGCCCAGGTCTATTATGCCAGCCAGTGCGAAGTATAGGCACAGCACCCCTATCGACACGACGGTCGCCGCTATGAACTTCCCTGCGAATATCGTTCTCCTCCTTACCGGGTTCGGGTAGAGCACAAAGGCCGTTCCCTTCTCAAAGTCATAGACGACGGAGTCAGCTCCGAACAGGGTCACGAGCAGTATGATAACGATGTTTATGAACTGCGTGAAGAACTGGATCAGCTCCCTTGAGTCTGGGTACGGTTCGCCGACGGCTGGCGGCACTATGAGGACGGCCCCCATGAAGACAGCTATTATGGCAAACATGATGTAGAGCTTCTTTCCCCTGAGGAACTTCAGCATCTCGTACTTGATGATCGTAGCCATTTGCGAAAATCCTGTGACCTCCTTCATTTTATCATCTCCATGTAGATGCTCTCAAGCGCCAGCCCCTTTGGATTGAAGGTGGTCAGCGGTATGCCGATTGAAACAAGCCAGTTGAGCAGCACCATCCTGCACTCCTCGGTCTCCCCAATGAAAGCAACGCTGTACTTCCTTTCTGCGATCTGTGCTATTTCCCTGACCTCCGAGCACGTGCCTCCCTTCTCCTCCTTGTATCCCTTTATCATCGCGAGCTGTGCATCTGTCAATGGCACCAGGGTCTCTATTATGATCTCCTTGACCGTGAAGTACTTTTTCGAAAGCTCGTCCACCGTATCATAGGCGAGAATCTCGCCCTTGTCTATGAGCGCCACCTTGTCCGCTATCTGTTGCACCTCTGCGAGAAGGTGCGAGGA
>JAFGGT010000024.1 GCA_016930445.1 Candidatus Methanofastidiosia archaeon | reverse complement strand
TTCTCCGTCCTGTCGAATATGTCAGGCAGCCATTTAAGGAACTTCAGGTCTTCGGAGCTAGGATACCTCCCAAGGCCGAACCCGCCTATGTAGTCAATCTTAGAGCACTCGGCCCATTCCTCCATCTCAATGGCGGAGCTTATTGCCGATTCCTTTCCTTCGTATTGCCCGTTCTGCGGCACTGTCGACGCACGCACAGTTTCAACTTCGAATGGCATGGAGCGCCTTGCATCTTCCAGCAGGGAGGATATGCTCTCCCTCTCATGCACACTAAGATCTGAATTCACTGTGACAGACCTTATCTTCATATGATGAAACTACGCTGAAAAGCTATTTAAACACTACTCCAAGCTTAATCATTGATGGCAAAGAAGAAGGTCGATTTAGGGAGCAACGAGCTGATCATAGTAGGCACAGCCCACATATCCAAGAAGAGCAGGGACGAGGTAAGGGAAACTATCGAGGACTTCGGGCCAGACATTATCGGCGTGGAGCTCGACAAGGGCAGGTACGAGAACATCGTTGACAAGGACGCCTGGAAGAACAAGGACATATACAAGGTGATAAAGGAGGGAAAATCACATATGTTCCTTGCAAGCGTAATGCTCTCGAACTTCCAAAAGAGGCTGGGAGAGGAACTAGGCACAACGCCCGGAGCCGAGATGATAGAGGCCATCAATCTGGCCGGAGAGGAGAAGGAGATCGCGCTTTTGGACAGGGACATAAACATCACCTTTAATCGGGCCTGGAAGAACATGTCCCTAAAGGAGAAGCTAAAGATACTCTACTCCATCATGTTCTCCTTCCTTGAGGACGGGGAGAAGGTCGACGAAGAGATGATCGAGAAGATCAAGGAAGAGGACATGCTCACATCGATGCTTGAGGAGCTCGCAGAGGAGATCCCTAATGTCAAGGGCACCTTGATAGACGAGAGGGACGCCTACATCGCGGGGAGGATAAAGGAAACGCTCAACGGCAAGGAAGGCAAGAGGATGGTGGCCGTAGTAGGCGCAGGCCATATGAGCGGCATTGTCTCAAATCTGGAAAGGCATGTTGACATCAGGGAACTAGAAAGCGTTCCCAAGAAGAGGAGCTACCTGAAATATGCAATGTGGGGGATACCCCTTTTGTTCATCTCCCTCCTGGTATGGGGATTCTATGCTCATGGTAGCGAAGTGACCTTGACAATGCTCAAGAGATGGTTCCTTATAAACGGGACATTGTCGGCAATCGGCGCTCTCTTTGCCCTATGCCACCCAATATCGGCATTGGTCGCTTTTGTCGTTGCACCATTCACCTCGCTCAATCCCACTGTCGCAGCGGGATGGTTCGCCGGGCTTTCCGAAGCCTACGTGAGAAGACCAAAGGTCAAGGATTTCGAGGACCTGAGCAACATAAGGTCCACATTCGACCTATGGAGGAACAAGATCACTAGGACGCTTCTTGTGGTCGCGTTCGCGAATTTAGGTTCGACCATAGGCACTCTCGTGGCATTTCCCTACCTTGCATCGCTTATCTGACCATATACAGACGCCCCAATGCGTAAGATATGGTAAACTATTTTAGAACATTCCAATATAAACTTAAAAGGCATGAAGTGCGACCACAGCTATACCAATAAGGAGAAGAGATGCCCCCACGATGCCCAAGAAGGGAAGAAATCCTGCATCTGGCACGAGGAGGTCGAGGAAAAGCAGCTGAGCGAAGGCGATTTTCACGGGTTGGACCTTGATGAGGCCTATCTTGTGGAAGCTAATCTTGACTCCTCGGACCTTGAGAAATGCAGTCTTGCCAATGCGAATCTTCAGGGCGCCAGCCTTGAGAACGCGAACCTGAGCGGAATAATGGCAAAGGAGGCAGACTTCTCGAGGGCGCAGATGAGGCAGGCAGACCTCAATGGCTCATTCCTCAAGTACGCGAGCTTTGAAGGGGCCATCATGGCCAACAGCGATCTGAGGAACTGCGACCTTTCATGGGTGAACTTCAGCAAGGCCATAATGACAGGGGCACAGATGCAGAAGTCCAGCCTGCTCGATGCGAAGCTCGACAAGGCGATATTGCTCCATGCCTCGCTTTACAGGGCAATAATGAGGGGCGCGGAGCTAGATGGGGCAGACCTGCAGATAGCGGACCTTAGGGAGGCCGACCTTAGGGGTGCGAACTTGAGGGGAAGCAACATACGAGGCGCAGACCTCAGGGGCGCGAATCTAAAGTACTCCAATCTTGAGGGAGTTATACTTGCGAACAGCAACATGCAGGGCGCGGAGTTCGCCAAGGCGCAGCTGAGGAACGTTTACATGCAGGGTTCGTCCCTTGAGAAGGCCAACTTCCGCGAGAGCGACATAGAGAATGCTGACCTCTCCGATGCCGATCTTGAGAACACCATATTGAGAGGGGCCAATATGAAAGGGGCGAATCTCAACAATGCGAATCTGCACAACACCGATACCTTCAACGCCAAGATAAAGGGCATAAAGAACCTAAGGTACGCAAGGATAGACGACATCATCATCGCAGAGAGGAATGCGGATGCCGAACGCAGGGGCGGCGAGTACGAGGAAGCGCTAAAGCTATACGATGAGGCCATAACGACCTATATCGACCTCAAGAACTACTTCAGTGTCGAGGGCCTATACGGCAGGTCGGGAAAGTACTACACCAGGGAATGGGTCGTCAAGGGAAAGCTCCAAAGGACCGCGGCGATGATGGACAGCGAGAAGCTGAAAGAGAACAAGTTCCTCAGATATTATCTCCCATTCTCGTTCGACATGAAGGAAAGCAAGCGTTTTTCCTTCTTTTCCAAGATCGAAAGCTGGGTCAATTGGTTCCTGAACAAGCTCTTGTACCATACGGCGATGTATGGTGAGAGCCCTGCGAGGGTTCTTGCGACCTCGTTGACTATCATATTGCTCTACAGCCTGTTCTACTGGTCGCTCGGCGCCATAACTACAGGCAGCCTGCATTTCCTGCCCTCCTTCACTGAGTCCCTATACTTCAGCGCCGTGACGTTCACCACCCTCGGCTATGGCGATTATCAACCGAAACCTGATTTCCAGCTCTTGGCCATAAGCGAGGCGTTCCTTGGCGCATTCGTTCTTGCATTCTTTGTCGTAGTGGTCAGCAGGAAGCTCATCAGATAGCGAAGCCCCTAACGAACGCATCCACTATGTGCAAAGGCGCACAGAAAAGTTTATAAATTGTGATAAGTATGAAAAAAGAGACTAAGTGGCACTGTTCTATCGAAAAATGCGGCTGTAGTGTAGTGGCCTAGCACATAAGCCTGCCACGTTTGTAACCCGGGTTCAAATCCCGGCAGCCGCACCACTCCTTCATTATTAAATGGATTAGAAGATCTATTAATGGCTCTTGCTTAAAATCTTAGAAATTGGGATATGCCTAGCGGATTGGTCGAAAAGATCTGAAACGTGTTTAGATCGCTTCCTCGGAAACTGTATTTTTACCTTCGTCCCATATCCCGGCCATCAGATCGGCCACGAATGGCATCCTTTGATACCTCTTTATCTGTTGGACCCTCTCCTCCACCATAGAATCAGACTCTACAGTGTTCATTATCTCGTCCATTATCCGGTTGATCTTGTCAACGGATTCCAGGGCGACCGTGAGCCTCTTCCAGTCGGGACCTTGAAAATCAGAGTTTACCATCAGCTCTTGGGCTATCCTGGCCTGGCTCTTTAGCTCAATGAGCTGCGAGATAATATCATACATAGCTCCACCAAAATGATATCGCGACTTCATCTTTTAAACCCATCGATTGCCTTCGAGAAGGTATTTATAGTTTGCAAGAATATCTTAAACGGTGACAAGATGGAATTCCAAGAGGTCGAAGGAAGGGACGCGGGTGAAGTGATACTATACGCCCTGAGCACCTGCGGCTGGTGCAAGAGGACCAAGGAATTGATCGAATCCCTTGGGGTCGGATACCGCTACATATACGTTGACCTGCTCGAAGGCGATGAGAGGAAAGAAGCAGTACAGACGGTAAGAGGATTGAACCCGAACTTGTCGTTCCCGACCTTGGTGATCAACGGCAATGTCATAACGGGATTCAAGGAAGAAGATATAGAAAAGGCCCTCAAAGGCGATTGAATTGGTGGAAAAGAAAGAGATAAAAAAGATCCATGACATCATAAAGAAGGGCGCAGAGGAGTTGGGCCATTACTTCAACCCCAACGAACTTTTCACACTGCTATTGGTCAAAGGCCTTTTGGAGAACAATGAAAGGTATGGGTACATGTCATGCCCATGCAGGCTTGCATCTGGCATATATGAAAAGGACAAGGACATAATCTGCCCCTGTGACTATAGGGACCCTGACGTGGAGGAGTATGGGGCATGCTACTGCGCGCTCTATGTGTCCAAAGATGTCAGGGACAAGAGGCTGCCGGTAGGCAGCATCCCTGAGAGAAGAAAGAATCTCTAGCGCCTATATGTCCATCGCATTTACTATTCTGACCCTTGATGCCCTTATCATCACGTAGCCCAGCACGTTCAGCAGCACGCCGAAAAGGACCACAAAGACATAGAAGTTAATTCTGGAGATCAACGGGATCGTGATCACCAAGAGTATGAAGAATATTCCCATCGTGGATATCAAGGAGTTCAGGCCTGTCTTCGCCCCCTGGATGCTCTTAGTGGGGCTGAGTATGTTGAGGAACATGCTGAAGGACACTGAGAACGCATTTACGAAAAGAAGGAGTACCACTGTGAAAGCTATCCTCGGGATACCGAGGTTCTCTACCCCTAGTATTACTCCGCTTATCACTGGCACTGGCAGAAACAACATGCTCATAAGATAGGATTGGAGCCACTTGCTGTTTATGAAGCTGTCCGTGCCACCAGGGGCCTTCTTCCATATCCAAAGGGCATCCCTTGACAGGTAGAACATCGAGAGCATGGATATAGACACGAACATCGGTATCATGAACGTGCCTACCAGATAGATAGGCCCAATTGCCTCCTGGCCCTCAGACTTGGTACTCCATGCCATGAGGGCCGGGATGAAGTAAGCTATTATGAACAGGTAGATGCTGGTGGCGGAGTTGTTCGAGTCCCTGAAGTAGACCTTTGTGTGCGTGGCCACCTTTTCAGTGTAGGTCCGCGGGGTGACGATCCTTAGTATCTTATAAAATGCCCCCTCCTTCGTAATGGACTGTCTTGCGCTCGAGAGTTCCTTCTCGAGCGAATATGCCTTTCCAGCTATTCTGATGCCAAGGCCATAAACGACGGCGATCCATATTATGATAGTCATATAGCTCAACATTATCGAGGGTTCCGGGACATATCCTGATATCTCAGAAAATGCTATGTTCCCTGCCAACGATGTGGGGAGGATATCAAAGAATGGATTTTGGGTTACGCTCTCGGCAGTGGAAAGCCATGAGTTCAGGAAGTAGATAGACAGATATAGGCCTGCCGATAAAATAGACGCCAGAAGCCTGAAGTACCTGCTCGTCTTCGTTCTCTGTATGCTTGACTGTATCAGGGTGAGAGCTATGGCTCCGGTCCCGATGGCCAAGACCAGCAACAGCAATTGTGAAAGGATTATCTTAACAAGACCTATCATCCCTATGCCTGCCTGGAAGTATCCCAATATCAGCAACGGAATGAGCAATATCGGTATTATCATCAAATATATGGGCAGCGAAGCAATGGTCTCGCCAAGGACGATATCGCTAGAACTTACAGGTGAAGACAAAAGAAGCTCCAAGCTTGATTTGTTCTGGCGCCTGATGCCTGTGAAAACGTGGATCATGATAAGATATATGAAAATATAGAGCATGACAAGGTCCAGCAGGGTCGCGAAAAGGGCCTTGTCCGATAGCAATCTTACTATAAGATTCTCCGGATTGGCATCAACGAGCATCTTCAATAGGATCGCATAGATCAGATAAGTTAGGGCCACTATGGGAACAAATACCTTCCTTCTCCTATAGAACTTCCCTAAGTTCAGACGCATGTTATATTTTCCTATAGTCAGCCAGGCTGCCATCGATCTCACCAGCCCAGAAGTATCTCGACATCCTTGCTCTCGAGATTAGTTATCTTGAAGAACGCCTTCTCAAGACTGTTGGTCCCACTGATCTCCATAAGTTCCCTTGGGCTTCCGCATTCCAAGACCTTTCCCCTGTGAAGGAGGGCTATCCTGTCGCACACCTCTTCCGCAAGCGGCAGCTGATGGGTGGATATGACTATAGTCCTCTGCGCCTCCTTTGAGAGGGAAAGTATGATGTCCTTGACGGTCCTTGCTACCGTAGGATCTAGGGCCGATGTAGGCTCATCAAGGAACAGCAAGGGAGGATTATGTATGAGGGTGGAAGCCAACATGACCTTCTGCTTCATACCTGAGGAGAATCCGGATATAAGGTCATCCTTCCTATCATATATGTCGAACAGCTTGAGAAGGTCACTTATCCTCTGGTCTATCGTCTTCTTCTCAATGCTATAGAGCTCCCCTACGAATGAGAGGAACTCGAATGATGTAAGGTCCTCATAGGTCCCCGGGTTCTCCGGGAGCAGCCCGGTCATCCTCTTGATCCCGTTCTTCTCCTCAAGTAAATTGAGCCCGTTTATCGTTCCGTTGCCACTGGTGGGCGTAAGCACGGCACAGAGTATTCTCACAAGAGTTGTCTTGCCTGCGCCGTTGGGCCCCAAAAGGCCGAATGTCTCCCCCTTCTTTATCTTGAGTGAAACATCGTCAAGTGCCCTAAGATTCCCGAAATCCTTTGTGATGTTTTCGATGTTTATGAGGTAATCGTCCATGCCAGTAGATAAAGACTATGTTATATAATTCTTTTGTATTTCTTCATTTTAACTAGTATGGAGGAAGGCCACCCTGCCAGAGATAGGCCATCCTAGGGAGGGGCTGTTCTTTCGCATCGATATACAGCAATTATCACTTCCACATGATTTGAAATTATGAAATTATACTGATTCCTTTACATTCTTATGTGCCCTATCTTGTTGTATTAATTTCATTAATATATGTTAATAAGATAAAATATTGGTTTAAATTTGATGAAAAACTATTTTATTTGTTATTTTTATTACTTCAATTTATCTTGAATCATCTCGGAACGTTTTAATACAAGTTGTTACAATGAAGAGAACATGTTTCCGGAAACTATCAAAGATAAAACGAAGAAAAGGTGAGAAGATGAAAAAGATAGTACCTGCATTGGTATTGCTTTGCCTGTTCGCAAGCATAGTGGTCCCCATCTCGGCCGATGAGGGCCAAGGTGAACTCCCATCAAGAGATGGCGGAGATAATGATTTCGAGGATTATCCAGACAACCTTGTAATGCCAGACGAATGGGGAGAGGTGGTCATATTGTCAAATCCAGAGACAGAGCTCTGGGAAGAGGATGATCAGAGGGGCTACGATGAGGAGCCGCTCATATCGCCATTCGACCCAGGATACGATACCAACGAGTTCATTGGGATAGAAGGTGACATGGATGGCGACGGCGTCCCGGATGAGGAGGATGCATGCCCCACAGTACCAGGCGACGATGGAAACGGATGTCCTTCCACAGAGAACGGAGGGGACGCCGAGCTCATATCACCGAATCCAAATTCAGTGGAGGAAGATGGCGGTTTTCCATTGACAATGGCCTCGGTGCTTGCAGGCGCGATCCTGGCAGTAATAGTCGTTATAGGCATGACCGTAAGAAGGAAGAGGTAGTTTCTTCCTCTTTTTCTATTTTTCTAGTTTCCCCTAAAGTGCTTGCCTGTGGCCATAGTTATGATCATTGGCAGGAAGAAAGCAAATATGAATATCACAAACGCCAGGTAGACAAGCTTGTCATTTATATAATCGGCGGCCATGAAAATTATGAATGCGATAAGCACCAGAACATATGAATACTTGTTCATGTCATTCAGACCTCTCGGTCATATATAAACATTTACCATATTCATTTTAAATCCAGGCCCCTATATTCAGATATGCCAAAAGTTGGTTTTCTTGTCAATCCCATAGCCGGTATGGGTGGGAAGGTCGGCCTCAAGGGAACGGATGGCAAGGTAAAGGAGGCGATCTCCCTGGGAGCCGTGAACGTCTCCTTTGACCGCGCCAGGCTTTTCTTGGACAACATTGCTGCCAGGGCATTGGCAAATATCGAGTGGCTCACCTGCGGGAGCCCCATGGGGGAGAACTTAATGGTAAGAGGATTCAACCACAGGGTCGTATACCGATCTGAGGACAGTACCTCCAATGTGGACACGATATTGGCTTGCAAGGAGTTCTTGAGGGCAGGTTGCGATCTAGTGGTATTTTGTGGAGGCGATGGGACGGCGAGGGATGTCTTCTCGGCGGTCGGGGGATCCTTGCCCCTTTTGGGGGTCCCCTGTGGCGTGAAGATGCTATCAGGGGTTTTTGCCATCAATCCCGTTGCGGCTGCCGAGCTCTTGGAACTCTATGTAGGTGGAGAGGCTTCCATCAAGGATGCGGAGATAGTCGACCTCGATGAGGATGAGTATCGAAAGGACAACTTTGCCTTCAAGGTCTACGGCATTGGGAATACATTGTTCGAGGGCAACTACATGCAGGCTTCCAAGACCCTGATCAAGGGCGCAGAGGAAGAGGAAATTAAGAAGGACATTGCCAGGACGCTCATCGAGGACATGGACGATGAAACTCTTTATCTGCTCGGGGCAGGGAGCACGCTGGGCGTTGTCGGCAAAGAGCTCGGCATAGACAAGACGCTCTTGGGGATAGATGCAGTGAAGGGCAAGAGGCTTCTGGCAAAGGACCTTAATGAAAAGGGCATTATGAATCTTCTTGGAAAACATAAGGATGTCAAACTTGTCCTCTCCCCGATCGGCGCCCAGGGATTCATCATCGGCAGAGGCAATCTTCAGATCACTCCGAGATCGATAGAGGCGATAGGCCTCGATAATATACTTATTGTATCTACTCCGGCTAAATTGAGGACCATAAAGCATCTTCTAGTGGATACGGGTGAGTCCTATATTGACGATATGTTCAATAAAAAGCGTTATTTACCTGTCATTATAGGTTATAGAACTTCGACAATAAAGAATATTGGGATACAAAGTTTTAAATAATGGACATATTGTTTTCTTAGTATGAAAGCCATTGTGAAGGTTCGTCCCGAGCCTGGGGGCACTGATATTCTCGATGTGGAAATGCCAGTCTGTGGCCCTAATGACGCTCTGGTCAAGATGGATGTCGTCTCTATCTGCGGTACAGATGTGCATATATACAATTGGGATAAATGGGCAAGGAATGCTATCAAACCACCTCTCATCTACGGCCATGAGTTCTCCGGCACTGTAGTGGAGGTTGGAAAGAACATAGATTACCTCAATGAGGGGGACTCCGTTTCCGGCGAATGTCATATATACTGCGGCCATTGCCAGCAGTGCAAGCTGGGCAATGCACACATTTGCGAGAACTTGACCGCCTTCGGCGTCAGCACCCCTGGCGTCTTCTGTGAGTATCAGGCACTTCCCGCTCAAAATCTCTGGGTAAATGACCCAAAGATCCCAAAGGAGTACCTTTCCTTACAGGACCCTCTCGGCAATGCCGTTCACACAGTCTTCTCCACTGACGTCACTGGCAGGAACGTGGCCATCCTCGGTTGCGGGCCCATAGGCCTGATGGCGATAGCCGTCGCGAAGGCCGCCGGCGCGGCGCAGGTCGTGGCTGTCGGCCACAAGAACGAATACAGGATGGACCTCGCCAAGAAGGTCGGCGCAGACCACGTACTCAGGGCAGGCGACGATTTCGAAAAGATCTCAAAGGAACTGACCGGAGGCGTTGGCATGGATGCAGTCTTCGAGATCACCGGCAATCCAAGTGCTGTTCTTACCGGCATGAGGATGGCAAGGAAAGGAGGCACATTGGCCCTTCTTGGGATATTCAACGAGCCGGTGACGATAGAGCTGAACGACAACGTCATCTTCAAGTGCCTTGATATAAAGGGCATATACGGCAGGCGCATATGGGACACCTGGATATTGACAACAGGGCTTCTTAAATCGGGCAAGCTCAATCTCGACCCCATCATTACGCATAGGTTTAAGTTCGATGATTTCCTTAAGGGCATGGAAACGATGGTGGGAGGAAATTCCGGAAAGATCATCATTGATATTTGAGGTGTTTATCATGAAAAGGAACCCTACAGCCTTCCTGAGGGAAGAATATGAAGAGTTGAGATCAAAGGATCTTGATTGGAGACTGAGAACGCTTGAAGGGCCTTCGGCGCCGAGGACCGTCGTTGACGGCAAGCCGGTCATAATGCTTTGTTCCAACAATTACCTAAACCTTTCAAATCATCCAAAGATAATAGAGGCCTCGATAAAGGCTACAAGGGAGTTCGGGGCCGGTTCCGGGTCTGTCAGGCCCATTGCCGGTAACATGAAGGTCCACATGCAGGTCGAGGAGATGGCAGCCAAGTTCAAGAAGGCAGAGGCGGCGTTGGTGTACCAGACGGGATTCGCCACCAACTCGGGACTCATACCTCAGCTGGTCGACAAGGGCGACATAATCATATCCGACTCTCTCAATCATGGGAGCATAATAGACGGGACACGCCTTTGCAGGGCTGACAGGGCGATCTACGAGCACCAGGACATAGGGCAGCTTGAAGACCTCCTTGTGGAAAGCGACAAGAAGAGGTACAGGCGCATACTCGTCATCACCGACGGTGTCTTCTCGATGGACGGGGATGTCGCCAAGGCTGATGAGATAGCGCAGCTATGCCAGGAGTTCGGCGCAATGTCATATATCGACGATGCGCATGGCGAGGGCGTGCTCGGACCCCATGGCGAAGGCATATCCGTCCATTTCGGGATCGAGGG
>JAFGGT010000023.1 GCA_016930445.1 Candidatus Methanofastidiosia archaeon | reverse complement strand
TATCTGGCGTTAACTGTAACTCCCCTGCTTTCAAGTGCCTTGGCGACGTCATCTTGCGTTGTCAGGGGGTTGCTGCCACAGATTGCCACCTTTGCCCCGCCCTCCTTTAGGACGTAGGCTGTAAAGGCAGTCTTCGCCTCCAGATGCAGGCAGCACGAAACCTTCTTGCCCTTGAAAGGCCTCGTTTCCCTGAAGCGGCCCATTATCGAGGAAACGACCGGCATGTAGGATTCCACCCAGTCTATCTTCCTGTTGCCAGAATCAATTAGCTCGTTCATATCAATCACCTATGTTACGATATTTCAAAATAAAAAACATATCCAAGGATATCAAGGCTTCAGGCATGTGCCAGTAACTATGCGCAAGACCTTTAAAGTAGTAAGATTTATAAAACAAAAATGCTTTTCTTTGTTTGCAATGCCCCGGTGGCTTAGCCTGGTATAGCGTCCGCTTGGTAAGCGGGAGGTCGCGGGTTCAAACCCCGCTCGGGGCTCCTTTACCTATATTTTGTCAAAATTACTTCCTTTGCTGTCATTAATGATGCAAAACTCAATAAATGAATAATCACAATTCTTATTGGGAGGGTGTAAAATAAATGATTTCCTCAATGCTTATCGAAAATCTGAAATGCCCGGCAGATGATGAACTCGTTTCTGAAAATGGGCTCAGCATGTACGTTGAGCATGAGAACTATCGTGTGCTCTTTGACACTGGGAAATCTGAGAAGTTCATTAACAATGCGAAAAAGATGGGCATAAAGCTCCAGGATGTGGATGCTGTAGTGATATCGCATGGGCACAGCGACCATAGCGGGGGACTTAGGAAGTTCCTGGCCATAAATAATAAGGCCAAGGTATACATCAAGGAAAGCGCCTTTGACAGGCTTTTCATCAATTACAAGTTCATCAAGAAGGAGATAAGCATAGATCGCTCACTGCTTACGCAGTATGGCGAGAGGATCGTTTTCGTGGAATCCCCATTGGAGATCCATCCTAACTTCTTCCTCATACCGAACTTCGTCGACAAGTACCCGCAAATAGGCCTGAACAAGATTTACCTTAAGGGCAACGGAAAGACAAAGGTCCAGGACAACTTCGAACATGAGATGTGCATGGTCCTGAAGATGGAAAAGGGGCTGGCCATCTTCACGGGATGCGCACATGTCAACATACTCAACATCCTAGAAACGGTAGTTCAAAGATTTCCTGGAGAAAGGATAAAGACCATCATGGGTGGCCTCCATCTTGTGGGCATACCGATATTTAATGAGGAAAGCGAAAGCGGGATACTCGACATTGGAAAGGGCATTCTTTCCTATGGTGTAGGCATCACCTATACCTGCCATTGTACTAGCAGAAGGGGGTATAGGATCCTTAAGGAGGTATTGAACGGAAATGTGGCCTACTTCTTCACAGGTTCCCATATAGAGATGTGATCCTGCCGGCTTGGACCTAAGATCAGGGCTTTCTTTTTAAAAATTCAAGGCATGGTCTAAGGTCACCAAGATAGAAAACTTTTTATTTGGAATTTAGGAGAACTATTCGAATCGCGCCTCGGTCGCCAAGCCTGGGAAGGCGCTAGACTGAAGATCTAGTATTTCGCCGGTTCAAATCCGGCCCGGGGCATCTTTTATACCATAATATATATATTTGAAAGGTAATTTTTTAAAATATAATAATAAAATTAATCTGATTCCATGGATAATAAATATGAGTCTATAGTCGCGATGGCAATATTGACTGTACTGATATTGTTTCCTCAACTACTCTCTGAATCCAGCAGGGCGTACTATGCCAACATCCTTGTCTTCATCATCCCCGCGATGGCCTTCGTGATAGGCTACGTCGTACTGCTAAGATTCGTTTCCACAAGGATGAAGACGACGCTGGGCATACTGATACTATCATTGCTCTGTTGGGCTATAGCCGAATATCTCCTTGGCACAACGAAGGTGGACGGCGTCATAGAGCCTTTCACGCTAAAGTCAAATGTGTTCTACTTTGCAGGGTACGCTGCCATACTGCTTGCCATGGGATCCAGGTACAAGAACGCGAAGGACAATCTCAATCTGACATATACTGCTCTCTTGATGTTCCTTGTCTCCATTGCTGCGATTTTTTCTGGATTATACTTCTACTCTGAGTTCAATAGTGCCTTCAATACGGGTGTTGTAAGATATACCCTGATATATCTGGTCCTGGACCTCATGATAGTGCTCTTCTCGACCCTTTACTTCATCTATGACAACAAGGGCGCCGAGTTCCTGTTGTGGGGATGGGTGCTCATGTCTGGGGCCTTCTTCTTCTTTGGAGATTTCTTCTATGGGATGCTCACCATAAAGGGCCAGTATTCGACGGGTTCGCTTCCCGACATCCTGTACTCCTTAGGATATGCCTCCTTTATCCCCGCGTTCCTTTCCCTGGCCACTGCGCGATCCGCATCCTTCAAGGATGTCGAGGAGAGGTACTTCTCCCTTTTCAACCACACCGGGGCACCCACAATAATGATAGACAAGAACAGCACCATACTCCTCACAAATCCCCAGTTCAACAATCTGATGGGATACGAGAACGAAGAGATAATCAACAAGATGAAATGGTCTAACATGATAGACCTCAAGGACAGGAAACCAACTGTATTGATGCTCAACAGGATGAGAAACGTCAAGACGCTTAAGCCTTTCACAAGGGAAGCGCAGGTGCATACCAAGACAGGTGAGACGCATTACACATCCCTCACGTTCAGTTTCATACCAAACAGCGAGTTCATCGTGGTGACGATATTCGACCTCACAGACCGAAAGAAGCTGGAAGTGGAGCTCAAGAAGATAAACGAGGACCTGCAGAACTTCACCTTTACAGTATCACATGACCTTAAGGAGCCGCTCAGGAACATCTCCTCCCTGGCAACATATCTTAAGAGGGACTACTCTGACAAGATGGACAAGGACGGAGTGGAATTCCTTAACATGCTCGTCTCGTCGGTATCTACCATGTCCCAGCTGGTGGACGACCTTCTCACCCTCTCCAGGGTCGGCAGAAAGAATGTCGACTTCTCCTTCGTTGACTTCAACGAGCTCATAAACGAGGTTGTGAAGGACATAGAGAAGTTCATCAAGGAAAGGAACGCTGTAGTGAAGTGCTCCAATCTTCCAAGGGCCCTGGTCCAGAAGACATGGATGAAACAGGTCTTCCAGAACCTCATACAGAATGGGATCAAGTTCAATGACTCGCCAACACCCACCATAGAGATAGGATATACCAATCATAACTTCTACTATGAATTCTCCGTAAAGGACAATGGGATAGGCATCCCAAAGGAGTACCATGAAAGGATCTTCAAGCTTTTTGAACAGCTTCATCCCAGAGAGGAATATGGGGGCACAGGGGCCGGCCTTGCCATAGTCAAAAAGATCGTCAAGGAGCACAAGGGCGACATCTGGCTCGACAGTGAAGAAGGAAAGGGAACAACGATCTACTTCACTATTGAAAAGTTTTTCATAGGGGAAGAATGATGACAAAAAGGGGCGTATTGGTAATAGAGGACAACATCACCGACGGCCTGGTGATAAGAAGGACGCTATCTAAATATATTGACGAGGAAATAAATGTGGTTAGAGATGGAACAGAGGCTCTCTCGTTCCTGGCAAAGGTGCTGAAAGGCAGTCTGGACTCCGAGATGATGCTGCCCAGATTGATAACGCTTGACTTGAACATGCCCAAGATGAACGGTTTCGAGTTCATTGAGCGCTTCAAGAAGAACGATCAGACAAAGGACATACCGATAATAGTCTTGACGTCATCCCAGCTTCCCGATGAGATCAAGAGGGCATACAGCCTGGGCGCCAACAGCTATGTTGTCAAGCCGACAGACCATGAGAAGTTCGAACAGACGATAGAAGTGATATATGGATATTGGTTCGACTTTTCAAAACTCCCGCCGGAGTGATCAAATGAATAATGAAGATAACGATAATGAGGGACCAAGGATCCTATATGTGGAAGATAACAATGCCGACGTTCTCGTGATGAAGAAGGTATTGTCCGAAGTATTCCCCCAAGGATTTGAACTGATCAATACGCCTATAGGCACTACAGGACTCACGAAGCTGAAAAACGAGTATTTCGATTTTGCGATACTGGATTACAAGCTCCCAAGAATGACAGGATTAGATATCATAAGCCAGATGAAAAAGGACAATATCGACATCCCTGTCGTGCTGGTAACTGGGCAGGGGGATGACGAGACAGCGGTCAAGGCCCTTAAGATGGGGGCATATGACTATCTGGTCAAGGGAAATCTGGAAACGAAGGAATCGAAGATATCCATCTTGGAGCTATGGAACCTTGTCAACTTCATGAAGAAGGACACGGGGGCAGAGCTGCTCTCAAGCCTGACCCAGAAAAGGACTACCATCGATGTCATCTCTGACATACTGCAGAACTCAATATACGGCATCGGGAAGACCACCCTCGTGTTCAAATCGAACATGAACTTCAAAAGGATAGAGAAGTACCTAGTGTTCCTGACCGCAAAGGGTTTCCTCCGCCATGATGGGGACAAATATTCGACCACAGAGGACGGAAAGAGATTGGTGAAGGCAATAATAGAGCTCAAGTCGCTTTTGACAAGATAAGCTTCCACCTTCATTTTTATTTGTGGTGGGGACGGCGGGATTTGAACCCGAGTCCACGGGTTTCTCCGATCTCACACTTTCGTGTCGCTCCATAGATTCTTCATCCACGACCCTGGGCCGTGTCTGTAAACCCGTAGCATTTGATCCTTGGATCTCTGGAGCCCATGATGATAGGCCTCTACACTACGTCCCCAATGCCAAATTAAAAGAATATATGAAGTTTTTAAAGTTTTCCTATGGGCATCTTTTAACTTGAACCATATTCGCTTCATTATACTATCAAGTACGGATAGAATATGGCCCTACTATAAGGATATAATGGCTGGAAGAAGCAGACAAGTATGTACACAAATAGGTAATTATTCATATAAATATATACTATAAATATAATAAATTTAAATATATAAAATATTTAGAATAAATATAAATAACACTGCTATTCGAGAGAATTATGGTAGGATTTTTCGGTGCTTTGAGTACTACCAATCTCGTGATCGTCATAATTGCTTTGATAACTGGATTCTATATGGCATGGACGATAGGGGCGAACGATGTCGCCAACTCGATGGGCACCTCTGTAGGAAGCGGCGCCCTGAGCCTGAAGCAAGCAATTCTAGTTGCTGGCATATTCGAGTTCGGTGGCGCGATACTAGTTGGTTCGCATGTTTCGGCCACAATAAAATCAGGCATCATCCAGCCAGAACTGCTCAATACTCCAGAGATATATTCCATTGCCATGCTTGCCTGCCTCATTGCCGCGGCAGGATGGGTCTTCGTTGCAACGTACTTCTCCCTGCCCATATCCACAACTCATTCGATCGTGGGTTCTGTAATAGGGATAGGACTTCTCCTCTCTCCAAGACTGGTCAACTTCAATATCGTTGGCAATATTGCCCTCTCATGGCTTCTTTCCCCCCTGGCGGGAGCGGCCATAGCGTTCATCTTCTTTAAAATCATTACCAGATTGATATTTTCCAAACGCGATTCTCTGAGTTCTCTTTTGAAGATTGGCCCATATCTGGTCTTTTTCAACATCTTCGTGATAAGTATGTCGATCTTCTACAAGGGTCTTGTAAAGCTTGGGCTTGCATTTTCCCTGTTCCAATCGATTGAGATATCTTTTTTAGTCGCCGTATCGGCAGGTTTGGTCTCTGCCTATATCTTCAACACGCTATCCCTAAAACAGCCGAAGAGCGATTCTGAAAAATATAGGCAGATTGAAAAGATATTCGGATACCTGCAGATAATGACTGCATGCTCAGTGGCATTTGCGCATGGGGCCAATGATGTGGCCAATGCCATTGGCCCGCTTGCCGCAGTGATAAACACACTGAATTCTGGCGCCATCGACCCTTCGTCCACTGTCCCCCTATACATACTGATTATCGGGGGGATTGGGATAGTGGCAGGCATCGGAACTTGGGGTTACAGGGTCATAGACACTGTAGGGAAGAAGATAACAGAGATAACGCCTTCAAGGGGCTTTTGTGCAGAGATAGGCACGACGATCACAGTTCTCATATGCTCCAAGATGGGCCTGCCCATATCGACCACCCAGGTGTTGGTGGGCGCAGTAATGGGCGTTGGATTTGCTAGAGGTATCGCGGCCATTGACTTTAGCATAATCCGAAAAATAATAACCTCATGGGTCATGACACTCCCAGTTGCGGCATTTAGCAGTATACTTATATACCAGTTATTGAAAATAATATTCCTATAGTGATAAAATGCCAAAGAAATTCATTGACAGGATAAGGGCCCCCATACTGGGAACACTGAGCACAGACCCATTTGAAAAGCTAATAGAGCATGCTAAGCTGGTCAACAAGTGCACAAAATCCATGCAGATGGCAGTTGAAGCGTATTTCAAAGGTGACTTCGATACCTTTGAAGAATACAGGGCCATTGTCATTGAAGAGGAAGAGATGGCAGACAAATTGAAAAGGAGCATAAGGAACCACCTACCCAGCAGGATTCACATGTCAGTAGACAAGAGCAATTTCCTGCTCTTGATAACGCAACAGGACAAGATACTCGACTACGAGGAAGATGTGGTCCAATGGCTGTCCATGAGGAAGGTCGTCTACGGGCAAGAGATAGAGAACGACTTCAAGAAATTGACTGATAAGGCCATTGAGACGATAGAGTATTTTGAAAAGGCTGTGTTCAATCTTCCCGAGGTCCTTGAATCATCATTCGCCGATGAGGAAAGAAACGAGACCAAGGAGTACATCAGAAAGGTGAGCCTATCGGAGTATGAATCCGACCTTATGGAACATGATGTATCCAAAAAACTGTTCTCCCTGGGCGATCAGCTTTCGAATATCGATTTCTACCACCTCATGAGAACGGTCCAGCTGCTTGGAGAAGTATCTAATCATGCGGAAAACGCATCCGACAGGGTAAGGACTCTCCTAGCCAAATGAAAAGGACCAATTTTAAACTTCTGTGAAAATGAGAAAAGAAAAGAATAGGGTAAAAAATTAAATGCAGAGCTGACCTGGGATCTTGGGGAACATTGCTGCAGCCTCTATCCTAGAGAAACCACAGATGTAACGTACGAGCCTTTCTATTCCGATCCCGAATCCTGCTGAGGCATATAATCCCTTTGACGCCATCTCCAACAGTATCTCGTAATCGTTAACGTCCTGCTCCTTCTTCTGGATCCTCTCAACGATCCTATGATGCTCATACTCCCTCTCGCCGCCGGAAGATGCCTCTCCGAATCCCTCTGGGTAAATAAGGTCCATATCCCTTAGTATCCCTTCCTGCTCAGGGTCCTCATAATCGTAGAACTCCCTGGCTGAAAGAGGTATGTCTATTATCCAGAATGGTTCGTACATCTCCTTTGAAAGGTCGGACTCGAACGAGGCCCCATACTGCTCATATGCCTCGGCATATGATATCTTCTTGAAAGGTGACTTTGGAACCTTGAGGTCCCTCCCCATCTCTTTCAATTCGCTTGCGAGTTCCTTTTTACTATACGCCATCAGGCCGGTGTACATTCCCTCCAAGAGGGCCATTGCATCCTCCCTGCGTGCATCCCTGATCTCGAGGTCCAACTGAGTGAACTCGAAAAGATGCCTTCCGCTCTCTGCCCTCTCTGTAGGTTCGAACCTGAGGTTGGGCGAGAAACAGAAGATCTTTGGCTGGTTCAGCAATGCCAATTGCTTATGGAATATCATGGATTTGGTAAGCTGGTATCTATAACCATAACACGAGAATACAGGGTCCAGTGTCGGGTGGTTCAATGGGTCTGTCATTGGAGATAGTATCACGGGCGGTATCTCTGTGAAACCCTCTTTGAACAAGTAGTCGCCAAGATATCTCCTTACATGAGTATGGACTTTCATAGCGATCTGCAAATCCCTAGAGGAAAGCCTGGAATGGTAATCTCCAAGTTTTGCTTTAAGTTCAGATGTTGACATCATAAAGTGATGAATATTCATAGTGTATATAAAATTATCGTCTTTATCTGAGTCATACTGTAATACAATAGTAAAATTTATAAATGAGTTTACGACAAATTGATAATATGGAATCAAAACTATGTGATGATAAGGATTTAAGAATAATAGAAGCGCTGAAGAAGGACGGGAGGAAACCAACATCAAAGCTCTCAAAGGAGCTTGGGATACCCCGCGTGACCATCCATCAGAGAATAAATAAGATGGTCTCCAATGGCATAATCAAGAAGTTCACTGTCCATCCCGACTACAACAAATTGAACATGCCAGTAACGGCTTTCATACTGATATCGTTTGATTCTAACGCCCATATAAGCCAAAGGGAGCTTGCCTCTAAAATAGCTCTTATGGGCGGCATAGAAGAGGTCTTCATAATCTCAGGCGAATGGGACCTGATACTTAAGGTGAGGGCAAGGTCCGCCGAGGATGTAGGGTCTATCATAATTGACAAGCTAAGGACCTTTGAAGGTGTGGGAAAGACAACTACCTGCATAAGTTTTAGCGCAATAAAGGAGGATTAAGCCTCCTCCCCGATCAAAAGAAAATATAGAATATTACCGTCAATGACAAAGAATATCTTGTCTTCTTTGTCATATATCACCCTTTTTCCAGTGTCTATGGCCACATCGACAAGGTCTTTCAGCGTGGGGATGTATACCTCCTTTTCCCAATCGCCGCCAGGGAACGTGCCAATGCTTATCCAGTCAGCGAACTCCGAATAATCGTATCTTCCCTTTGAGCGACCCGTCCATAAAGATGCCACGAAGCCTATGAGCCCAAGTGATGCGAGGGCTATCTGAAGCCAGAGGTCCCTGATGCCTCTCTGGGTCTCCACATCAATGATGGTATAGTAGCTTTTCGTCTTCATGCCGGTCGTCGCACCTTCAGGATCGGCAAAATAGTAGTCAGACCTAAAGTATATTGGTAATGAATAGGTCTCGTTCTCGCCAATATTGGTGGAGGATATCGAACCGTTCATAGTGGCGGTTGTGACAAGGTATCCAACGGCCCTGCCCGACGCTCCGCCCACGATCTCGCTTATCTCCTCATCGATCTCGCCTATCTGCTTTGCATCAATGGTGAATCTATCCGTGTAGTATGAAGTTCCCTCCAACGTGGCAGATGAATTTGAAAGCTCGAACTCCCGTGTCCAAAAGGGTTTTTCATTATCATCCAGGCTTTGGAGCCTGAGGACAGTGACAGCCCCAACTTCTACAGAAGCGCCGTCAATGGTCGGTTCAAAATCGAATCTGAACTCCACTTCCACTTCTGGCGAGATTGAATAGAAGTATCCTGCCATATCAGTAAGGACCGTGCCTATGGGATATATTGGATTTTCATTTATGACCTCGGCATAGAGAGAGTAATTCCCGCCATAAGTGAACGCGTAATCGACACTCTCCTTCCTCTCCCTGGTAGGCTCCTCATAGAGCGTGTAACCCCAAGCAGCGCTAGCCACCATCACTATGAAAAAGATGATTGCGACAGCCAAGTATCTATTGTTCATATTATCTTATGATAAATTATAATCATATTATAAAACATTTTTTGCTCTAGTGCGCTTGGGCACAGACCTATCCCTCGTTCTAAGCTCCTTCCTTATCAGGAAGAACACGGGGAATGACACCATCACTGCCAAGATGTCGACGAACAAGATCGGCAGATATTCGTTCATTGACCTCATCGACTCGGTCAGAGAATGTGGCAATATTCCAATGTATATGTCCACATTGATATATTCCCTGTAATATCCTGTGTCATTCGGGGAGTTTATTATGTAAGGCACCCTTACGGATTCGCCCTTCTTCAGAGTGTAGGAGCTTTCATTGACCTCTATTATGCCATCCTGCCCGCTTACATATGCATAGACCGGTATTATCCCATTGTTTCCGATCTCCACATACCTCTCTACCGAATCGCCTATATGGACCGCCCTAGAGCTCGTGTTACCCTCCGTAGCTACGAAATCGACCAGATTATCCTGCCCCATGGACACTATTGAGACCGAGGATGCCAATAGCAGGAACAGGACGAAAAACAGATATGGCATGTATGACGGGCCGGCCCTTGCATCCTTTCGCTCCATGCTCCTGGGCCTTCTGAATGTCCTTGACAGCAACTCAGAGACAAGAGCGATTATCGTGAGTATGCCCAAGCTCATTACGATGCTTCCCAACATCTCGTTCTCGTTCTCTATGCCTAAAAGTGAATAGAATCTGTTGGAAAGGCCTCTGATGGAATCGCCTATTAAACTTATCAGCTTCCCAAAATAAGGTATGCTGACGACATCTCCGCCAATCACGAGCAACTTGCCTGCTATCTGTTCCTCTTTCACATACGGTTCGGAGAATGAACCCATCTGGTCGGAGAACGCATTGTTATCGCCCTGTGTGACAAATCCCTGGGCAGTCTCGCCGACGATGCGATGTGTCACATATTCATAAGGCAGATTTTGGGCGTTGAACGTTATTACATCCCCTACCCCATAATCAGACACCAATTGATCTGGGACGAGAATGAATCCATCGCCGGGCTCCAACTGCGGCAACATCGATTCGGTCTCGACGTATGAGAGCCCGACAGGTGTGTTGAGCACTCCGCCTATGATGACTGGAAAGAGAATTATAAGGACGAGGACATACAGGATGTTCAACACTAAGTTTCTTGCAGACATGTCGTATCAACTATCAATGGAGCCTTATAATAAATAGCTTCATTTACACATTTATTATATTTTGCCCACATTTTTTAGTAATTGAAATAACTATAAATATTCGTGCAAGTAAATATATCAGATGCATGAAGTTTGCGCTTTGTCGATGTTATCCTCTCTTTGCCAAATCCCTAAGGC
>JAFGGT010000099.1 GCA_016930445.1 Candidatus Methanofastidiosia archaeon | reverse complement strand
TTCCGGCCTTCTCTTCTCGATCTCCTCAAGGGCCTTCCTGTTCCCCATCCCTATGACATCGTCGAGTGAGTAACCTATCCAAGTGCCCCTCCTTCCCGAGAAAGAGTCTTCTGGCAGTGTCACGAACTCATATGCAAGATGGAAAGAGTTCTCTGAATGTTCGTCGTATCCCAACAGCTTGAGCGACCTCTTCACGACCTCCTGCGGATACGATTGCTCAGAACCTATGATATTAATGACGACATCTGCATCTCCGAACTCCATATGGTCGCCGTTCGGGCATGATGTCATGGCCCTCTCATCCCATTTGCAGTATTTGAGCCTGCTTTCAAGCAGGCCGAACTTCCACATCTGGAGAGCTATGTCCTTGGCTGTGTATGTGGGGGTCCCGTCAGACCTGATAAGTACCTTGTCGGGATTCTTCATATTAGGATATGTCCTGCCAAGCTTCATGACAAGGCATCCCTTCAAGGGCCCATCCTCCTCGAGCACTATGTCAATGCTCTTCTTTAGCCTGTCGAAGGTCTCATCGAAGAGCCCGGCATGGACTATGTCGCTTTCCCAGACCAGGATATCATGGCCTATTCCCAGCATGCCCAGCGACACGGCCTGCGCCCTTACGCACCTCTCAACGACCTCCCTTGCCATCTGATGATATCGCTTGCCTTCAAGCTCCTTGTTGAGGGCCTTTATCTCGTTCTCGAGCTTTTCGTCCTTGACATCCTGTACCCTGATGTAGAGCTTTCCGAGGAAATGGTCGTACTTCTCATCAGGCTCGGCCTCAAGATTGAGCAGTCCCCAGAACACCTCAGCGAACTGTATGCCGAGGTCGTCTATGTAGTTGTCGACCTCCACAGCGTACCCTGCGGCCTCCATCAGCAGTGCCACGGAATCCCCAAGTATCGAGTTCCTTGCGGTGCCCATGTGCAGGGGTTTGTTGGGATTTATCGATGTGTGCTCTATTATGGCCTTCTTCCCGTTCCTTGGGAGCCATCCAAAGTTTGTGTCCCGATCGAATATCTCTTCAAGTACGAGCTCCGAGTATTTTGAAAGGTCCACGAAGAAGTTGATGTATGGCCCGGTGGCGATCACCTTGGAGATGGCGGCGGGTTTTTCCAACTTATCTAGGATCTCCTCCGCGACCTCCTTGGGATTCCTTCCGTCCCTCTTTGCTATTACAAAGGCTATTGAGGACGAGAAATCACCCATTTTGGGGTCCGGTGGCGAATCTATCGGGATCTCCTCCATGCCAGTAGCCTTCCTAAGGCATTCTATCAGGGAGTCTTTTATCATCTTGACCCATCTCCCGAGTATCTCAATATTGCTGCAATGCCTCCAAATGCCTTGAGGAGCTGTTTCCCCTCCTCTGTCTCTGTTGATATTAGCATGATGTTCGTGTTCATGTTCTCGGCAATGTCCGAGAATTCCTTCTCAAGGCTCATCTTGTCCGCGATCTGCATCCTCAGATTGCCGCAATCAGGGCACTTCATGTTAGGCACCTGATCCTCAATTGCACCCAACTTCCCATAGTCGACTGTCAGCTCCTTGCCGTGGCCGCAATTTCCGCACTTAATGGTCACCCTGTACTTGTCGACATCCTCCGATAACAGTAGAACATCGACCGCGCCTAGAACGAGGAAGTGCCTTACCTCTTTTTCCCCATATGCGGCCAGGCCGGAATCGCTTATAAGTTCCTTGAAGAATCTGGCCATTATCTTCTTTTCCTCAGTTATCGCCAGGTCTGCAAGTATCTCATCGGCCTTCTCCACAAGCTCCCTTAGGCCATACTCCTCGGTATAGACCGTGTCGAGAGTGCCGAGTATCTTTTGCTGAAGTTCGTAATGGAGGAAGTCCCCCTCGACGAACTTCTCCTTTGTGAGCCCTGGGCCTCCGACAATGATACCCTTGAGATTCTCCATGCCGTGGAAATGCCTATTGAAGTGTTCCCCTATTCGTTCGTTGAACTCCTTGGCCGCTTCTTCCCTCAATCTGGCGAAACGCACGGAAGATTGGCCACCTGCCCTTGATTTTCCCGGCACGCCAGATGTGAGATGCTCGAGCATCTCAATGTTCTTGCCCTTCAGGATGCCGATCGTGGCCTCGTTCCTCTCGAGTATCAGGAGTGCGTAGATGTCCCTCTCCTCTATCAGCTCTTTCAGAGGCTCGAGCACGAATTCCTGGTCGCACCTGTATATCCTTACGCTTATGGGTTCTGGCGGTTCGAGGGAGAATAGCTGGAGGTCTGAGACGCCCTCCTTGTCAGAGATGTTGCCTGCAAATATGACCAGGCCGTTCGGTGGTGTGGAAGGAAATAATCTAAGATGTGAGACGACCTTCTCCAAGGCACCCAAGACGTTCTTCTTAGTCGATTTGGACTTTATGTTCGTTGCCGTTCCCTGTTCATCCCTGAGCTGTTGCATGACCTTCGATATCTCATAACCTGTGGGCACGTATACCGATACAAGCTCTGTATGCCTTCCCCTGACGCTGTCTAGGAACTGAATCTGTTTCTTGAGTTCGTGTTTTGCCTTGGAGTCCATCCTTTCACCTTTTCCTCACATATATTGATACGTTTTTAAAGATAATGGTAAGAAAAGCCTAAATATCAACGATGGCCTGAACGATCCATACGCCGTCAACGTGCTCTACCTTCATCATGTGGTATGTTATCGCCTTGATTTCATACTTCCTTGTGCATCTTGATGGATCTATCCTGAATCCGGCGATCTTCCCGGACATCCCGTACCTGTCCTCTTCCTTCGATATCTCAAGGTCTATGTCATTGGGAATGAAGTCATCTATCTCAAAATGAACGAGCAGCCGTTCCAAGTAGTCATAAAGGAGAGAGTGCAGGTCGTCTGAACAGATGTAGAATGTCCTTTCCTCCTCTTCGGCCACCACAAAGTCCGTTAACAGCAATGAGCATAGGGCCTTTCCAGCCTTTTCGAACGCCTTTTTCAGAGTAGGTGCAGTCACTTTGAACCCTATGTCGGCAGGATGGTCGATTATTTCGTATTCCATTGTGATAGTATATCATCTGCAAAATATATAAAAGCTTATCAGTTCAATTCTATCTGGTGTCCCCATGAGCGAAAGGGTGAAGAAGATATATGCTAATATGGATGAAGAGGTCGATATGATAGTGATCGCGAATCATATCGATCCGCATCTTGATCAGGCATTTTTTTACATAACTGGTTACGAGACCGGGCTCTTCGAGTCAAGCTATGCATTCCTATACCCGGACGGCGAATGTGAGGCTGTAGTGTCCAAGCTGGAGGAAACTAGCGCCAGAAAGGGCAACATACCCATAGAGGTACCTGAGAACAGGCAGGAGTATGAGGACATCCTTAGAAGGAAGCTAAAGGGCGCAAAGAGGATCGGCCTTCACTTCTTCGGGCTCAATCACAGCAGGTTCAAGTCCATCGAGAGCTATTCATCAGGCTCCGAGTTCGTGGACTGCACTAAGGCCTTAAACAAGGCCAGGGCCGTGAAGGACAAGGAGGAATTAAAAAGGATACGCCAGGCATGTGCCATCAGCTCCAAGGTAGCAGGGTCCATCCCGGACCTCCTCCATGAAGGCGTGAAGGAATATGAGGTGGCAGCTGAGATGGAATATCGGATGAGGCGATTAGGGGCCGACTGCATATCATTCCCTACGATATCCTCTTTTGGGAAGAACACTGCAGAGCCCCATTACACAGCAGGAAGCGATGCCCTGAAACGAAATGAGTTCGCGCTCTTCGACTATGGCTCGACGTATAAGAGGTACGTGTCAGACATCACAAGGACGTTCTTTTTTGGAAAGGCGTCCCAAGAGGAGAGGGAGATGTACGAGACGGTGCTTGAGGCACAGCAGATAGGTTTCGATTCCATTGAGGCAGGCAAGAGGATGTGCGACCCTCATAACGAAGTGGCAAAGTTCATCGACAAGACGAGATTCAAGGGAAGATTCATCCATGGCCTGGGTCATGGCATAGGCCTCTCGGTCCACGAGTCTTTCGTTGGCTTCATGCCACATCTAGAGGAACCTATGGAACCTGGGATGGTCATAACTGTCGAACCCGGAGTCTACATCCCCGGACATGGCGGGGTCAGGATAGAGGATGATGTCCTAATAAAGAAGGATGGGGTCGATATCCTTACGGATGCCGGCAAGGAGTTCATGGAACTGTAGTTTTCTACTTCTTCAGATAGGGCGAAGATACAAGCTCTCGTATCTTCTCGGCGATCTTGTCCCCAACGCCGTCGACCTGCTTCAGCTCTTCCTTGCTGGCGCTCATTATGCCCTCAACGTTTCCAAAATGCTCTAGAAGCCTCCTAGCGAGGGTGGACGACACGTTAGGAAGGCCTTCCACGAGGTAGATCATGTTCTGCTCCTGATTCATGACCCTCTTGTCGCCCCGAAGCCTTGGCAGTCCCTTTGAGCCGCTTTGCTCCCGTCTGGCCATCTGGTAGATGTATTCGACTGACTCAATGATGTCCTTAGTGGATATGAGGCCGACATTGAAGTCCAGCATGATGGATATCATTGCACTCCTTATGGAATTGGCGTGCGTCTGCTGTCTGCTCAGGAGGTCTTCGCCCTCGATCATGACATATGCCCTCTCAAATGTGGATGACAGCGACTTCACCTGATCGAACAGCTTGTTCTCGAATAGGGACCTCAGGAAGTCCGATGTCGATTTGCGCTCGATGCCGGTCCTTTCAGAGAGTATGTAGTCGCCGACATCAAGGCTTCTCACTTCGATCTCCACGCGCTGCGAGAGAAGCTTTATGATCTGGGGATTCTCCCTGGAGTCACAGATGACCTTAGGCCTTTCCCCTATGAAATTGTCGAGATTCGATTGCCCCTTCTCCTTCTTCTCCTTCCCGTCCATCTGTGTCATGACCTTCTGCATCCTTTTCTCCTTCTCTATGGCCACCTTGTAATATGCCTCGTCAACAGTCCCTTTCATGGATAGTATGATGACCTTGCCCGTCCTTCTCCTCCCAGTTCTGCCCCTCCTTTGGATCGTGCGTATCTCTGAAGGTATGGGTTCGAAGAATATGACAAGGTCGACGTTGGGTATGTCCAACCCCTCCTCCGCCACAGATGTGGCCACAAGGACATTGTAAGCCCCGGACCTGAACTCCTCGAGGATCCTTTTCTGTTCCTTTTGGGAAAGGCCTTCGTCCTCATCCCTGCTGGACTGGCCAACGAACCTGGCAGGCCGGATGCCATCCATCTCGGAGAGGTTCTCAGTGATCCTTTGGGTCGTATCCCTGTACTGAGAGAACACTATCGCGTTCTGGCCGCTTCTCAACCCTTCCAGAATCCCCTTGAGCTTTTCCATTTTGGGGTGCGGCGTTTCGCATCTTGAAACCTCCCTGAGCGCACGGATAATCCTGCCCTCAGATAAAAGTTCCTTTGATGTCCTTGACTTTTGTTTTTTTACCCTGTCGAAATAAGCGATCAGCGCATCGGCACCTTGGGTCTCGAGCTGCTCTAAGGCATGGGAGAGCTTGAGTGCCGCTGCCTGCGCCTTAATCAATGTGAAGTAGTTCCCCTGAGGGGTCTTGCCAGTCCCAAGGGAATGTCTGAGCTTTTCGCCTATGGCGATGATATCCTTCCTGTTGATGTACTGCTTCGGTTTCGAGATGAGCTTGGATCGCAATAGGACATCGATCTTCTCGTCGTACACGCTTCTTAGCATCCTACGGGCGTTCTCAAGCCCCTCTGGAAAATCAAGTCGCACCCATTCCATCTCTATTTCGTGTACGTAAGGGGATACATCCGGCGACTCCTCGTTCTCTATATGGACCCTCTCTATCCCCAGATTCTCAACTATGAGGGATACCTTCTTCTTATCATATCCGGGGGATGCCGTTATGGCAAGTATCGTGCCAGCCGGATTCTTCTCATTGTACCTTTTTGAGATGAAGACATAAGCATAGTCACCTATGGCCCTGTGAGCCTCGTCGATTATCATCAGTGAGAAATCAGAAAGGTCGAGCCTGCCTGATATTATGTCATTTTCTATGACCTGCGGTGTTGCTAAGACAATCGTGGCATCCCTATATCCCTCATTCCTTCTCGTGGGGGGAATCGCCCCGGTGAAAAGCATCATCTTGTCCTGATCTATATCAAGGACCTTTGTGAATGTCTCCCTATGCTGTATAACCAGCGGCCTGGTGGGGGCCATAAAAAGCACTTTGCCCCCCTTTGAGGATAATTTGTGTGCCACAAGCATTGCAGCTATCATGGTCTTTCCAAGCCCGGTTGGAAGCACCACGAGGGAATTTCTTGAAGAAACTTCAGCAAGGATCTTTTCCTGATAAGCTCTCTTTTCTATGCTTTCTTCCCTTATGAGAGGATGCGAAACATATTCCATGGGCGCACCGATATTACTTCTCCATGGTCTCTAGGAGAGATGCATACTGCTTGTCCGAGAGCAGATCCCCTGGCAGGCCATCATACCTTATCTTGACCATCCATGTGCCATAAGGGTCCTCGTTGATCATTTCCGGGGTGTCCTCAAGCTCTTCGTTGACATCCGATACCCTTCCTTTCACCGGGCTCTCGATCTCGGAAACTGCCTTGACCGATTCTATCTCGCAAAGAAGCTCCCCCTTGCCAACATCCTTCCCTTTTTTAGGAAGCTCGACAAAGGCCACATCGCCCATCTCCTTGGATGCATAATCAGTAACGCCTATGGAAATTACATCCCCTATTATCTCTATCCATTCGTGGGCCTTTGTATACTTCAAGCCCTCCTTAATCTCGTATTCGCCAACAAACATATTTACAACTCCCTGTAAGCGCCGTACCTTTTTGGATTATAGAACGGGGCATCTACTATTTGAGCCTTTCGCAACTTACCTCTGACATCTATCTCCAATTCGCCCGATACGCCCGGTGAGACGTATCCCATCGCGATCGAGTGGCTTAAGAGGGGCGTCTTTGTCCCGCTTGTGACAGAACCAATGTTTACCCCATCCTTGTAAAGGATGTCACCTTGCCGGGGTATTGATTTCTCCTCTAGGCTGATGTGCACAAGCTTCTTCTCGATCCCATTGATTTGCTGCTTCATTAGCGCCTTCTTGCCTATGAACTCTTTTTTCATGTCGATTGCGAAGTCCAGGCCGGCCTGGAGGGGCGTTATCTCGTCCACCCATGATGACATTACCTGTCCCTCATACGTTTCGTGCCCATAGAGCGTATATCCAGATTCCATCCTGAGCGTATCCCTGGCGCCGAGCCCACAAGGCACAAGGCCGTACTTTTTTCCCTCATCTATCAGCCTTTCCCACAAAAGCAGTGCCAATTG
>JAFGGT010000022.1 GCA_016930445.1 Candidatus Methanofastidiosia archaeon | reverse complement strand
TGCCCTGATTCTTGAATTAGATATAAACTAGCATATCAATATTTCATGGTCATCCAAATGTATGATAGGATACTTGACGCCATCGGACACCAATCTCAGTTCCAAAAGGAATGTTCATGCGGCCTCATATGCGATGCCTGTGACATGGGGCCTTGCTCCTTGGTAGGCAGAGATGACGCCTATCTCGCCCCTTGTGGAATTAACAAGGAACAGGTGGTATTAAAGAATCTCAGCGAGATGATAGTGGAAGGCATGGCTGAGTACAATGTCCACAAGCACAATCTCACAAAGGTCCAAGACCTGGACAAATTGATAAGATATTCTGCCAGAATAATTCCCAATTCGATCGATTACACTAACAAGATAAACGATATGTTCAGGGAATACAGATTTCCTAGGATGGGAACGTTCGGCCTTGGTGGCTTGGAGAGGGACCAGGTGAACATATGCGCTATAGGCCCCCCGGAAAGGATATATGAACTTGTCCTAAACGCACACGATGACAAAGTTATAAAGAAGGTAAGGGAGATAGGTGCCAGAGGAATTAACATCGTATCTCTTGGCGCCCCGGGCGCTGAGATTGTGTATCAGATGGGCGTTCCGTGCATAGGCAACAGTTTTGCGCTCGAGGACGCATTGTCAACTGGATGCGTCGATTCCATACATTTCGGAAAAGACACGGGACCCAGCATAAGTGCTGCCATGGACAACTTCGTCAAGAGGAGGGGGATCGACCTGCCTGTCCATGAAAAGGAACTTTTTAGAACAGGGCTTGAGGTAGATGCAGAAGCCATCAATCGATCATACCGCTCTGGACGAATATCAGGAGAGGTCGTCCTCCTGGGGGCGAAGAGCCTGACATGCACGTGGGACATGGAGGAGATCGTTCGCACTCTTATTAAGAGGGATTATCTTGTCTTCGTGAACGGCGCACACCTTTACAAGGGGACAGAGCTTGATCCTAGCGGACCGTCAGTGGTGCATCTTGGATTCTGCGAGTCCGGAAAGGTGTTAAATATGAAGTTAGACTCGAAGCCCATAGTACTGTTCCCAGGATGGAAGAACGCCAAGCTCCTTACCACGAGCCTGGCAATGCTCAATGAGGGGTATAGGATAATCATGGGAAATGACGTCTTTGGTTCGGAAAAATTGAGAGATGATCTGGACCAGAGGGGTTACAGCGTCATCAAGCAGCAGAAAAAGTTATTGTCGCTATTCTAATCATCATATATTTATACCTTAATTGAGCATATGTGTCTTATGGTCGAACGAGCGGAAAACAAAGAAGAATACAAAGATGTCTCTTTCATCCTTGGGTTGAAGGTAACACCTGGTAAGGAGAACGACATCAGGGCTAAGGCCGAGACGATGCCAGAGGTGTTCAGGTCGTTCAAATCTCTTGGCCAGTTCGATGTGATCCTGCTTATAAAGGGAACTGAAGATGCAGATGCGCTCATGAAGACATTACGGAACACGCAATACATTCTGGATGTATATCTTATCGACCTGGAATGAGGTGATGATATTACTATCAAAGGTCTTATCGGGATTAGAGCAACGAACTGTGACAAGATGTTGAAAAAGATCGGAGCGCTGCCAGAGGTCCTGCTGATAAGGAAGTCCAAGAACTATCACGATGTTATAGCTATCGTTGAACACGACAGCATGAAGTCGCTCTCTGAGTTCATTTTCCAAAAGATCAGGGCCATAGATTGCGTGAAGGATACCGAGACCACGATACTGATAGAGGAATGATCTTATGAAATTCGTAGTAAAATATGGCGGATCCCTTCTGTTCGAGAACGGGGCCCCCAATGTCGCGCTCATAGAAAAGGTGTGCGACACCCTGAGAGAGCTCTATGAAAAGGGCCATAAGATAGGATTGGTAGTCGGGGGAGGCTTTACGGCAAGAAGCTATATATCCGCCCTGAATCCCTTCTTCCCAGAGTCAAGGAAGGATCATGTCGCCGTTCTGGCCACTCGCCTGAACGCCATGCTGTTCATCTCAAGATTATCTGACATATGCTGTCCTTTGCCCCCATGCTCCTTTGAGGAGATGATGGGATACGTAAATTCTGGCAGGATGGTGATATCTGGGGGGATGCAGCCTGGACAGTCCACCAATGCCGTCGCCACGCTACTCTGCGAGGCCATGGAGGCGAAGGAACTTATCAACGCCACCAACGTTGATTACGTATATGACAAGGACCCCAAGCGACACGACGATGCCAAGCCCATAGGGGAGATGGACTATGAAAGATTGAAGGAGATCATCTCTGGCATCGGTTCCAGCGCCGGAGGTTACGACATGTTCGACATGGTAGCGGCAAAGAACATAGAGAGGTCCCGCATAACGCTCCACTTCATCAACGGCAGGGACCCAAAAAACATATGCAAGATACTGGATGGCGTATCGGTAGGCACCACAGTTAAGGGCGCTCAATAGAACGCCAACCATCTTTTTCAGGACAAGATTTAAAAAAAGAGAAGGGAATCAATGTCAATGGATGAAGCCACATTCCGAAAGAACAAGGATACTTTGGCATATATTGAAGAGAATATAAGGAACTACTACTTTAAAAAAAGGTACCAAAGATACAATCCGTCGCCCGAGGCGCTGAATGTGTTCAGCAGTATACAAAAGAGCGTGAACGTGATCGTCCTGGCCGCAAGGAACTGCCCCATATGCATAGCTTCCATACCTGTCATACTAAGGCTACAGCTGGATGTTGGAAACCCCAATATTGACATTCGCATAATAGAGGAGAGCTCGCCGTCCCTTCCTGACTTTCTAGTAGACAAGAAGTCGCCTTTCATCGTCTTCTATGACGGGGAGTTCAATGAGCTGTTCTCGCTTGACCAGAAGGATATCAAGGACAACTTCGAGAACTCTCTTGTAGAGGAACTGAGGAAGATAGATTCTGACATGCTCGGAACAGATATTTAGAAGTATGGAGAGGCCAAGACCCATGAAAGGAGAGCTGCAAGGCGATAGGGTGGTCGTAAGCGACAATCCTTCAATCTCGAATCTGTACGGCAAAAGGTCCTATGGTTCCATACAGGACAAAAAGCTCTACCTGAATATGATAGAGGCATATTACCTGTGCGAGAAGGAGAAGTTGGAGGTATACCTTGACGACAGGGTGCTAAGCGCCATTGAGATGGTCTCGATGACCAATGTCGAGAAGGACTTCAGGGAAAAGTACTCGGTCTACAAGGACCTGCGTGACAGAGGGTACATCGTCAAGACCGGCTTCAAGTACGGTTGCCATTTCAGGGTCTACAGGAACACTGTAGAGGAACATGCCGAATATCTGGTCCATTCCTATGTGGAGCACGGTTCTATGGAAGTGGATGAGATAATAAAACAGGCTAGGTTGGCACATTCTGTCAAGAAGAAACTTGTAATTGCCCTTGTGGACCAGGAGAACGACATCACTTACCTTTCCCTAAACTGGGTAAAGATATGAGACCATTCTATTCTATTCGCCCTTAATCCTGGATTAACCCTTAAATGGCCGTTATCTCCTCGAGGATCCTCATTCCCTTGTTGAATGCTGGCATGCCTGCGGTGAGTAGGACCACCCTAAGCACATCCACTATCTCGTCCTCCGTGATCCCTAGCTCTGCCATTCCAGAGCTCATCTGCTTCTTCGTTGCGGACTCATCGCACTTTGAGGCCACTATGCCTATGGCGACAAGCTTCTGGGTCTTGTAATCGAGCTTCTTTCCGGTATAGATTGCCTCGTTCAATTTGTTGATGCCCTCATAAAGGTCTGGATACTTTTCCTTTACCCTCTTCATTCCCCGTCCGTAATACACTTCTTCCTTCATGATATGAAATGGTCGTAGAGGGTTATAAATCTAGTGTGCATTCTGTAAAGAAAGGGATCGCCCCTTCATAGAAGATCGTGCTCGAGTCGTAGCTGAAAGAGAGGGGGAATATGCCGACCCCTGCCTCGCGTGCCTCAAGGAGCCTGTCAGAGAATTCCGGATCGGTCAAGAAGTTTGGAGAGAAGGACCTGGCATTTGGGGCAAAGACCAAGAATAGTATGGCCGCCTGGTCTCCAGATCCAGCTATGCTTGTGAGGTCCACAACGTGCCTTCTTCCTCTGGCAGTCGGGGCATCGGGGAAGAGGGCCACGCCATCACGCGATAGCGAACATCCCTTCACCTCGAGCCACATCCTCCTTTTGCCATTCTCAATCAAATAATCGAGCCTGCTCCTACCGTATCGTATCTCAGGGATTATCCTGTCCCCTTCGGCCATGAAAGGCAGCAGCCCACGCGCAAGCACCCAGTCCGAGAGCTTTCTATGATAAGATGAATTGATCAGCGTCCATCTGCCATCAACAAGTCCTGCGATGATATCCCATTCGGTCTTCCTCCCCCTCTTCTGGGAAGCCCTTTTGATAAGCATCAGATTTCTTGGGGTCAGGACCTCAGATAGCCTTCCCGGGTCGTGTATGTGCGCAAGAGCCCTTTCACCCGATGTAGTCTCAACGACGCCAAGAAACCGATTCTTCCTTGAAATGAATCTGGCCAATGAATCGCATGGCAGATCATATGCTTTAACTTTTAAATCAACACCTCAGGATGAGACCTTCTTTGTTATTACCTCGTTCGCAAGCTTGCGATTCGGTACTACGAGATATTCTCCATCCTTGGATTTTATTATGGTATTGATGATACCTATCTCCTCAATTACGCCTTCTATCTCGGATGTCTTTATGTTGTCCCCGACCCTAACGGTCTTGTACCATATGATCTCCAGGCCTGAAAAAAAGTTGTTGGATATGTCCCTTGCGCCTATGATCACAAATATACAGCCAAAGAACGATATGGCACCGGCGACAATGAGAAGCACATCGGTCGATATGCGCAACTGGGAGAGGGCCATTATGAACGCTACTATGTAGATGAAGTACCTGATGCCTACGGTGAAGAACTGATTTGATGGCATGCGGGATTCCTTCAGATACATCTCGATTGATGCAACGATCTTTTCAGCTATTATGAATCCCAGTATCATTATCACCAGGGCAACGACGACATTAGGCAGGTATGTGACGACATTGTTCGTGAAATCGTTGATGCTCTCGAGCCCTAGGATCTCGATCGCCTGCCCTATGGCCAGGAGGTATATCGTCCAGCTAACTATGATCTTGATGAACCCTATGAATGTGAAGCTTGTCCTCTTGGTCATCTCTTGGGTATTCGTGCCCATTATCAGCTTAATTGCCCCTGTCCTGTTCACTATGAGGTCGATAAGCTTGCCGCTCAATCTGCCCAGTAGGAACCCTATCAAAAGTATCGCGATCACTAGTGCTATGTCCTCAATGTGCGACATTATGTCGTTCGATACGCTGTCAATGTCAATGTACATTACCTCAGCTCCTCCGGGTCGAGCTCCAATATCATGGAACCGTTGGCAAATATCCTCAAAAGATTGTCGGATTCCGATAGGACCACGGCTATGGCGTTCGTGATCTTTGATATCCATGCTGCCGACATATGCCTTGCACCCAGACCGCTCGGAAGCTCGATGCCATCCTTCCCGCTCTCTAGGAATCTCGATGCCGCTACAACCTTCCCCTTTCCGCTGATTATGAAGGCACCGTCCAGTCTTGAATACTCCTTTATCATACTGGTGATGATCTTATCGGATATCTCCACATAGCTGCCCTCGAAGGGATTGTAAGTTATCTGGGTCGAATGCTGCAGAACATCGCCGGAATCGCCAATTATGAAGGTGATGCCAACGGGCTTCCCCTCCCTGCCCTTCTTGCCAAGCTGTATGGCTATCTTCAAAACATTGTGGATGACAAGAGGGTCGATCTCATTGGTATGGGAAAGAATGGTGTAAATACCATTGTCTATCAGCGGTTTGGCACGCATGGTCAATATCGCATTGTCCGAGTCGGCGCCTGTTGTGTTTATGAACACGATAAGGTCCTCGTTCTTTATAAGGCCGTTCTTCATTCCTCCGGCGATGGAGATGTATGCCTTTTGGTGAAGGTCCGGAATGTCAGTCGGAAGGAACAGCACCTTTTCCTTATCGTTTAGAAGCTTGTCGTCCGTGACTATGATGATGGGCGCATTGTTCTTGTAATTCGTTGCCTTGTGCGCATTCGTTATGTCCTTCTTCGATTCCGCGCAGTACATCACCACGTCCGCCTTTATCTCCTTTGCCAGATCGAATCCCGCCTTGAGTACCGATTTTTCCATTTGTTCACTACCTTTGTAGTTCTACAACATTTCCGCCTGGTTCCCTCTCCGAGAATATCTGGCCAGAGAACCTGTATATCTTTATATCATCGTCATTAAGCCAACTATCAGGGGGGAGCCCTGCCTTGATGCATGTGTGAGAGAGGAATTCCTCCTTCTTCCAGTTCCACTCGATCGGCACCTGAGGCAACAAAAGCCCCTTGTAGAAACCTTTCTCCACAATAAGGCCGTCCCTGCCTATCTCCACAGCATCTAGATACCCCCTGCCAGACACGCCAGTTATCAGCTCGGGACTTGATAGGACGGTGACCTCTATGACAATATTGTCAATTTCCTTCAATTTGACGGGATAGAATCTTGGATCGTTCGTTGCAGAAGCGATGGCCGCGTCCAATAGCGCATCTATCAAAGGATAGACAGGTTCTGGAAATCCTATGCAGCCCCTCAGATTCTTATCCGGGTAAGTGTTCAATGTGACGAAGACCCCAGACTTATCCCTTAGGAATGGACCGGCCTCCTCTGGGACATATGCCTTTCCCTGAAGGTGGGAGCGTATCCTATCCCGAGTGATCCTTACGAGCGTCTTACCCTCGTCAAGACTGAGCATGCTTATAATTCAACGACCGATTAAAAAACCTTATTGTTGAGCATTTTTCTTATTCTTTGATCTAATGGGCAATAGGGAATGGTGAGCCGATGGTCTATCGAAAATATGTGTTCGCATCTTTAACGATATCTCTTTATAAGGCAATGGATTATGGATAGCGTGAAACAGAAAATCCTTGACTCCATCATGGAAATGAGATGCGAGATAGGCATCGAGGAAAGAACGCCTGTGATAACAAGGGCACATGAATCGGGCGATCGGCTCTTTATCGAATGCGAGGACAGGGCAGACAAGAGCATAGTCATTGGCACTGGTGGATGGGTCGTCGGGAAGCTGGCAGCCAGTATGGGCTACAAGGAGATCAAGGTCGAGTCCAGATTGGACAACATTATGATGACAAAGAGATTGATAAGGTCCCTGAGATCTATAAAGGATGCCGGGGATGACGATTTCACAAAAATGTCAAGGTCGTTACTCACAGGCGAGGGCAGGTCCGATGTAGAGGTTTTGGTCCTTGGCGAGGAAATGCTATGGGCCTGCGGATTCCTTAAGGACCATGGCTGCAAGGCGAGGCTACTCCACACAGGTTTCCTGCACGATAATCTAAAAGAAGCGTATGACAACACTACGTTCGTAGGGGTGGACTGTGTTGAATCCCCCTACCGAGAAAGGCTTGATGGCCTGGTCAGCTGTATTGGATCGTCCGGCATCGAGGGCGGTACGAATATCGTCTTCGGTTATTTTGGGAAGGCCTTGGATCGCGTTGGGGACCTGATACTGGTGAATCCGATGGCATTCTATGGAATCAATTATTGGAATGCCAAGAAGTATGCCAAGAAAAAGTTTAGGAGCAAGATAGCCGGCATTAGCCAAGAGAACAGGGCGATGCTGGTCAAGGGCGTCCTTGACATGACGTTCGATGGGATGATAGAACCTAATGATGCGGCAAAACTTATATGCCAGAACTGGCCGGAGCTGGAATTCGAGCTGGACATGGATCATAAGGAGCAGGACCCATTCGTCAAGGAATATCGCATAAGGAATGCTCTTGCAAGGGCGAGGATGATAGACCAGAGGGTGTACAGGGCGCTCGAAAATCATTTGAATGGAAGGCAGGAAGATGTGGGGGTCAGGGCGCTTGTCGCATGGTCCGGGGGGATCGATAGCACAGCATGCATTAAAATAGCAGCCGGAATGGGGCTCTCGATCGATCCCGTGATGGTCTGCCTTCCGCATATCGACATAGGTGCTATGGAGGATAGCGCTGCATCTATAGGTGTCGATCCGGTATTTCTAGATCTACCGGATGGTTATGATAACATCTACGATAGTGCCTGTAAGGGACACATACATCCCTGCGGCCAATGCTCTTCGCTCATACAGGAGGCCGTTTTGGATTTTGCCCGCAGCCATGATTATGAGATGGTCATATTCGGGGACATGCTCTCATGTGGCTCCCAATCCATAGTCACTCAGGACGGCATTATGATACTGAATCTTCCCGCTGCCCTTTCCATCCCTAAAAAAGAGCTTTTGGAGATCTCTGGGATGGAGGCCTCGTGCGTCTTCGGATGCCCTCTGCTTGACAAGTCCCATAAAGTCAACAATGGCAACAGGAGGGTGTCGGTCCAGAGGGTCCTTAGGGAGTTGAGGGCTCAGATGATGGACAAACAGTACGCCATCGACCTCATCGAACACATAATGACATAAAAGAAAGTATTAAAAACTGCCAAGCATTATTATCATAATAGCTCTGTGATACCATGAAGTATTGTAAGGTCCATTACTACAAGGACTATTCGGTCCTGAAGGTCAGGCAGAGCCTTCAGAAGCTATATATCGGAAGGATCCTGTTCTTCTTGGGCATAGCCCTCTTCTTAGTAAGCATTTTATTGGATATGACAAACACGAACATCTACCTTAGCGAGTCTCTAGCACCGTTTACGCAAAAGACCTCGATGTTGCTATACTCCTCGACCATGCTACTCATCTCGATGATGATACTCATCGTGCACAGGTGAGGGGCATGCCACAAGATAGGTCGATGTCGAGCTCTCTATCGTCACCTTCTTGGTCTCGCCTATTTTCCCGTCGCAGACTACGGGCTTGTAATTGCCCATCCTGCCTATCATCCTGCCCTTTTTGCCCTCCTCCGTGACCAGGACGTCAAC
>JAFGGT010000003.1 GCA_016930445.1 Candidatus Methanofastidiosia archaeon | reverse complement strand
CTCTTCGCGACAGGGTCAGGCCTTTTCACCACTGGCGGTGCTGGCCAGCTGCTGATACAGCTGGCTGGGGCGGGAGCTACGTTCCTTATGGTGTTCCCATTGATGTTCATATTGGCCAAGGCCATCGACAGGAGCATGGGCATAAGGGTCTCGGAGTTCTGCGAGATCACCGGGCTAGATACCACCGAGTTCGGAGGCGCTGCCTATCCCGATTTCGTGAACTGAGGTGAGAGAATGAAGAAAGTCGAAGCAATAATAAGACCAGAAAAGTTCGAGGAGCTGAAGATGGCCCTCACGGAGAATGGTTTCGTAAGCATGACAGTGCAGGATGTCAGGGGGAGGGGGACGCAAGGTGGCATAGAAAGGCAGTGGAGGGGAAGGAGCTACAAGGTAGACCTTCTGCCTAAGATAAAGATCTTTATCGTTGCCAAGGACCAGGAGGTAGAAAGGCTGATAGGCATCATCAGAGATTCAGTATATACTGGGGGCATCGGCGATGGAAAGATATTCGTCTATCCTGTAGATAAGGCGATAACTGTTAGGACCGGGGTCGTAGAGGAGGGTGTGCAGTGATCATTGCCCCTTCTCCATTTTTCCATCTTTGACGACCAGGCCGATATGCCCCTCAGCACTGGCGTAGACGCTGAAACCCTTCTCGTAAGTGACGAGCTTTATCAGTTCCGAATTGAACTTGTTGGGTTGGCTGTCCAGGAAATCGAAGTTGACACGCCCCCCCTTGTCCAGGAACACAGGGAAGTATAAGGTGTTCGTGGCGGTTATGTCCCCGAAGAAATGGGTGCCGTAAGATAGCTCCGGGCTGGTGCCGCATGCCGACACCTCGACTATCACTGAAGAGTTGGATATCTCGCTGTAGTTGACAGGGATGCCAAGCTCGGGCGTGGAGGTTCCCCAGCGCCCTGGGCCTATCAGGATGTAGTGGTCGTTGTCCAGGATCTCGTTGACCTTTCCTATCTCCCTTGATATCGCGAAGGAGTTTGAGGCATTGAACTTGTCCGGAGGCACGTACACGATGTTCTTTATGCCCTGTATGACGCCGTTTCCAAGGACGCTGTCGCTCCTTATTATCACATCCTCCTCCTTTACATCGGGTATGGCGACCTTCTTGTGCTCTGGCCTGCTGACGATGGGGCGGGCCTGTAGTAGATAGAGGTATCCTTTCATTTCCTCATCTATGTCCACGGCGAACTCTATGTCTATAGGAACACCGAAATGCTCCTCTATGTTGGTCAAAAGCTCCTTCATCAGAGGTACGAATGGAAAGTACTTGTCGGACTTGAGCAGCCTGTCGAATGTTGGGAAGATGTTCTCATCCTTTCCAATTGATTTTGGCGTAGGTGTCAGGTACTGATTGTCCTTGAGGGTGGAACATGCGATGTACATCGTATTAGAAGTGTCCTTCATGTCGTTCAAGGGTTCCGATACGAATTCGCCGGTCGAGAGGTTGAGGACGTCTATGTACTTCTGCGAGTACCTGATTATCTCGTTTAGCACGGAGCCCTCTGGCCTCAGATGCGGATTCGATAGGGAGAAGACCCGAGCGTAGTTCCTGCCAACGGCCCTTGTGCCCAGGCCAAGGACCAGCCTGCCAACTCCGTCCTCCATCTTTATCCTGTCGTTCCAGGGATAGTAGTTCCTAGAGAAGGCAACGCCTGCCATGAAAGGGTAGTAATACTCCCTCCGGTGCTTTCGGCCTATAACGTTCTCGATGACGAGGGACATCTTCTCCCTCTGCCAGGATATCCGGTGTATCTTCCTGTACCCCTTGGCGTTGTTGTTGAAGGTAGATGCATAGACCATCTTGACGGTCTGCTCCAGATTCTTCACCCTGTGTTCAAGGGTGCCGGTATTGGGAATGAAGTACGACTCGTAGATCCCAGCAAAGGAGTACTCCATGCTGTCCTCAAGTATGGAGGATGACCTCACTATGAGGGGCCCGTCCTCCTTCTCAAGTACCTTGAAAAGGACCTCGGAAAGCTCGTCAGGTATCTTGCCCTCAAGGAACTTATGATTCATCTCCTTTACGCTGAGGATCTCCCTGCACTTGTCGCTGACAACGTCCTTAAGGTAATTCTCTTCGATGAACCTGTCGTAGAACTCGGACGTGACGATGTAGGACCTTGGAAAACTTACCAGATCGAGGTATTTGCCCTTGATAAGGCCTTTTTGTAACGCTTCCATAGAATATAGGATACCTTTGGCCTTTCCGCCTACCTGGCCATCACCAAAGATGAAGGCGCCGTCAGGCAGATCGTCCCTGTTGACGTTGTAATCGGAGTATTTTATCTTTTGGGCCATCAATAGGATTTAAATCAAAATCATATTAATATGTTCCTGATAGGGCGTTACCTATGCAAAGCTATGACCAAGAGAACATTGCCCCTGCCTGAGATCCTTATCCTATATGCGTTGAAGGATGCGCCATGGATTTTCTCGTCCTTTCCTACCAACATGGTGTCACCATCGCATGAAACCGCCCCAGAGAGCATCCCAAGGCTCTCTTCCATCCCCTTCTTGCTGTCATCAGCGATCAGGTCGAGTATTGACATAAGATAGAGCTCTTCATGGCCGTACCCTGTTATAGACTCAACATTCTGATTGCAGAAGGCGATCCTGTTCGATCCTTTTCCCACACTGTTTAGATATATTATTAGCTCCTCGCCCTCGCCGAAGAGGTTCCTGTACTTCTCCTTGAAGTTGTCCAGTTCGTTCTTGGACTCCCTTATCTTCAGGAACTCCGATATCCTGTCAGAGAGCTCGATTATCAGATTCCTCTCCTCAAGTAGGAACGGACCCTCGTCAGCCTCCGGCCTATCTGCCAGATAGAAGACCTCAAGAAGACCCAAGCGTTTTCCGTTGACCTTTATGTCCTCCGCCTGCCTCCATTTCCCTTCCTTGAATCTGGGGGAAGTGGCGACAACGCCCTTGACGCTTATCCTGCAACAGCATACCTCAGGATACTGCCATCCAGTGGGAATGACGCTGGCTATCCTTTGTAGGGTGGTTTCCAGATTGCCATCGGACTGGGTGATTATCTTTGAGGCCCTGTATAGCGTGTTAAGCTCCTTGACCCTCTCAGCGAGCGACCTCAATATCTTTGAATCTTCTGTTTTTTCCTCTAACATTGGGATCCATTCCCTTTGGGGGTGATCTTCCATATCAGGAAGATGGCTATGTGCCATCCCCAATTATCTCTTTATACCTCTTATAATTTCTCTTGTACTTTTGGCTTGCGAACTTCTCAATGATATCCGTGGACACCAAAGCATCCGCCTCGATGCATCCGTTCTCTTTAGCGCTGTTCAGGAAGAACTCCCCCATAGGGGTCCTGGTCAGGATGGTGGTGTAACCCTCCTCGCTCCCTATGGAACCTGCGGATATGTCCGCATCCACTGCCGAGAAGTCCATGCATACCTCGCAGCCTGTCTTCTTCAGGTCCTTTGTGATGGGCAGCTCTATTATGCTGCCATCGTACTTCTCTATTATGAGGTCCTTCTTTATGTCCACTCTCTTGATCTCCGAAGGGATGATGTCATTCTCCGAGAGGTATCTCATGGAACGGTCGTAATCGAATATCTCGGTGCAAAACACACCGATGAGCAGCAATACGCTCTCCTTGAACTTGTTCAGGACGGGATTGTCGCTCTTTAGCATCTTTCTTACCGCCTGGCATACGCAAGGCGTTCCGACTATGGCGATCCTCTTGGACGTGCCCTCCTCGATTATGTCCCGTAGCGCAGTGAGGGAAGGCGTGTACCAGATATACTTGCTTCCAGCATAGCACAAAAGCTGATCGGCGTCCTTCACGGCGATCGAATATGTCTTCATGGTTGTATGGTCCTGGCCCACCATCACGACGGAGTCTATTAGGTTCCTTTTCAAAGCGTTGAAGAGGATGGCAGTCACCGCCCCTCCGCTCTGCTTCTTAGAAATGTCCATGCTCGCCTTTGCAGCGAACGCGCCGATGAAACTGCCGATCCCATGTTTTTCTAGAAACGTTTCTATCCTGGGGCAGCAAGAGTAGCATCCGCCGCAAGGCACATTGTCCTTTTCGCTCTTGCAGTAGTTGTATGTGGTGGGGGAGCCATGATCGAAGAATATCGTCTTCATTGGGCATACGATGGTGCATATACTGCACCCAGAACAGATGCCCTTGTCCCACACCTCTTCCTTCAGTTCCTTGTAATTTCTCATAGGATCACTCCGGCGTATATAGATTGGAGAACGGCCTAGAGCTTATCGGCATTATCTTGGTGAACTTGGTGCTGTTAAAATCGAACTTCATGTTGAAGTAATGATTGTATTCATCAATGAGGTCCTTTATCAACCCGCTATCGGCTTCGTTGATCTCCTCCTTCTTGGCAGCCACGCCGAGCTCGGATTCCTCAATGTCTCCAGCAATGTAAATAACTCCCCCATGGATCCCCGTCCCTACATAGGAGTCCACGCACTTCTCCTGGCCTATGCCCAGAACTAGTATGACGCCCCCTGCCATGTACTCGCCTAGGAATGACTGCGCCTTTCCGCCTATGACTATGGTGGGATACTTGTCCTCATACTGTTTCATGTGTATGCCCACCCTGTAGCCGACATTGCCCCTGATGAATATCTTTCCACCTCTCATACTGTGGCCAAGGCAGTCCCCAGCATCGCCATATATCACTATTTTCCCACCGCTCATCGTATTTCCTGCAGCGTGTTCGGCATTGCCGTTGAGGTATATCGCCGGCCCGTCCATGAAGGCGCCCAGATCCCCGCCGGCAACGCCGGTGAGGGATATCTCTACATCCTTGTCGATGCCGTCCCCAATGAATCGCTGCCCGAGGACATTGGATATCAATATGCTCCTATTGCCCTCCTTCACTGCATTCCTAACGATGCTGTTCAATGTCTTGAAATCCAGGCCTTTCGCATCGATCAGGATGCCTTTGCAATCTTTGAACTTCGATGGTGTCATCTCATCAGGCCCCCACAGTCTTGACATCAAGTATTCCCAACATGTTGTTATCCAATAGGTAACCCCTCAAGCGATCCCTGTTGCCCCTCAAGCTCTCGATGCTGTTTATCCCTGCAGCACCCATCAGCTCCTTTAGCTCATGGGTCCATGCATTGATAAGATTCTGTACCTGCATCGAGCCCACCTCTGGGTCCAGCCTGTTCACAAGCTCTTCCTTTTGTGTAGAGATGCCCCATGGACAGAG
>JAFGGT010000098.1 GCA_016930445.1 Candidatus Methanofastidiosia archaeon | reverse complement strand
GGTATGCCTGAAGGCAGCCTGGACCCTGTCTCTTCTGAGGGGACTATCGAGAAGCCGTCATATGCCCCGTCAGGCGCCTCCTCTTCCTCCACAAAGTCTATGAAGGCGTTGCACGGGAGCTCTCGAGAGAGAAGATCCTTGAATCTGGCGATGTCGCTTCCTCTTCCCTGAAGGGCGACCTCAACGTATCCCCCCTTGTTCTTGACGCTTCCCTTAACTCCGGTCCTATGGGCTATGCGCCATACAAATGGCCTGAAACCGACTCCCTGGACTATGCCGTAGATCCTCAACACTAGCATCGACATTACCCCGCTTTATTAGAAAAGATTAGAAAGTTTGATCCTTATGTCCTGGTACCTGAAGGGCAAGTAGTGCCTTGTGGTCTTCGGAGGGTATAGGCGGCCGGAAAGGGCCCTCTCTATGACCTCCTTCTTTGTCGGCGCCCTCCTGTACAAGAGCGCCCCGTTCTTCCCATCAAGCTTCTCTAGGAAGTCGAGCGTGTCCACGAACTCGATGGTGAATCTGTCCTTGATTATCTCCATCACTTCCTCTGTGCCATGGACGAGGATTGTCATGCCGTCAATATCAGGCAGGATGCAAAATACGCTCTCATCGTTGTCCGTCATTTCCATCGCCTCATTGACCTCTACATCCTCCGTCCTCGCTTTGGACCTGATGAAAGACACTACCTCATCATAGGGTTGCCATATCACAGGATACCACGTGTAAAGCTCGACGTCTTCCCCATCGTAGTCAAGGAGTATGCCAGGGACCATCTTCGCGCCCAGCCTCCGCAATCCCTCCACACGGTGATGTCCGTCAAGCACCACCAGGGTCTTTCTGTCGAGTAGGATCGGCCTGTAGAATATGCCCTTTGACTTCAGGCTCTTGATGAAGTCCGTTATCTCCTCCTCTATGATCTCCTCATGAGGGCTGACGTCCGATATTGGTATCATCTCGACCTTCATGATCTGGAGCGGCTTCCTTACCTTCGACCATCTCTCAACTCCCATCTACAAAGCACCCAACTTGTTTAAAGCAACTATTGGCCAAGGTATTATAAAAATATGTTGACAATTTGTTACTTACCATGGACCCCTTATTCTGGTGTAAAATGGCATTTATGCAAAAAATTTAATAACCGACACAGGTGATTTCTTTTGGGCCGAGGTGGCAGAGCCAGGTCAAACGCGTCAGACTCGAGATCCTTATAGTAAAAACTGACGGGAAATCTGATTGTGCCCCGCACAGCTAGGGTTCAAATCCCTACCTCGGCGCCACATCCCTTCTCAAAAGACTTTTATTGGCTCGGAGGCATTTTACTTCGTGAAAAGCGGAGACGACATCGCCATCAAGACGAATGACCTCACCAAGATATTCCTGAGAAGGAACAGCCTCATGAGCAGGCTCAAGAAAAAGAAGAAGATAGAGGTGAGGGCGGTGGACGGGATCGACCTTGAGGTCCACGAGCGGGAGCTCTTCGGGCTGCTCGGGCCGAACGGGGCCGGCAAGACCAGCCTCATAAAGCTGCTCTCCACGCTTCTTTTGCCGGACAAGGGCACAGCAAGTGTCAACGGGTGGGACATAGAGAAGAACTCTTTCGAGGTGAGGATGAGCATAGGCCTGACTCTCTCGAGCGAGAGACAGCTCTACTGGAAGCTCTCCGCCCAAGAGAATCTGGAATACTTCGCGTCCCTGTACCTCCTGAGGCCGAGCGAGATAAGGCAGAGGGTAGAGGACACGCTTGAGCTCCTTGGCATAGCGGACCAGAGGGACATGCTGATAGAGAACTTCTCCTCAGGGAACAGGCAGAAGGTCGCGCTGGCCAGAGCGCTTCTTAACGACCCTCCGATACTTTTCTTGGACGAGCCCACGATAGGCCTTGACCCTTCCTTTTCCAAAGGCTTCAGGAAGCTCATAAAGGATAGGATAAACAAGAGCGAGAGCAAGACGATACTGCTCACGACCCACTACATGGATGAGGCAGACCAGCTCTGCAATCGCATAGCCTTCATAAACGAGGGCAGGATAGTGGCGCTGGACACGCCAAGGAATCTGAAGAGGTCCATCGATGAAAAGGAGATAATCACCCTAAATCTCACAAAAGCCTCCGATGCCATGGTCTCGGAGCTAGAGAGGCTAGAACCCATACATAGCATCGAGCGATACGTACAGGACGATTCCAACTTCATGAAGATATACACCGACTCTGCTAGCTCCTGCATACAGGACATATTCGGCATACTCATCAAGCACGGCTCCCATGCGACCTACTACAGGACATCGAAGCCTACCCTTGAGGACGTCTTCATAAAGATAACGGGCAGTGGGTTAGATGGTTAGCGAACTATCCAAGGGAGTAAGGCTGTCAAGGGAGCTTCACACCATAAGGTACATCCTAAAAAAGGAGCTGAAGCTTTGGAAGAGGTACCCTTCCAGGATACTGTTCATCCTCATTATGCCGTTCCTCTCGATCTTGACGCTTTACTTCCAAGGGATGGGCCTCGTCGGGGGTACCCAGAGCAGCGAGTTCGAGTCTTTCGCAGGCACCCAGGACTATCTGGTGTTCATCATCCTCGGCTCGGCCGTCTTCATCTTCGTCTCCACCGCCATATGGGGGGTGGGGAACTCCATCAGGAGGGAGCAGATGATGGGCACCCTCGAGTCGATATGGGTTACCCCCACTTCCAAGATAACGATCTTCGTCGGCGTGGCGCTCTTCGACGGACTGTTCTCAAGCTACGTCGCTTTCATGCAGCTCTTGATATCATCCCTGATACTGCCCGTCAATCTTATAGACCTCAGGCTCTTCGTCATAATAGGCATAGCGTTCCTCCTGATATTCGCCCTCTACGGGCTCGGATTCTTCTTCACGGGTTTTGTACTGATCTACAAGGAGCTAGAGGACTTCACGAACATGATCACTTCCGCCATAAAGATGGTCACGCCGGTGTCCTACCCGCTCTCCGTGCTGCCCGCGCCAGTGGCATTCATCGCCCTCTTCATCCCCCTGACCTACGCCCTCCAGGCCATAAGGAAGTACATGGGCGTCGGTGAGAGCGGATCGCTGTACCAGTATCTTGGGCTCCTCTTGGTCTTCGACCTGATATTTCTCGTTGTGGGGTCGCTCTTCTTCAGGTACGCCGAGCGAAGCGCAAAGAGGAGGGGTGCGATTGCAACCTATTAGGGACATATCCGTAAGGGAGCATCTCTACCCGGTGCTCAGCATCGCAAAGTATGAGCTCATAGTCTCCAATCTGAGGTATCCCCTAAGGATAGTCACAAGATTCGTGGGGCCTCTTCTCTGGATCTTCCCCTTCCTCCTGTTCGGAAAGGCCGTTTTGGGAGGCACGGACTCCGCCACCCTCTACGAGCTCACGGGTATCTCCCACATGCCGACCTTCATCCTTGTCGGCACCATCATAACGTCCATAAGCTTCAACATGCTCTGGCTGATGTCGTTCGCGATAAGGCTCGAGTCCTTCAGGGGGACGTTCGAGTCCATATACTCATGTCCTATAAACAAGTTCACGTTCTTCATGGGAAAGCTTCTCGCCTCTGTCGCATGGTCCTCGATGTATGTGGTCGGCCTCCTGGCAGTGGGCATATTCTTTTTGGATGCGCAGCTAGTCTGGTCGAGGCTGCCCGACATGATCTTGGACATCGGGCTCCTGTTCCTCGCCATGTACGGGTTCGGGCTCACAATATCCGGATTCCTCCTGGTGTACAAGGAGTCCCACACGCTGATCCATTTCCTGGACGGATTGTTCTCCCTCATAGTCCCCATGGCCTATCCTCTGGCGGTTCTGCCATTGCCGCTCCAGAAGGTGTCCCTCATGCTTCCGATGACGAGGTCCGTGCTATCGTCCCGAAACGTAATGATACTCGGCGAGTCGATATTCGAGCAGGGTGGGCATATAGCCGTCCTTCTGGCCTACATAGTTGTCGCCATTCCCCTAGGCTACATGTTCTACATGTATATGGAAAAAAAGGCGAAGAAGAAAGGCGTATTGCACAAGTACTGACAGCAATTTTTTCCAATATGAAAGATAATTGGCCAAAATATGAGAATAATGTCAAACATTCTAAATGTCTTTTAAAAGAAAAAGCTTAAATATGTTTACAGTATTCAAAACCTTATGTTCAAGATAGTCCCTAGGGGATTTCCCAGAGAGATGTGGGTGATATTTGCAGGCGATGTGATAACCTCCTTAGGGATGAGCATGGTTTTCATATTCCTCTCGGTATATTTCAACCTGGTCCTTGGCATATCGCTCACGGTGCTTGGGCTGATATGGATGGCCACGGACGTATCGTCGTTCTTCTCACAGATAATCGGAGGCGCGCTGGCGGACCACTTCGGAAGGAAAAGGCTCATGGAGCTGAGCCTGTTCCTAAGGGGGGCCATATGGGTCGGGATAGGCTTCGTCGACAGCACTTCCACTCTTGCCATCCTCATAGTCGTCAGCGGGGTCGTCGCATCGATCTTCTGGCCGGCGTCTTCTGCGATGGTCACTGACATCATCCCGCATGAGAGGAGAGCGGAGGCGTTCGGGCTCTGGAGGATAGGAGGCAATCTTGGATGGGGGATGGGCGCCATGATAGGCGGCGTGCTGGCAGCTCTCTCTTACAAGCTAGTGTTCATAGTCGGCGGCATAAGCAACATCGCCTTCGGATTCCTCGTGCTGATGCTTCTCAAGGAGACACTGCCCTCAAAGGTCGACATAGACAAGGTCGAGCAGAAGGCCAAGGGCATATTGAACACCTTCAAGGACTATCGGACGGTGCTCTACGACAGGAGATTCGTGCTATTCGTGATGATAGGCGTGCTGATAGAGCTGCTATACAGCCAGTCAAACACGACCCTGCCGGTCTACGCGGTCGGCCAGAATATAATAAACACCAGGGAGCTGGGCTACATATGGGCCCTCAACGGATGGAGCATCGTCATCTTCCAGATGTCGATAACTAGCTACATAGAGAAGCGGAACATAAGCCGCATGCTTGCAGTAGGGTCGCTCATATATGCAATGTCCTTCCTGGTACTCCTCAATGCCACCGGTTTTGGGATGATGCTCCTCTTCATGTCCGTGTTCACGTTCGCTGAGATGATCATAGCTCCGATACAGATGACATTCGTTGCGAACAACGCGCCGGAGGACATGAGGGGAAGGTATATGGGGTTCTTCAGCCTTGCATGGGGGCTTGGCGGGTCCACCGGGCCTTTCATAGGTGGAAGGATCATAGATGTCTACTC
>JAFGGT010000021.1 GCA_016930445.1 Candidatus Methanofastidiosia archaeon | reverse complement strand
ATCGGTGTGAGCACACCGATAACGTGCAAAATAGCCCTAAGCTATTTGGCACAAATTAAAAAAGGCAGTTATTCATAATTCTCTATAGTTTATATATATTGATTCAATACCAGGAAAACGAGCATTATGATGGTCTCTGACAATCTTGCCGATGCTCCGAGGACATCCCCTGTGATCCCTCCGATCTTTCTGAGGCTGTATGCCCTCCATATCGCCACAAAGACGATCTCAGAGATGAGAAGCACGAAAAATCTGGGGTCGACTATCATGAGCGGTATCATGGACATAGTGGCTATTGCCAAGGCCTGCCATCTCGAATGCTCAAGGAACACAAGCCCCTTGCCCTTCTTGCGCCCATAGGCCGAGGTGACGGATATGAAGACGCATCCCCATTTGCTCAGCATGTACACGGATGATAGTATGAATACTATGTCTCTGAAGGAGAGCGACAAAAGTCCGCTTAGGGCAGCGAGCTGCACAAGAGCTATCATCACGATCGAGATGGTCCCCATGACGCCTATCCTGCTATCATGCATTATCTCCAACATCTCTTCCCTGCTCTTATGTGTGGAAAAGAACCCATCGAAGGTGTCTGCCAGGCCATCCCAGTGGAAAGCCCCGGTAATGGCCGTCTCGACCAGAAGTAGCAGCGCAGCTATAAGGAAATTTGAGAAGGGAGTGAACTCGATGGCCAGAGAAACGATAAATGACATTATCATTGCTATCATCAATCCCACCAAGGGAAAGAAGGCGAGGCATCTCCCCAATTCCTCTTCCGTGACCTTCATGTTCGGGAACAGCGGGATCCTTGTCAGGAACTGGATCGCGACCACAATGAGCCTGAGATATGACACTATGACGTTCATTCCCTGTTGGACACCCCTGCGTCTTCAAATGTGGCCATCTCGTTAAAGGCGTTTATAGAAGCCTCTATGAGGCCTGTCATCAACAATGCCCCTGTTCCCTCCCCCAACCTCATGTCAAGGTAAAGGTAAGGCCTCAACCCCAAATGCCTCCAAACCGCGCTGGAACCTCTCTCGAAGGATTGATGCGAAGCTATGATGTAATCAACAGCCTTAGGCTCAAGGGTGCAGGCTATCAGGGCTCCGGCCTGCGATATGAAGCCGTCGACTATGACAGGTATCCTCAATATCGATGCTGCGAGTATCGTTCCGGCTATTGCACCTATCTCAAAGCTACCGACCTTGCTGAGCACGTCCAGTGCATCATTCTGATCGGGTTCATGCAGCCTCAGACCGTCTTCTATGGCCTTTACCTTCCTCACGAATCCTTGGTCGTCTATGCCCGTACCGTATCCGGTCACATTCTCAACGGGCACTTTGGTGATCGCTGACACGACAGCGCTGGACGGGGTGGTGTTCCCTATCCCCATATCGCCTGTGGCTATCAGGTCCAATCTCCTCTCGGCGTTCCTCTGGATCACTACTTCTATGCCTGTGACGATGGATCCAACTGCCTGATCGATGGACATCGCCCTCTCCTTCTTGAAGTTCTTCGTGCCTTCGGCTATCTTCCTGTCAAAGAATCTCGGGTTGTCCGATCCTATCTTTCTGGCCACGCCGACATCGATGACGTTTACCTCGAATCCAGTAGTGCGCGCTATCGCGTTTATCGCGGCGCCACCATTGAGGAAGTTGTATATCATCTGGGGAGTGACATCCTGTGGGTAGGCGCTCACGCCTTCCTCCACAATTCCGCTGTCGCCTGCCATCACGAATACTTCCCTGTTCTCCAAAAGGGGCCTCTGCTTTCCAGTGATCATGCAAAGCTGAAGTGCCAATTCCTCCAGTCTGCCCAAAGAACCCTTGGGTTTTGTCAACTTGTTCATCCTATCTTGCAGTTCGTTTAGCCTTGATCTGTCTACTTCCTCTATCATTTTCAGATAATCGTAAAGCTTCTGTTCCATCATATCACCTCTGGCAGTTCATTCTCTCCAAAAAGAAATGCAATCCGCTGGATTCCGTTTGGTACCTCATCGCCGTCAATGCCGCAGGTTCTATTCCAATCTTCCAAAAGAACGCCATATCAAGTCCCATAAGCTCCATAAGAAGCAACCTCAGGGAGCCTGAATGGCCTATTATAAGGATATCCTTCCCGTTTTGCAGATGCGGCTCCAATACTTCGCTTATAAATGACTTGACCCTTTCCCTCACATCATCGATCGATTCCCCCTCGGGGAACCTGAACTCATATGGTGAGCTCAGATACGTCTCAACGCTTTCAGGGCACTTCTTGTATAGCTCATCGAAGCTTTGCATCTCCCATGCACCGAAGTTGACCTCCTTCAGGAGCTCCGATATCGTATACTTCCTTATGCCTAGGGCATCCGCTGTGGCCCTGCATCTTGACATTGGGGAGCAAAACGTTATATCGGCTTTGGGGAGCATTAAAGACCTGAGCTCCTTCAGACCTTTGAGAGAGGTTTCAGGGTCAGACCAACCACACAACCTGTTCTGCATGTTTGCATCGACCCTAGCATGCCTCAGCAGGTATATTTTGGCCATATGGATAGATAATCCATGTTATTTAAAAGGCTTTTCAATCCTGGCCCTGGACCTGCCTGATGTAAGCGCTGAGGCTCATTTCCCTGTAGATCTCCTCAGCCACGAAGGTCAAAAAGATCATCATCTGTTCGGAATCCAGATACATTGCTAATGGCAGCCTTATCTCCAACTCATAGTTTATGAATGTGTAAGCAGGCACGCCACTCAATCTATAGACCTGTGCGAGGGATGCCCCAGATATTGATGGGTCCAGCTGGGATATTGGTTTGAATGTGTAGATGTTCACCTCTATGGGATTGAAGTTCTGGGTAATGTACTCCACTACTTCGGGGTCGGAGAACGTGTTCTCGTCCATGGCATCGCAGAACGGGCAATCAACGCCCCAAAAATACACCAGTATAGGCTTTCCGTCATCCATGAGGTTTTCCATCGCCTCGTCATAGTACATCCATTCGACCAAACCGTGTGCCTTGGGAGGGTCAACTTCGGCTGGGGGCTGTGTTGCAGGTGGCGCCGTAGTCGGGGCCTCTGTCGTGGGAACAGGTGTTGTCGTCGGCGGGGGTTCAGTGCTTGGCGTTGTCGGCGGCGCCGTGGAAACATTGCCACCTCCACCGCTGATGCAACCGGAAAGCAGCGATATCGATAGCAATATGGTCAATAATAATGCCTTGTGCCTCATGAGATCACCTTGCGCCGAGCAACTTGGAGATGTTGAGGGCAGCCTTGCATCCATCTCCCACTGCCGTAGATATCTGTTTGTAAGGCTCGCTAGTAACATCTCCAACGGCATAGACGCCATTTATCGATGTCATCTGCTTATCGTTCACTTTTATGAAGCCGCCCTTGTTCAGCTCGATGCCCGTCCCTTCTAGGAACGCCGTGTTCGGGACCTTGCCGATGTTCACGAAGAGGCCTTCAGCATCGAGTTCCCTTCTCTCGCCAGTTGCGTTGTCCTCGATGATGACCTTCTCAAGCCTTTCATTCCCCTTGAGGTCTATCACTTTCGAATTGGTGATGACCTCCACATTGCTCTTGCCCAACCTGTCAATGTATATGGTCTCCTTGGATTTGATGTCCTTTGCCGGCGTGACGAGCACCACGCTCTTGGCTATCTTGTCCAGAAAGAGAGCGGAAGTTATGCCAGGGAGGCCCACACCTGCCACGACCGTGCTCCTGTTCGCATAAAGAGGTCCGTCACAGACGGTGCAGTATACCACTCCCTTTCCCTTGAAGTGCTCCTCGCTAGGGATGCCAAGCTCCTTGTGCTTCAGCCCCATCGCGAGTATTATGGTCTTGGTCTCGAACTCCTCATGGTCAGTGAATACCCTCATTGCATCAAAATCTATCTTGGTGACCTCGCCATATTTTATCTCAACACCCATGTTGCTGACCTGAAGCTCCATTTTCTGTGTGAGGTCAAATCCCTTTACTCCATCCGGGAACCCTGGGAAGTTCTCTATCATGTCTGCATAGGAAGCGTTCCCGCCAAGGAACTGACCTTCAAGTAGAAGCGTTTTGAGATTCGATCTGATAGCGTAAAGTGCGGCAGTTATGCCGCCAGGCCCTCCGCCAATGATAATAACATCATACATGTGAGTAAATAGAATTTAAAAAATTAAAAAATATTGTGGCAAGGTGTGGCACAAAAAGGCGCATATATTCACCATGCGCTCATTCTATGTAGATGGCGACCCTGCCAGGGACTGCGTTGTCTGCCTTGTTCTCTGGGTCATATGGCTCGTCGATATGGATATCGGCCCCCGTCTCCTGCGAGATGAAGCCCCTCGCCTCGTTCAGTATCCCCCTCTCGTCGACCCTTTCCACAAAGATCCTGTCCTTGATCGCGGTCGTCAGGAACTTGGAGACCTTCTTGCCAAGGCTCCTCATCTCCTCATCGGCCATGAGCTTGGGCATCGCGGTCTTGAATTCCTTCTCCTCGGAAGCTACCTTGACCACCTTCCACTTCCACTCTGGAGTCGTATAGATGTAGATGTTCTTGGGATTCTCTATCCTGGCCACCTTTAGTATCTCCCTGATATCGTCTATCGCGCTCTTAAGGTGCTCTTCAGACTGAAGCATGCTCTCATCGGCCTCCTTCCACGGTTCCGGCCATGCCGAGGTGGATATGAATCCTTCCTTGCCGATGGCTTCCCATATCTCTTCGGCAACGTGGGGGCAGAAAGGCGAGAGTATCTTCGTCTGGACCTCAATGAACCTGTCCATTACGGCCCTGTTCGGGGCGGAAGTCCTCTTCAGGTACCATTTGAGGGCGCGCTGCATGTCGAAGTAGCCCCTCTGTATGGCTGAACGGAACATCATCTCCTCATAGAGGGAGTTGACCTCCTTTAGGATGCTCAGCACCATGGAATCGAACCATCTGTCTATGTAATGGACCTCCTCGTTGCCCTTGCCATAGTTCTCGAGGGCAAAATTGTACCACTGCTCGAGCTTGTCGCCCATGGTCTCGACAAAGTTGGTCTCCCAGTTGGGGTCGTCTATTCCTTCCCCGCTGTACATAAGGGCGAATCTTGTGACATCGGCCCCGTATTTCCCGTGCATGTCATCAGCGGTGAAGACATTGCCTTTGGATGAGCTCATCTTCTCCTTGTCTATCATCAGCCATCCGTTGACGCCGAATCCTTTGGGCCATAGTTCCTTGGGGAATATTGCCACGTGATTGAACAGGCAGAATGTCAGGTGATTCTGGATCAGGTCCTTTCCAGATGACCTTATGTCAAATGGATACCAATATAGGAACTCCTTTCTCATACTGGTGGTGAATTCAAGGTCCTTGCCGATCCTCTCCGATATCTCTTCAGGGTTGCCCTTACCTAGGAATATGTAATCGAAAAGACTGTCATCAATCATTTCCGGTTCTATTTTGGTGATCATGTGAGAGATGGTATAGTAGGCCATGTAGATGGTCGAATCCGAAAGGGACTCTATCATCCAGTTCTCATCCCATGGCAGCTTGGTGCCAAGGCCGACCTTCCTTGTGCATGCCCAGTTGTTCAGCCAGTCTACAACGTAATCGAACTGTTTCCTGATGACCTCAGGATAGAATCTCATGTTGTCCAGAGCCTCGTGTGCGAGCCTCTTCCATTCAGGGTCCCCGTATGCGAGGAAGTACTGGTCCCTTACTATCTTCACCGTGCAGTCTGTAAGGCACCTGCAGGTCACCTTTCCGGATGGCTCGAACATGATGTCTGCTTCCTTTTCCTCCATCATCATGGCCTTGATCTTGTCCTTGGCCTCCTCGACCTTTAGCCCAGAGTACTCGCCGCAGTTCTTGTTCATGACGCCGGTGTAGAATCCTGACTTGTAGATCTCCTTCTTTGCCTTGGTCAGCTTTTCCCTGTCATGCTGATCCCTGATGTTCATCTTCTTGCATATCTCAACTGCTGGGTACTCGCCCCAGCCCTTGGAGTCAATTATGGCTATTGGTTCTATGCATTGCACATCATCGATGCAAAGCCCGTACTTCTCCCTGAGGGATGCATCGTTCTTAAGGTCAAAGAGCCCCATCCAATCATCTGGGGCGTCAGAGGGAACGCTTGTGACTATGCCAGTGCCCTTGTTGGGGTCGCAGAACTTCGATGGCAGTATAGGTATGGCCCTCTTTATCACTGGGGCGACGGCGCTATTGCCTATCAGCTCTATGCCTTTGATGTTCTCAAGGATATGAACGTCCTTTTCCTGGTCGGCGAGCTTTTGGGCGCATTGGAGCGAGACTATCCACACCTCCTGGTTCACACTGGCCCTGACATATGTCTCATCTGGGTCTACCCATAGGTTTGTCTGCCCATAAACCGTCTCTGGCCTAAGTGTCGCTGCGATGATGAAGTCATTTCCATGCCTGAACTTGAGTAGAGTGAACTCTTGCGGGATCTCCCCTTCCCCATCCAGCCTGCTATGGTCGCTTACTGCGTTTTGGCATTTGGAGCACCATATGACGGGATGGGCGCCCTTGATGACAAATCCGTCCTCCTTGAGCTTTCTGAACTGCCAGGATATGAACCTGTCATAATGTGGATTGAGCGAGGTGGTGATGAAGGACCTTCTCCAGTCTATGGTGGCCCCTATCTGCCTTAGATGGACCTTGGTCATTTCCGGGAAGAATTCCGTCCAATACTCAGGGTCGGCGAACTTGCCGATGAGCTCCTCAGATACCCCCATGTTCTTGAGGATCCTTATCTGCTTCTCCTCCCCGTCGGCTATCCTCCTTGCAGCGTTCACTATTGGGCTACCTGTACAATGGAAAGCGAACGGAAAAAGTACGTTGTACCCTTTCATTCTCTTGTACCTTGATAGCACTTCGCCCCTCAGGTATGTGTATAGCCTTCCGATATGGAGGAATCCGTTCATGTAAGGGTAAGGGATATTTAGGAAGAACTTCTCTCTTTCATCAGGATCGGCCTCAAAAATCCTGTTTTCTTCCCACCTTGATTGCCACTTCTCTTCAATAGCATTATAATCTAGCGTCATCTGACCACCATCGTTATCGAGTTAGAATTAGAATTGGACTTAATGAAGTAGGATTCATAGCAATAGCAACAAAAGACATTCACCAGCAGCGCTACTCACGTCCATTTTAATCAGTGAAAAGGAAATTACAAATTATAAATATTTTTCGGTTTGTTTATTTAAAAAAGGAAAGGTCGAGATCACTTGAGTTCGTCGAGCCTTTTTCTGTATATCTGTAACTGTGCCTCTAATCTCTTTATGGCACTT
>JAFGGT010000020.1 GCA_016930445.1 Candidatus Methanofastidiosia archaeon | reverse complement strand
AGTGACTCATTTATTATCCTCTTCGTGTCAGTGAATCTTTCCAAGAGCGCTCTGCCATCATCCGTCAGTGTTGAATGACCTCCTCCTACCCCGCCCCTGGATTTGACCAACAGGGATTTGCCCATCATCTTTTCGACCTTCCTAATCTTTTTCCATGCATGGGCATAGGATATGCTGCTCTTCTTGGCGGCTTCTGAGAGCGAACCTGTCAAACCGATGTCCTCGAGAAGTTTGAAAGTGCCTTCGCCGAGAAGGAATTGGCCTTCCTCGTTCTCAAGCCATAGCTTGAATCTAGGATATATTTTCATGATTCTAAATTCCCTTGCCATTATAAATTTGTTTTGCAGTATGGGGCATTAATTATAGACCTTTTAGAGAAATACATTTCCTTTTGGCCCATCTGCCAATTCACGTCTTGAAGAGGGCTTTTCGGCAGGGGAAAAGTTCTAGGGCCCCGATGACCCCTGCTTCTCAGCGTTTTCGATAATGCCTATTAGCAATCTGACGCAGTTCTCGAGATCATCGAGGTCTATTATTTCATTGCCTGTGTGCATGTAGCGCAGAGGCACAAGCATTGCGACAGTCGGAATGCCGTTCTTTGACAAATAGATAGGCCCGGCATCCGTCCCTCCGGGGGATATGTCATACTGCAGGGGCAGGCCCCTCCCCTTTGCAACGCCCTCTACGAATCTCCTCATCTTAGGGCTCATCATGAAGTGGTCGTCCTTGAGGGTTATCGCCGGCCCCTTTCCCAAGAAAGTGTTGATGTCCTTTGGCGAGACCCTCTGCGGCGTATCCACGGCAAAGGTGACATCAAGGACAATTGCAATGTCGGCCTCGGCGTAATTGGAGAGCACTTTTGACCCCCTTGTGCCGACCTCTTCCTGGCATGTGGCAACGGCCATCAGGTGCCCATTGAAGTTGTCAAGCCTCTTTAAGACCTCTGCCATCACGCAAACGCCCGCCCTGTTGTCGAAGGACTTGGATACCCTCCTAGTTCCAGCCAGCCTCTGGTATGAAGGGGCCCTGGAAAAGACAGACCCTTGCCGGATCCCAAGCATTTCCACTTCATCCTTCCCCTTGGCACCGATGTCAATGTAGAGGTCGCCTATCTTCAGCTCATTGCCCTTGGTCTTCCTGCTCACTATACCAAGGACGTTCCTCTCGAACGCCACCCTGCTGCCCAGTAGCATTGCCGGGTCATGGGAGCCCACCTCTATGAAGTAGATGAATCCCTCGTCGTCTATGTACTTCACCATCCCCCCGATCTCGTCCATGTGCGCAGCAATGAGGATCCGGGGCCCGGGGCCTGTGCCGTCCTTCTTCATTATGAGATTGCCAAGATTATCATAGTAGACCTCGTCCACATATGGCGCAAGTTCCTTGCTTACGATCCCCGCCACATCTTCCTCTAGGCCAGAGACCGCCCTCGACATACAAAGCTTTTCCAATAGTACTTCCATCATAATCCCCCTGAGACGCTCAATATCGACTCAATGAGAAGGCGTCTGGAGTTTTTTATATCCTCCAGGCTGGCCATGGCACACGGTGAATGAATGAATTTGCATGAAGTCGATATGACACAGCTTGGTACCCCCATCCCTGAGAGATGGACCATGCCGGCATCCGTCCCTCCCGTGAACGGCCTTTTCAATTGGTAAGGCATTCCACAACTTTCGGCAGCCTTGATTATAGTCCCGCGCAACCTCGCATCCGTGATCACGCTCCTGTCAGTGATTGTTATCACAGGCCCACCCCCCATGGCCTGGACCTTGTCCTCCTTGGGCACGCCGGGCTGGTCGAGCGAGAATGTGCCTTCACATGCGATAGCATACTCGCAGCTCAAATTGTTAGAAGCGACCTGCGACCCTCTAATCCCAACTTCCTCCTGGGTAGTGAAAACGTAAGTGCAGGACACATCGAGATCCGCCTTTATGGCCTCTATCAGGCAATAGCAACCGATGCGGTCATCGAACGCCTTCCCCAGCGCCAATCCCCTTCTTTCCTTGTACCTTGTGTCAAAAGTTGCCGCATCCCCTATCTGGATGCCATCATTGACATCGCCGATATCGATCCTAAGGTCATCGATAGGTATCTTTTTTTCTGCCTCTTCCTTCTTTTGCAGGTGTATGGGGGGGCATCCAATGACCCCTGGGACCCTTTCATCACCCACTTCCAAGACAGTGCCCGGCATGACCTCCTCGTTTATTCCGCCCACGGCGTCAAAATTAAGAAGGTGCCCATCTATCCCTGTGACCATGAATCCTACTTCGTCCATGTGCGCAAAAAGCCCTATATCAACATCTGAGCGCCCGTTCGTCCTTGCATAGAGGTTGCCTAGATGATCGGTCCAGATCTTGTCACAATGCCCCTCTATCTCATCGTTTATGAAGGATTTTACCTCTTTTTCCTGCCCGGAGATGCCCCTTAGCTCAGAGAGGTGTTTCAATAACACGAGAATCCCCCCTCGATGATGTCATCGATGTCATCGATAAAGGACATCATCAGCCTAATTGTGGCCTCGACATCCCTCAGGTCGACAATCTCCGTAGGTGTGTGCATGTACCTGAGAGGTATTCCTAGGAGCCCTGATGGCACACCCGGCCCAGCAAGTTGGATGGACCTGAGATTTGTGGGCGAAGGATTTGCATATGCCTTCGTTGTGAAGGGAATACCCTCCCTTCTTGAAAGGGATACCAATCTATCGAATATCTTCCTGTCCACGTTCGGCCCCGTCCCAATTATCGTGCCGCTTCCAAGCTCCCTGGTGATGGGGGACCTTATGAAATGCATGTCGCCCTGGGTGGCATCGATACAAATGGACATGTCAGGCAAATGCCTCTTTAAGGCAGATATTGCACCACGTGTCCCAACCTCTTCTTGTGATGAGAAAAGGTAAATGATGTTGCAGCCGTCGCTGCAGACCCTCTTTGACACCTCGCATGCAACAAGGCATCCAACCCTATTGTCAAGGGCCTTACCAGACACCTTGTTCTTGCCCAGCCTTATGAGCGGCCCACAGAATCCCACAGGAGAGCCTATCTCCACGAGCCCCTCCAATTCGCTTTTCGAAAGCCCTGTGTCAATTGGTATTTCAGAGATCTTTGGAACCTTGTTCTCCTTGGACAGATGCGGCGGGATGTTGCTCACTATGCCTTCGATATCTTCTCGCCCCCTGATGATGAGCCTATTTCCTATCATGCATCGAGGGTCCAGATGTCCCAGTGGTTCCACATATATCATTCCATCGTCATCAATATACCTCACCATGAAACCTACTTCGTCCATATGGGTGTCCAAGAGCAGTGTGGGTGCCCCATCTTTATGATCTCCAAAGCACAGGAGGTTGCCGAGATTGTCCACATGGCAGTCTGAGAATCTGCCAGAGCGCATTATCGCATCCCTTGCCTCCTTCTCGTGGCCCGTCACACCCAAAGCGGAAGAAAGATCCCTCAATGTCTCATACATAGATATACCTGAAATATAGAACGCGAGTTAAGTAAAAAGCTTTATCGCTGCCCATTTCTCCGCTAAAACAATAGAATAGGCGTAGAAAAGTAGCATGGAAGAAATAGCGATACCGCTATATTTAAATAGTTTAGGGAAATTTACATCGAATAGGTGAAATAATGGCAGTTGTAGGTATTAAAATCAATAAAATTGAAGGATCAAGGAATGAACAAGCCAAGCTCGATGGGTCATTGAGGATAGGTTCCTCTCCGAGGATCCTCTCTCTTTCAGAATCACAGATGAACAGCGGGACGGGGAAGATGAACGTTTTGGAGGTATCGTTCGAATACTTTACCAACTACGATCCAGCCCTGGGCAACATTAGGATAGACGGTTCAATAATATATCAGGCCAACGATGAGGCCAAGAAAGAGATAATGAACAATTGGAAGAGCAACAGGGGCCTTCCAAAGGATGTTTCTGCTGAGGTCCTGACACAGATGACACAACGCAGCATGTTGATCACGATGTCCTTGGCAAGGGAACTGGGACTTCCAAGCCCACTACCGCTAAAGATCTCGGACCAACCCGCCCAGTCGGGGGAATAAATCATTCTCCCATCTTAAGTTTTTTCAGAAATTCCCCAATGATCGACTCAAGGTCCACGTCCCCGATCTCTTCTAATCTATAATGGGTCCTGACGTATGGTTTCTTGATCCGCATCACCCTTGTCAGGTCTATCGGAGTGCCGACGACCACTGTGTCACAGTCAACGTTATCAATGGTCTCTTGCAGGTCCTTAACCTGCTCTTCCCCATAACCCATGGCAGGCAGCACGGTGCCTATGTTAGGATACTTATCGAACGTCTCCTTGAGGGAACCCACAAGATATGGCCTGGGGTCAACAATGGACGCGGCCCCATATTTCCTGGCAACAATGTAACCTGCCCCATACTTCATGTCGCCATGGGTCATGGTAGGGCCATCCTCGACAACGAGCACCCTTCTGCCCCTTATTAGCTCGGGATGCTCGACCGATATGGGGGAGGCAGCCTCCACGATGGTGACCCGGGGATTAAGATTAATGACGTTGTTCATGACCCTGAACACCTCGTCGCCTGAAGCCGTGTCTATCTTGTTTATGATGCAGACGTCCGCCATCCTGACATTCGTTTCGCCAGGATAGTATGTCAGCTCGTTACCAGACCTAAGGGGGTCCACTACGACTATGTTAAGGTCCGAACGATAGAAGGAGAAATCATTGTTGCCACCATCCCATATGATGATGTCCGCCTCCTTTTCAGCCTCTTTGAGAATTAGCTCATAGTCCACGCCGGCATAAACTATGGTGCCCATGTCGATGTGGGGTTCATATTCTTCCCGTTCCTCTATGGTGCAGTTTTGTTTGTCCAGGTCCTTATAGGTCTCAAATCTCTGGCATGCCTGCCTGTTGAGGACCCCATAGGGCATGGGGTGCCTAATTGCAACGACCTTGAGGCCCCTCTTTTTCAATATCGCTGCGATCTTTCTGGATACCTGGCTCTTGCCACTGCCCGTTCTGGAGGCACATACTGAGATCAGGGGTTTATGTGGGGCGATCATGGTCGATCTTGGCCCCATGAGCTTGAAATCTGCCCCGGCCGCAAGTGCCCTCGACCCAAGCTTCATCACCCTTTCATAGGGAAGGTCGGAATATGCCATAACGACCTCGTCCGCATCGAATCGCCTTACGAGCTCCTCCATCTCCTCTTCAGGATGTATCCCTATCCCTTCTGGATAGAGCTTGCCGGAAAGCTCCCGGGGATACGACCTGTTCTCGATGTCCGGTATCTGCGCCGCAGTGAAGGCAACGACATCATAGTTGGGATTGTCCCTAAAGAATACATTGAAGTTATGAAAGTCCCTACCTGCAGCCCCCAGGATGATGACCTTTCTCTTTTTCATAATTCTACGCCAAAAAAGAATAGTGGGTCAAGTTTATAAGGTTTGCCATATTTGACAAAATGTTTTATATCGGTCATATTTTGCTGTATTTCTTAATCATGGTCAGAAGAGTGTAATAGGAAGTTGGGTAGTAATGCTCTGGAATTTCGTTGCCGTTGATGTTGATGGAGGGAATGTCCTTGTTCCATTCGGTTATGGTGAATCTGAGCTTGCCACCTGAGTAGTAGGAAGCACATGAGATCACGTTCAATAGCTCATTGGAGAGGTCATTGTCCTTCTTGAGGTATAGCTCTATCGTTGTCACCGGTATGCCTTTAAATGACTGGAGCTCCTTATCAGCGTAATCCCTGGCCCTATACCTTATATGCTCGCTTAACTTGTGCTCGTCCTGTCGACTTTCGCCATACAGTGCATAGATGGAACCCGGGGGGCACAGCGACAGGATGGCACCAGGGGAGTGGACTTTGAACATCCTCAGAGGGTACTGTTCCCCCTTGGAGAGCACCAGATTCCCTATTGCCTTTCTAAAGAGCTCGCTGTCGCATGTCGATATGCAGTCATTGCAATTGCAGTAGATGTAGATGTCCTCATAGGTACTTTGCACTTCCTCAACGAAATGTAGTATCTCGTTGTTGTCCTCGATGGGGCCCAGGTACACCTGGCCATTTACAACAATGACAGGGGTCTCTATATGGTCCTTGTAATGGCCCAGATAGAAGTTCAAATATTTATCTTCCTCATAAATGCCATAGTAATGCACCTGATAGTCGGGATTGGCCCTTAGGAGCTCAAGATTCCTTGGCAGTTCGCTAAAGCTCTTGTAGAAAACATAGATTGTGACTGGGAATGGCCACTTGTAGGTGTCCCTGCGGCTCTGAGGCGGGGTCTGGAACGCCTTTAGGGCTTCTGGGCCTTCAGATTCATACTCCTCTGTTATGGGCTCCTCAGGTCCTAAGTTTTCCGTCTTCTTATAGTCATATTCACTTATGGCGTCCTCTCTATATGCAACTTTAGGTTGACGTTTTTGTGAAAGCGCCCCT
>JAFGGT010000097.1 GCA_016930445.1 Candidatus Methanofastidiosia archaeon | reverse complement strand
GAAAAATGAGTTGACCGTCCAGCTACTGGATATCGCAGTTGGCCATGCCGATCTTATGGATGGCCATGATGGATTCATGATGGGGGGTCTGTTCGAGAGATTGATTGCCTACGACAAAAAGAAGGAGCGCGGGCAGTACTACACACCAGAGCAGGTCACTTCCATGATATGCAGGAATGCCATAAGCGCGTTCCTCTTGGATATGATCAATAAAAGGTATTGCTCGCGTTACGATTCCCTCGAGGATTACATTGGTGGCGAACATATTCAGTACGACCCTTCATTCGCGCTCGAGGTCATGAAAAGGATAAGAATATTGGATCCGGCATGTGGTTGCGGTCATTTTCTGGAATCTGCCTTTAGGGCGATGATGGACATCTATGCGACCTTGATTCCAAGTACAGGGGCCATCATCGGCGTGGATGCCCTCTCGCGTGAGGAAGTCTACAGGAATGCCTCAATAAGGTCGCATATAGTACAGAACAACTTGTTTGGGGTGGACATATCGGCAGGCGCCATCAAGCTCTGCAAGGCCAGGCTTCTCATGATGCTCTATGAGGATGGATGCATGCCGGAAGGGGATTCTGTCGACCTCAACATCGAGAAGGGGGATGCGTTGCTGGGATTCACAGATTCGGACGCCGCGAGCACCACATACATCGACATTGAAGGCATTGCCATCATGCCATCAATGGCCAAGGCTCTTGAAGAAGGCGAATATGCACCATTTGACATGGAATCACTTGAAGATGGAGGCCTTGGCGCGCTCCTCAGGCTCAAGGCGCATCTTGTGAACGTCCTGGCAAACATCAGTATAGGCAAGACCTCCGGTATAGAGGGGCTGATCTCGCGCATAGACGAACTTTCAAGCTCCATTTTGGACAATGCCTTCCATGAGATGCTGAACGAGGCTGGGATAAAGGGCCTTGAGGCCATCGATGGCCTCTTTCATTGGCCTGTTGAATTCTCGGGCATAGCTAGCGGGGGATTCGATATCATAGTCGGCAACCCCCCATATGGGAAGATAAAGAACATGGGCATTCCTAAGAAGAGGAAGGTCGAGCTATCCAAGATGTACAAGCATTTGTACCGATTGACCGGCACCAACATCGACATTTATAAGTTATTTATTGAGAGATGCCTAGGGCTGATGCATCCCGAAAGCTATTTCTCCATGGTCATCCCTGCCATGTTCTGGGGGGACAAGGATAGCTTCCCCCTTAGAGAGGAGCTTTTCAGCCATGATGTTCGCAGTGTCATGTACTTTCCTCTCGAATCAACAAGGAAGCTTTTCCAGGAAAGCGTGAACTACGAGGTCTCCATATTCTCAGTAGGGATGAAACCTAGGGACCGGGAAGACAAGGGAACGCTCATTTACCCAAATATGCCTGCCGATGGCTTTGGCAGGCAGTCCGACAACTTATCCTATCTCTTGAGAATGGATGAGATAGCCGGGCATTCGAGGCTATTGAGGATCCCGACATTTTCATCGATCCCTCTTGAGAGGGAGATATTCTCAAAGCTTAGGGGGTTCAAGAGGCTTGGCGACAAGGCAGATGGTGCCAGTTTGCATATATTTGTCGGCAAGCTTGACGAGAGCGTTGATAGGGACTTCCTCTCATCAGAGCCCACGGGGGACCTGCTGATAGCATCGAATCACATAAAGGACTGGTATCTGGACCTCTCCCCAAAGGATGGGAAGAAGAGATGGATAAAGGATATCGGAGCGTTCAGGAAAAGGAGGCTTAAGGTACCCATCATGGGCGCAAGGAACGTGGGGGAGCTGATGGACATAGGCCCAAAGATCATAGGGAGACAAATGGCGAACAGAGGGGAGAGGCGGAAGCTTCACTTCACCCTTCACTATGGTAACAACATCCTCACGAACGGTGTAAGGACCATAATGGTCGATACTGCCGACGATAGGGTCCACAGGACCTTGCTCGCACTTCTCAACAGCACACTTTTCAATTGGTATTTCTCGATCTATTCGCACACTTACAATGTTAAACCGTATGAGATCAGAGAACTTCCGATGATCGAGCTAAGCGAGGATGTGAAGGATTTCTATGGAAAGCTCTCTAATCTTCTTCTGTTCTCCGCCTCGCTAACAAGGAACGGGCATCTGGAACTGGATAGGGAGTATTCAGCGCTTTTAAGGCTGCTCGATTCATCTATCTACGATAAGTTCCTCTTCGATGGTAAGCATGGCATCATCGACATCTCACAATGGCACCTTATGGGCCTTGATTTCAAAGCCTGGCAAGAGGAACATCGGGTCGTTGAATGCGTTACAGATCAAATGCCTTCACTAGAGGCCGCCTATGCCGACAGATTGAGGGGATCTGTTTCCAGAATGGAAGGGGACGAGCGGTTGATGGACTCGATCGAGGAGATCTATTCATCGAGCTGGGTAAGGCAGATAGAGCGTGCATTATCCTAGCCCCCGGGGATTTTCGATAAAGCGCAATAAAATCATGTTCCCGTAAATATGGAGCATACCGGGCCGGCACCAAAACGATTTTAATGATTGCCATAGATGTTCCATCATGATAAGGAGGAGCTTCATCTTTCTTGATGGCATAGGTGAAATGACAGAGAGGCACTTGTGGCAGATGGGGATAAACGATTGGGAGGACTACATTGGCGAGGACCAGATACCGAGGGTCTCCCGGGAACGCAAGTCGGTCCATGACCTCGTATTGAGAAAGGCGATCGCCAACATAGAGTGCAGGAACGATGCATTCTTCGGTTCCCTCCTTCCCTGCAGGCATCACTGGAGGCTTTTCGAGAGATTCCGGGACAGCGCGGTCTATCTGGACATCGAGACGACAGGGAACTTCAACGGCAATAGGACGACCGTAGTCGGCGCATACGATGGGAACGAGTTCAACGTGCTCATCCGCGGAAAGGACCTTAGCAAGGAATCCATCGAGGAGCTTGTGGACGGAAAGAAGATGCTCGTCACCTTCTATGGCAGGGGATTCGACGTGCCAGTCTTAGAACATGAGTTCGGCGTGAGGCTTCCACAGGTCCATTACGACCTCTGTTTCGCCGGCAAGATGATCGGCTACCATGGGGGCCTGAAAAGGATCGAATGCCAGTTGGGCATAGAAAGGGCGGAAGATGCCGTTGGCCTAAGCGGCCTCGATGCGGTATACCTATGGAACGACTATGAGCGGCATGGGAACGAGGACGCACTTCATAGGCTGATATCCTACAATAGGGAGGATGTCGTCAATCTGGAGCACATAGCAGACATATTCTACGCAGAGCTTGAAAGACAGCATTTGTCTTTTTAGAAGATATATATTATATTCTTATACAATTTCATTAAATTATTTATACAATAGGATAACGCATAAGATTGACCAATGGTGCAATGTTATGCAACATCCCTAGATAAGTATTTATATTTCTCGAGAGATTTAATAATATTACATCTATTACATCGGTGATTAGTTGCCTAATTTTACAAATATTAAGAGTGCGGGCAAGGGAATTACCCGTTATGTGGGCTCCATTCGCAAGAAAGAAGTGAGACCAGAGAAGAAGATAGGCCTCCTTGTGGATGGTCCGAATATCCTTAGGAAGGAATTTGCGATAGACCTTGAGGATGTCAGGAAGATATTGGACGACCTTGGCGACATAAGGCTTGCTAAGGTGTTCTTGAATCAATTCGCCTCCCAAGGCCTTATCGAGGCCATATCGAATCAGGGATTCGAGGTCGTCATTGTCACGGGGGACACGGATGTGAGGATCGGTGTCGAGGCGATGGAGGCCATATACCTTGATAATCTGGACACAATAGCCTTGGCTACGAGGGATGCAGATTTCCTGCCGATACTAATAAAGGCAAAGGAGCATGGCAAGGAGACGATCGTCATCGGCGCAGATCCCGGCTTCTCGGTCGCTTTGCAGAACGCTGCCGATTATGTCATAAAGATGGGTGGCGAAGAGGTAAAGAAGGGCGATGAGATGTACCTCTAGCCCATCATGGACCTAATTATCATATTCCTTTTTTATCTAAAATTGCAGATGGCTACATGAGGTGCCG
>JAFGGT010000096.1 GCA_016930445.1 Candidatus Methanofastidiosia archaeon | reverse complement strand
GGGCCTGTAGATCTCGCTGATGAGCTTCATGTCATAGAAAACGCCTGTATCCCCGGCATGGTAGACCGTATGGTCAGGCAATCTTATTATAAATCCCGAGGCGTGCCCAACCCCTCCCTCGAAATCCGATGAGTGAGTGGCATTGGTCATTGTGATTTCGATGCCATCGACAACAATTGTACCTCCGATGTTCATCGGCTCTGCCTTCAGGACCCCCTTCTTCTTAGAGTAATTGGCGATCTCGTACATTGCCACCAACGTCGCATTGTTGGCCTTCGCTATCTCAAAGGCATCTCCGAGATGGTCTCCGTGCCCATGCGTCACAAGGACCATGTCTATGTCCTTGAGGTCTTCCTTAGTTCTGCTGGCGGCAGGATTGCCAGATATGAAGGGATCTATCAATATCCTCTTTTCACTTTGTATGAGAAAGCAGGAATGCCCTAAAAATTCCAACTTCATGAAATCCCCAATATATCTTTAAATATCAAATTTAAATAGCTATCTAATGATAATCTTTGACTGCGATTATGTTGCCATGAACGAAACGACGACGGTTAGGCTGTTCGTGAAGGATGGCGACGAATGTAGGACGATATACGACGATTCGCATTCCCCTTATATATACGCCTTTCCCAAGGTAGATGATGCCGAGAAGTCCATCATGGACATCGTCATTGTAAACAAGGAGAGCATAGTAAAGGCAAAGGAAATTGAGAAGGTCGAAAGAAAGTATGGGAAAGAGAGGAAAAAAGCGCTCAAGATATATTTACAATATCCTTTTCACGTGCCAGAGATACGGGATGAGATAGCTAAATATGCAGATATATTCGAATATGACATCATATACACAAGAAGATACCTGATGGACAAGGGGATGCCATTATTGAGCCCCCTTGACATGGAGACGGAAACAAGGGATGGAAAGGAGTACCTGTTGTCCTTCAGCCCATCAAAAGGCAAGCCTGAGACCCTCAAGGTGATGAGCCTGGACATAGAGACATACTGCGAACACTCCGGAATGCCAGACCCAAAAAAGAATCCCATCATCATGATCTCTGCAGCGGACAGCGAGGGCTCCCATGTCTTCACCTGGCAGGAGTGCCCCGATTCCAAGGTGCTAAAGAATGAGAAGGCCATGATACAGTCATTCTTTGAGTTTCTTGATGCGTCATCCCCGCAGATAATAGTCACATACAACGGGGACAACTTTGATCTTCCTTACATCCTGAAGAGATGCGAGATCCTGGCCATATCCCACAGATTTGTAAACGATATGAAGATCAAGGGGAGGGGCAACACCAATACAGCCGAGATACCGGGAATGGTGCATATCGACCTGTTCCCGATCGTGAAAAAGACGGTAAACATCTCAAGGTACAAGCTTGAGACCGTGTACAAGGAGTATATGGGAAAGGACAAGAAGGACATCGAGGGCTCTCAGATATGGAGGTACTGGGACGATCCGTGCCTGAGGGGAGAGCTTGCATGCTATTCGAGGGAGGACGCAATAGCGACATACGAGATAGGCGAGCAGTTCGTGCCCCTTGAGCTTGAGATGACGAAGATAGTCGACCAACGCCCCTTCGAAGTCTCGAGGGCTTCCTCCTCCCTTCTGGTAGAGATGCTCCTAATGAAAAGATGCCAGGATAACGGCGAGATAATCCCAAATCCGCCGCAATCCTCGGTCCTGGCCAAGAGATACGGCGATACTTACGAGGGGGCATATGTCGTAGAACCCATCAAAGGCGTACACGACAACATCTTCTATTTCGACTTCAGGTCACTATACCCGTCAATAATAATAGAGCACAATGTCGACCTCTCCACCTTGGATTGCGAATGCTGCAAGGATAACGTCGCCCCGACAGGGCACTGTTTCTGTAAGAAGACAAAAGGCTTCATACCTGCGATACTGGAAGAGCTCCTCATGGAGAGGATGCGGATCAAGGACAGCATGAAAAGCGCCTCCGGCATGAGGTACAGGTCGCTATACAGCCAACAATGGGCACTCAAGATACTTGCAAACTCTTTCTATGGATACCTTGGTTATCCAAGATCTAGGTGGTATTCGAAGGAGAGCGCCGAGTCTATCACTGCATGGGGCAGGCAATACATAAACGATGTGATAGAGCAGGCAAAGGGATGGGGGCTCGAGGTGGTGTATGGGGATACTGATTCCCTTTTCGTGAAGACGGAAGGAAAGGACCTTGAAAAGGCCAACGAATTTCTGAAAACGATTAATGACACCTTGCCTGAGAGCATGGAGCTTGAGATGGAAGGATACTATGCCAGGGGCGTCTTCGTGACCAAGAAGAAATATGCCCTTATCGATGAGAATGGCAAGATAATAACAAAGGGTCTCGAAGTCGTCAGGAGGGATTGGACCGGGATTGCAAAAAAGACTCAAAGAGTGGTCCTAGAGAGAATACTAAAGGATGGAGACATCGAAGGCGCCATAAAATACGTGAGGGGGATAACAAAGGACATAAGGGAAGGCAATGTTCCGATAGAGGACCTGGTCATTGACACCCAGCTAACGATGTCATTGTCCCAGTACAAGACGATAGGACCACATGTCCAAGTAGCCAAGGCCCTTAAAGAAAGAGGGGAAGACGTAAGGGTCGGCACTATAGTATCATACTTGGTGTTAAAGGGCACTGGCCGCATAAGGGACAAGGCCATACCGGCCGACGAATATAAAGGAGAACAGTTAGATACAGAATATTATGTCAAGAATCAGGTCATTCCGGCGGTTGCGAGGATATTGCAGCCGCTAGGTTTTGGAGAGGAGGACCTTGATAATAAGCAGGTCCCCCAAAGCAATCTAGATAAGTGGTTTTGAGAGGTGATAACATCATTGACAAGCACATATATTGGAGAGGCGAGGTCTCTGCCGCACACCACCTAAACTTGAACTACGAGTCCAAGTGCAGCAAGACCCATGGCCACAATTATCTCGTTGAGGTATGGATATACGGGGAACTGAACGAGAACGGGATGATAATGGACTTCTCGGACATCAAGGACGTGGTGTACAGGTACGACCACAAGGATCTTAACAATCTTTTGGAGAATCCCACTGCGGAAAATATCGCGATAGACATACTGGAAGGGCTTAGGTCCCCAAATCTATGGAGATTGAGGGTCAGAGTATGGGAGGACAGGGACAGTTATGCTGAGGCAGAGTGGATGCCATGAAAGTGTCCGAGATCTTTGAGAGCCTTCAGGGTGAAGGGCCTCTCATGGGCAGGCCGATGCTTTTCATAAGGATGGCCGGATGCAATCTTTCATGCGAGTGGTGCGACACGAAATATGCCTGGGAGGGGGGCAATGCCATGGACACGGGCCAGCTGGTAGACATTATCTCATCAAGCGAGCTCGAATACGTTTGTTGGACAGGGGGTGAGCCGCTGCTCCAGGCAGATGAGATAATAAAGGTCATAAAGAGGACCATGCACAAGAGACATTGTCTTGAAACGAATGGCACCATGCCCATCCCCTATGGGCACTTCGAGCACGTTGTGGCATCCCCCAAGGACCTTTGCGAGGACCCGCCTGTCAATGCCGACTTCTACAAGTTCGTTCTGGACGGTGATGCCAGCGAATTCGAGGATGTCGACAACTACGCCAAAGACCATTCGATAGAGAGGGAAAAGGTGTTCATACAGCCAAAATGCTCTGAGAGCTATGATGCCTTGGAGGCTGGCAGGAGATTCTGGGAGCTATGCGTCAAGTACGGTTTTTCCCTGTCCCCTAGGCTTCATATAATATACTTCGGATCAAAGAGGGGCGTGTGAATGAAGGGGGATTGCGTGCTTATCCTGAGCGGCGGGCTCGACAGCACAGTGCTACTCTACAAGCTCTTGGAGGAGGGGAGAAGCCCTGTGACCCTGACTTTCGACTATGGCCAGAAACATAAAAAGGAGATAGAGAAGGCAAAGGCCACATCAGACATATTGTGTCTCGAGAACATCGTCTACAACATCCCGCTCGAGCGGATCTTCCATGGCAGCTCCCTACTCAGTGGTGGTATTGACATCCCAGAAGGTTATTATACCGAGGAAACGCAAAGGAGCACAGTTGTGCCCAACAGGAACATGATACTCTTATCATTTGCAGTGGGCCTGGCGGAGGACAGGGGACTTTGCGAGGTGTATTATGGAGCTCATATGAACGACAGGACCATCTACCCTGACTGCAGGCCAAGCTTCATCGAAGCAGTGAGCAGGGCCTCTCAAGAGGGTACATATAACAATGTAAGGGTCATTGCCCCGTTCATGGATTGGAGAAAGTCCGAAATTGTGAAGGAGGGGGCCAGGCTTAAAGTGCCCTTCGAGAACACGTGGAGCTGTTACAAGGGAGGCAGTGTGCCATGCGGCAAGTGCGGCACATGCCAGGAGAGGGAGGAGGCATTTAGGATAGCTGGTGTCAAGGACACGGGGGTAATGTAATGGAAGAGAAGATAAGGGAATTTTTGAAGGAGATGCAGAAGGAATACGGTTTCTTTAACGAAGAGGAGATAGAGAACACCCCTAAGAGGATAGTAAAGTTCTGGGACGAGTGGGCTCGCAACAGGGAATACGAGTTCACCGTCTTCGACAATGAGGAGAACTATGACCAGATGGTCATCCTCAAGGTGCCGAACTTCTACTCGATGTGCTCTCATCATCTTCTGCCATTCTTTGGCTCCGTGGCTGTCGGCTACATACCTAAGGGGAAGATATGCGGCATATCGAAACTGGCAAGGCTGGTGAGAAAGTATGCTTCAAGACCTCAGATACAGGAGAACATGACACAGCAGATATTAAACGGCCTCAAGGAGAAGCTTGACACTGACGATGTGATGGTAGTAATAAAAGCAAGACACCTTTGCATGGAGATTAGAGGCGTCAAGACCGAGAATCCCCTGATGGTGACGTCCGCCATATCAGGCGTGTTCAGGAATCTGGAGCCAAGACAAGAGTTCATGAAGCTTATAGAGAAGGAATGATGGCGCCAAATAGCTGCATTACGGCCTTCCTTGGATAGATTATTATTTTCTAAAGAAGATTATTCACAATGACCAAGGCAACAAAGAGTCCAAAATTGGAAAAGGACACCCAAAGGACCTTGGGAAGGAGTAAGGCCAGGCGCTACATCATCGAATACATGCTGTCCAAATACCCCGAAAACGTTTCACACTACGAGATAGTGAGCCGTATGCACCTCCCGCCCATAAGCATGAAGAGGCAGGATCAGATAGAACATCACATCAAGGAACTTGAGAGTGACATGGATGCCATAGAATCCGACTACATCAAAAGTGATTCAAGCTCCATAAAGATCTACAGACTGAAAGAGGACGAGGAAAGCTTGATGCGCGTACTTGTAGAGATAATGGACTCACCTGACAGATTGGCCCTTATAAGGAGCCGGTACTTCATGCCCCTAGTTAAGGAGGAAAGGATCCTTGATTCGATGAAAAGGTGGTCAAAGGACCATCGCGCCATGCTCAAAGAGGGCCTTAAGTTGGCCGAGAGCGAGAAGGGCGAGGGCATAGCGGTAGGTGCCCATTTCGAGAGAATAGATTGCATCGTCTCTAACCTGATGGGCGACGCAAGGTCCATACCGACAATACTATCGATACCGGTACTGTTATACATGCTGACCAATCGTGAAGAGGGTGCAGCGAGGTTCTGGTTATTCCTGGATGAGCTTAACACCAATTATCCAGAGATTATCTCCTTTGGTGGCGTTCTTAAGGATATGGAGGCATGTAATGAAGAAACGTGAAAATGATGTGGCAGTCAGGCTCATATGCATTGATGAGATGCTCATCGCTACCAAACGGTTCGAATACGAAGGCAAAAGGGAGGAATTGAAGGAGCAATTCGAATCCTTAGAGAGGGTGTGCGGCAAGAGCGTCCAAGGCAGACCTTTTCTTATCTTGGATTGGGGCGAGAAGGCAAGCAAAGGATATGCCGCAGAGGCTTGTTAT
>JAFGGT010000095.1 GCA_016930445.1 Candidatus Methanofastidiosia archaeon | reverse complement strand
GGCTTATTCCAGCTTGCGATATCATTTGTCGGCATCGGTGTCGCCTATGTGAAGAGGGGAAGGTCCGAGATCTTCATGATGAGCATCATGCTAGTTACCTTCATACTTACCACATCCTTCTTCTGGGTATTGCCTTCGAGATACATCGAGTTCCTTGCATTGCCGGTCGCGATGCTTGCTGGGCTTGGGCTAAATGAGGTGACAAAATCAAGGAGGGAGGTCTTTGCGATAGGTATAATCGGCATTTTCCTTGTTTCACTATCGGCACCATTGGATTATGTGGATTCGATAGCTCCTCTGGTGAACGAGGACGAGGAGGCATCTTTCATGTGGCTTGGCGATTGCATGGTCGTTAACGGCCAGATCATCACAGGCTGGTTCTTCGCGCCTGTCGGTGCTGCCATCTCGCACAAGGTACCGATCAAAGGTGCCTATTACTCTGGGTCCTTCAGCTACAGCGAACGAACGAACGACACCAATGACTTCTATCATGGCGACATGACGAAGATTGGCAAGTATGATATAAGAGCGGTATACGTCGGCAGAAAGGAGCGTTACGATTACGAGGAGGTTTCGCTTTTGGATGTCAGGGACAGCTTCAATAAGCTATATTCATGCGGGGAGAACGCTTTCTATATCGTTTCGGTCGAACCAGAGAATTAGATAATTTTATATTCTGCGCATTTTTAGTTCCACCCATGACGGCAATGGACGAGGAGATAAGGGAGCATGCGTTGAAGAACGCGGTCTCACACGGGGGGGTGGCAGAGCAAAAGGCTGTTATCAGCAAGTTGCTGGGCCAGAATCCTGGGCTTAGGGAAAAGGCCAAAGAGGTCATACCCCATGTGATGAGGATAATAAGCGAGGTCAATTCGCTAGGTGCCGAGGAGCAAAGAAGGCTAGTGGAGGAGATCGACCCCAATTTCTTCTTGGTGGAGAAGAAGGAGAAGAGAAGGCTGCCGCCATTGCCGGGCGCCGAGATGGGAAAGGTCATCACAAGGCTGCCACCCGAACCCAATGGTTATCCCCATATTGGCCACGGCCTTTCGTTCTATTTCAACTATTACTATGCTAGGGAGTATGATGGTGAGGTCATACTCAGATTCGACGACACCAATCCCAAGGCGGAGAAGGCAGAGTACTATGACGCTATAAAGAAGGACCTCAAGTGGCTGGGACTTTCATGGGAGAGGGAGCACAACATGTCAGATGACATGGAGGCGTATTACGATTATGCGGAAAGGCTCATAATGATGGGAAAGGCCTACATGTGCGGATGCGACCCGGAAAAGGTCTCCAAGCTACGCTTCAACAAGTGCACCTGCAACTGCCAGCAAAAGAGTGTTGATGAGAACATTGAGCAATGGCTGGGGATGTCTGGAATGGAGGAGGGAAGCATGGCCCTAAGGCTCAGGGGCGATGTCACTTCACAAAACACCGCCATGAGGGACCCTACCTTGTTCAGGGTAATAAGGCACCCACATCCGGTCCAGGGTGACAAGTACACGGTCTGGCCGGTATACGACTTCGCATGCTCGATCGAGGACTCAATATTGGGCGTAACGCACGTCCTCAGGTCCAATGAGTTCGCGCTGAGAATTGAGCTTCAGGATTACATTAGGGGTCTTCTGGAATTGAGAAGCCCTATTACGATGCAGTATTCAAGATTCACTATCCGGGGATCCCCTACCTCAAAGAGATTAATCAGGCCACTGATAGAGGAAAAGGTGGTCGAGGGATGGGACGATCCTCGCCTTGTCACGCTCAGGGGCCTCAAGAGGAGGGGAATAATCCCTGAGACGGTACATGAGCTTGCAAAGGAGATGGGGCTCTCCACTGCCGAGCCGGAGATCGACTGGTCGCTTGTCGAGTCCATAAACAGGAAGCTCATAGACCCGATATCAAAGAGATTCTTCTTCGTGGAATGCCCGACAGAGGTCGATGTCGAAGGCATGAAGGAGCGAGAGATTTCGATAAGGATGCATCCCGAAAAGGACCTAGGGCGCAGGGACATGAAGGTAGGGGAGAGGATGTTCATACCAGCTTCAGATGCCGGCAGCATCGCGGCCGGTGAAGTGCTACGGCTAAAGGACCTCTGCAACATTTATATTGATAATGCGGGAAATGGTACCATAAAGGCGCATGTTCACACCGATGAGGTCGACATGCGCTCGATAAAGAAGGTCCAGTGGGTGTCCATCGACCCGGTGGAAGTGAATATCATATCGCCCAGTCCGCTCTACATTGGCAAAGAGGTGAATCCTGATAGCCTAACGGTCCTCTCAGGCCTTGGGGAGCCGTCCATCAGGGCCTTGGATGTTGGCGAGATAGTTCAGTTCGAGAGATTCGGGTTTGTTAGGATAGATTCGAAATCGGAGGGCTTGGTGACCGTGGTCCTGTCCCACAAATAGTCAAGATATATATTCTTACTAGGACCACAATCTATCATGCATATAGAATTGGTGCCCTTTGATAAGGGATACCTTGGCTTCTTGGACAAGCTTTGGAAATATAAGGAGGTCAACAGGTATACAGGGATCCCAGAAGGGGGCATAGACATAGGGCTTTGGTACGAGCAGTACAAGCTCTCGAAGGGCAAGTGCATCTCAAGGTCTGAGCAATACATAATACTTGCAGATGGAAGGCCCGTAGGAGAGACGGCATTTGCGATGTTGCCCTCAACTTTCGCCTTTGGCAATTGGGAAAAGGACCCTCAGAGGCCATGCTCCTTGATGGACGTAAAGCTCAAGAGAGAACACTGGGGGAAAGGGATCGCCAGGACGGCCGTCCTGGAACTGATCGGGATCATCTTCAGCACAACAGGGGCACTGGACATAATATCGATCGTACACAAGAACAATCGAAGGGGAATAAAGCTCTACAGCCGATGCGGATTCAGGGATACCAACAAGTTCAACGCCAAAGGGAATCTTATTTATATCTTGTCAAGAGAGGGATTTGAGCATGACAAGGATAATAGTATATCACACCGAGGAGTGTGACCCTAAGAAGTGCAGC
>JAFGGT010000019.1 GCA_016930445.1 Candidatus Methanofastidiosia archaeon | reverse complement strand
TCGTAAGGGATCTCGAAGAGTATGACGGCATATCCGCCAGGCCTTGGGAGGACATGCACCATTGCCTTTCAAAATCCGATATCGTCATCAATTGCACCACGGTGGGCATGGAAGGTTGCAAGGGCCATCTTCCAATAGGGCCTAACGACCTAGACGAGGGAAAGGTCGTGATGGACATCGTCTACGACCCGTTATGGACGGGGCTGCTAGAGACCGCCAGGAACGCGGGCAGCCTTGTAATAAACGGCTTGGAGATGCTGGTGCACCAGGGTGCCATCAGCTTCGAGAGATGGACCGGTCTGAAGCCGCCCATTAGCGTGATGAAGGATGCAATTGAAAAGCACTTGATGGTGAATTTTCATGAGGGGTCCAATATTCCTGATAGGGTGCATGGGTAGCGGGAAGACCTCTGTCGGCAGATTGCTTGCCAGGAAGGCCAGAATGGACTTCATAGACCTGGACGAGAGCATCGAGGACGAGATAGGGATGAGCATATCCAACTTCTTCAATATCCACGGTGAGAAGAGGTTCAGGGAGATCGAATCCAGGATGTTCAAGGATGTCGCCCTCCGTGATGATGTGATAATAAGCTGCGGAGGCGGGATAGTCCTTAACAAGAACAATATGTCTATCCTGAGATCGAGGGGCATGGTGATTCTGCTCACAGCGGACCTCAACACCCTTGCCGAGAGGGTTGGGAACGATGGGTCAAGACCCCTCTTATGCACCGATGACAAGGCCGGACGAATGAAGCAGATACTAAAGGACAGGGAAGAGCTGTACCTATACGCCTCAGATGTTGTAATAGACACGACAGGCCTCACGGTTGAGCAGGTCGTAGGCACCATCCTGGAAAAGGAGCTGATTTGATGCAGATCATAGTGAGGGAGGGCGCCGCCTCTGGCAGGATAAAGGCGCCCTCTTCAAAGAGCCTTACACATCGGGCCATGATATGCTCGCTGTTGAGCGAAGGGACCTCGAAGATAGGATCCCCTCTATTGTGCGACGACACACAGGCCACATGCGATGCATGCGTGATGATGGGCGCAGATGCCACTATCAAGGATGATGGCATCACCATAAAGGGAAATGGGCGGCCGGAGGAGCCTGGCGGACCTATAGACTGCAGGGAATCTGCAAGCACCCTGAGGATGCTTCTCGCTTCATCGGCGCTGGCGGATGGCAATGTGACGTTCACAGGGAAGGAATCCTTGATAAATAGGCCGATTGGCGAGCTCATTGCCGCCATGGGGGACCTTGGTATAGAAAGCAGATACCTTGGAGCGGCGGGTTACCCACCGGTCATGATAAAAGGAGGCGGTATAGAGGGCGGACGCGTCTCACTCAGGGGGGACATAAGCTCACAGTACATATCGTCGCTACTCTTCGCCTGCCCGATGGCCAGGAAGAAGACCACTATAGGCATCACCACCAAGCTGGAGTCTTTGCCCTATGTCACCTTGACCCTCGACATGCAAAGGGAGTATGGCATTGACATCATTACATCTGAAAGGATGGACAGATTCTCCATTGAGAGCGGCCAGTCATACAGGCCTGCAAAGTTAAGTATAGAGGGGGACTATTCATCAGCGGCATTCCTCTTGGTGGCTGGCTGCCTGGGAATGGGTGCAAGGATATCCAATCTTAACAAAGCCTCTTCCCAAGGCGACATGAGGATATTGGGGATATTGGGATCGATGGGTGCGAAGCTGGCCTCTGAAGTCGATGAAGTGAAGATAGAACGCTCAGAGCTTAGCGCTAGGGAGATAGACTGCTCTGACATCCCGGACCTGGTGCCCATACTTGCAGTAGCCTGCACTCAGGCGAAAGGGATAAGTCGATTAATAAATATTAGTAGGCTTAGGATAAAGGAAAGCGACAGATTGGGCTCGATATCAAGCGAGCTGAAGAAGATGGGGGCTGATATCACGATAGACAAGGACTCTCTGATAATAAAGGGGAAAACAAGGTTGAGGGGCTCTGTGCTTGAATCCCATAACGACCATCGAATTGCCATGGCCCTTACTGTGGCGGCCTTGAGCGCCAGCGGGGATTCTAAAATAAGCGGGATGGAATGCGTAAAGAAGAGCTATCCCAGTTTCCTTTATGACATGCACGCAATGGGGGCGGATATCGATGTCGTTTAGCTTCGGGAGGAACCTAGTCATGCATGTCTTCGGGGAGAGCCACGGGGCTCTTGTTGGCGTCATCGTGGAAGGATTTCCCACAGGCCTCCGGATCGATGAGGGCCGTATCCAGGCGGAACTGGACAAGAGGAGGCCAGGGACCAGCGCCATGGTCACCCAAAGAAAGGAAACTGACCAGCTCAAAATCCTCTCTGGGAACATCAATGGCATCAGTACTGGCGCCCCGATAACAATGATTATAGAGAACAAGGACGTGGACTCTAGCTCCTATGTAGATTTCAAAAGGAGACCAAGGCCCGGACACGCCGACTTTCCAGCCACGGTGAAGTATGGCGGCCATAGCGACATTAGGGGAAGCGGCGTCTTCTCGGGAAGAATGACGGCAGCCTTAGTGATGGCCGGGGCATTGGTAAGAGGGTATCTGGACGATAGAGGGATAAGCGTCGAAGCGCGATTGACCCAGATAGGAGGATACGCAATAGAAGGCCGATTGCCGGAGAGCATCATTTCAAAGGCAAAGGAAGATGGCGACTCCCTTGGGTCATTGGCAGCCTGCACAATCGAGGGTATGCCTGTGGGCATAGGTGAACCAATGTTCGAATCGATTGAGAGCGTCATAGCTCATGCCATGTACAGCATCCCTGCCGTAAAGGGCGTCTCCTTCGGCGCCGGATTCGAGTGCGCGAAAATGAGGGGGTCCGAGTTCAATGACCAGTACAGGATGGAAGGCGGCAAGATAGTGACCACATCCAACAACAACGGAGGGATATTGGGCGGATTGAGCAATGGAATGCCTATTGTGTTCCATGTGGCGATAAAACCCACGCCATCCATATCAAGACCCCAGATGACTGTGGACCTTGATTCTGGGAAGGAATGTGAAATGACGATCAACGGCCGGCATGACCCATGCATCGGCATAAGGGCCATACCGGTAATCGAGAACCTTACAGCCTTTTGTATGGCTGACCTGCTTTTGAGGTGAATATAATGGAAGAATTGAAGGCACTCAGAAGGAAGATAGATGAGATAGACTCCAACATCATTGAGAATCTATGCTTGAGAATGGAGATCGCAAAGAGGATAGGGGATCTCAAAAAGAGCAAAGGAATTGATATCAAGGACATAGAAAGGGAAAGGGTGGTCGAAAGACACTGGGAAGAGCTTGCCAGGTTGAACGAGATACCACCCAACAAGCTTATGGAGATACTGCGCAATATAATAGAACTAAGCTCGTATGTTCAGGAGGGACCCTAAATGAAGGTGGCATTCCAAGGACAGTTCGGCGCCTTCAGCGAAAGCATGGCACTCGAGATGTATCCGGATTCCCTGATAATACCTGTCAAGAGCTTTGAGGACGTCTTCGACTATGTTTCCAAGGGCAAGGTGGATGTTGGCATAATACCATTGGAAAACTCCCTCACAGGCAGGATATCGGCCACGACAAAGCTCCTCATGGAAAAGGACCTCTTGCTCTGCAGGGAAGGCAAGCTCAGGATAGAGCATTGCCTGATAACTGCGAGGAACGTGAAAAGGGAGGATATCAAGAGGATATACGCCCATCCAGAGGCCATTGCGCAGTGCAAGAGCTACCTGGACAAGCTCGACAGCGAGATCATATCCTGGTGGGACGGCGCAGCCGCGGCAAAAAAGATCATGGACAACGACAACTGCGCACTGATAGGGAACATCCGCATAGCATCGGTGCACGGCCTCAAGGTCCTTGAGCTTGGCATACAGGACTCGAAGGAGAACTATACGAGATTCGGGGCAATAGGGAGCTTCCTGCCAAGGCCTACAGGCAACGACAAGACCACATTGACGTTCAAGGTCCTCCACAAGGGGGGCAAGCTCTATGACGCCCTGGGGCCCCTGAGCAAGGCGAACATCAACATGACCAGGCTCGAGTCCATGCCGATCATCGACAAGCCATGGGAATACGCATTCATCGCCGACCTGGAAGGGCATGTGAATGACCCTAAGCTCTCAGAGGCCTTAAAGGAGATGAAGGGCTTTTGTAGCGAGTTCAAGGTCATAGGGTCATATCCAAAGGTAATGGGGTGAATCCCTTGGAAAGCATCGGCATCATAGGTTTCGGTAGATTTGGCCAGTTGATGGCGATACACCTCAAGGAGAGCCTTGAGGTATATGTCGGCAATCGCTCGGACAAGAGCGCGATAGCCGAAGAGATGGGCGTTAATTACGCACCGATCGCCGAATGCGCTAGAAAGGACATCGTCGTTCCATGTGTGCCAATATCCCAGCTCGAGGCGACCTTGAGGTCGATCTCGGGGAAAGTGAGAGAAGATTCACTCGTATGCGACGTATGTTCTGTGAAGATCTGGCCTGCCATCTGGATGAGCGAGATCCTCCCCAGGCAATGCTCCATACTTGGCACGCACCCGCTCTTCGGGCCAGATACAACAAAGAGAGGACTTGGCGGAAAGATGATAGCGCTCTGCCCAATAAGGGGAGTGGACATAGAGAAGGTCGAGGGGTTCCTTCATTCCCTAGGGTTGGTGACGAAGACCACAACACCTGAGAATCACGATATGCAGATGGCTCGATCGCTCGCGCTCATACACTATCTCGGGAACGCCCTGGACAGGCTGGACATAGACAGCGTAGAACTTGCAACAAAGACGCATGAGAAGCTTCGGGAGCTTGTGACCATCACAAGGAACGATTCAAAACAGCTTTTCATGGACATGCACAGGTACAACCCATATGTCTCAAAAGTGAGAAAAGAGCTGATAGGGGAGCTTGTGGACCTCGACAAGGAGCTCGATAGGAATTCCATAGGGATCATATGATGTCATTATAGATCCTTTTTATCTCCTTTATCATCATCTGCCTTTTGTCATCTGGGATGTCGTTCACTTTCTTCAGTTCCTCTAAGATGGAGTTGAAATCTGAATCCGATGGGTCCACGCCCGAGCCTGCCAGGGATGTGAGAAGCTCCATGATGCCCTTTATCGCAAGCTTGTCCCCTTCGATGTCGACTTCCGTTGTGCTCAAAAGCGACATACAGCTCTTGCAGTTGCAAATGGACGGCACAAACGGCCTTTTCTTCTCCATACATAT
>JAFGGT010000018.1 GCA_016930445.1 Candidatus Methanofastidiosia archaeon | reverse complement strand
TCAAGGACATATTACGGTAGGATTCTGGATTGCCGATGCTGTAGATGCAGGAAACAGATGCAACTACAATTACATCCTTCCTCGTGAGAAGGGCTTCCGTGGTCGAGATCCTCATCTGCTCTATCTTGGGATTGACCTGCGCATCCTTCGGTATGTACATATCCTTCGAAGGAAGGTACGACTCTGGTTGGTAGTAATCGTAATATGAGACAAAGTACTCTACCCTGTTATTTGGGAAAAAGTCCTTGAACTCGTGGAATAGCTGGGCTGCCAGGGTCTTGTTGTGCGCCAAGACCAATGTTGGTTTGTTGAGGGCATTGATGACATTGGACACTGTGAACGTCTTTCCACTGCCGGTCACTCCCAGGAGCACGTGCTTCTTCATGCCACGCCTAAAACCATCTATTATCGATGAGATGGCCTTTGGTTGATCCCCCCTAGGTTCAAAACTCGATACCAGTTCAAATCTTCTCTCTTTCTCATACATCTTTAAACATTCCCTTGCTTCTCAGCAGCTTATTGTACTCCAAAGCGAACCTGTGCGATTCGTCCCTGAGCTGAACGAGAAGATTAATCGCCTTTGACCTGCGAGGTATGTCCAAAGGCTTTGAGAGGCCCGGTACATAGACCTCCTCGTTCTTCTTTGCCAGGGATATCACAGGCACCTTGAGCCCTAGCGACCTTAACTCGCCGAGTGCAGCCGTTAGCTGGCCCTTTCCTCCGTCTATGACGACCAGGTCTGGCATCCTCGACCCCTCTGACATAAGCCTTTTATAACGGCGCCTGACAACTTCTGCCACAGCGGAAAAATCGTCTATGCCATCGACCGTCCTTATCTTGAATCTCCTATAATTGGATTTATCTGGTTTTCCGTCCCTGAACTGTACAAGGGAACCAACGGTGTATGAGCCAGATATATGCGATATATCTATACATTCTATCACCTTTGGGTCCTTCTCAAGTCTCAACTGCTCTCTGAGGGCCGAGACCATGTTCTTGCCCTCCAGGAACCTGGCCTCGATATTTCGTCTTACAAGGTCCAGCAAATCCTTCTTCCTGCCTCTCTTGGGCACCTTAAGCTTGACCGGCCTTCCACGCTTCTCTATGAGGAATGGGGCTATGGCATCATCTGAGAGCTCATGCGGGATGATTATCTCCTTAGGAACATCGTTCTCAGAATAGTATTGTATGATAAACTCATCAAGAAAACCCTCGATATAGGGAAAAGAGAATTCGCTCTTTGCCCCCAATGTTCCCCTTTCAACGTTGAAGACCATCAAACACACATTGTCAATATCGACAATATAGTTGATAATGTCCTCGTCGTAGCTTTTGTCCCTCTCGACATGCTGGCGTTCCAAAAGGGAGCTCAATGCCTGTATCTGGTCCCTCAGCATCATGGCCTTCTCATAGCTCTTCTCTGAGGACATAAGCTCCATCTCATCCTTTAGGTCCCTAACGAGGTCCCCGACCCTACCATCAAGGAATCTCTCGATAGACCTTATCCTGCCATTGTACTCGCCCTTGCTTATATTGCCAATGCAAGGGGCGGAACAGAGCCCTATATGGTACCTGAGACAAGGGGACCTCCTCATTCTCTTGCAGGTCCTTATCCCGAAGGCCTTTCTGAGCGCTTTGATTATGTTGTCCCTGTCCTCGGCGTTGACAAAGGGCCCATAGTACTTTCCTGGCGCCTCCTTGTCCCTGGCCACAAGCAGTCTCGGGAAGTCCTCATCGGAGATCCTGATGTAGGCATACCTGTGCGATTCCTTTAGACTGATATTGTACCGTGGCTTGTACTTGTTTATCAGATTGTACTCGAGCAGCAAGGCCTCGACCTCTGTCGATGTCACATAGTAGTCGACCGAAGAGATCTCGGACACAAGAAGAGATGTCTTAGGGTCGGTGATATTGCCCTGAAAGTAGGACCTGACCCGCTTCCTCAGGGATTTGGCCTTGCCTACGTATATTACTTCTCCATTGGCATCCCGGTAAAGATAACATCCAGGATCCAGCGGTACGCCACTTATATCAAGCATTTACAACACTTTCTTTAGGAATCTGCCAGTGTAGCTTCCCTCGTTTTGGGCGATGTGCTCCGGCGCGCCCGTCGCCACCACCATACCTCCCTCGTCCCCTCCCTCTGGACCAAGGTCTATAATATGGTCTGCGGTCTTGATGACATCCAGATTGTGCTCGATCACAACTACAGTATTTCCCTTGTCCACCAGCCTGTTGAGCACCTCAAGAAGTTTTTTCACATCGTGGAAGTGAAGTCCTGTTGTTGGTTCGTCCAAGAGATAGAGAGTACTTCCAGTGGACTTTTTCGCCAGCTCCTTTGTCAGTTTTATCCTTTGGGCCTCGCCGCCAGAGAGCGTTGTAGAAGATTGCCCCAATTTGATATAGCCCAGGCCGACGTCGTGAAGAGTCTTCAGCTTTCTCTTGATGTTAGGGATGCTTGAGAAGAATTCCAATGCCTCCTCAACGCTCATCTCAAGGACTTCGGATATGTTCCTGCCCTTGTATGTGACCTCTAGCGTCTCATTGTTGAATCTCTTTCCCTTGCACTCCTCACAGGTGACATAGACATCTGGAAGAAAGTTCATCTCGATCTTGATGACACCGTCGCCTTGGCATGCCTCGCATCTCCCCCCCTTCACATTGAAGGAGAATCTGCCAGGTTTATAGCCCCTTATCTTGCTTTCCATGGTCTGTGCGAATAGATAACGTATGTCATCTAAGAGCTTGATGTAGGTCGCTGGGTTGCTTCTCGGGGTCTTTCCTATCGGGGACTGATCGATCATTATGATCTTGTCTATGGCGCCGTCGATCTCAAGCCCCGCATAGCTGCCTGGTCTCTCCTTGCTGTTGTGGAGCCTTATCATCAGGGCCCTGTATAGAATATCATATATCAATGTGGACTTGCCGCTGCCTGAAACGCCCGTAATGACCGTGAGCACGCCCAATGGGAGCTCGACATCTATCGACTTCAGATTGTGCTCAGACGCGCCCAGGATCGTTAGGGCCCCCTTCTGCGCCCTCCTTTTCTTGGGCGTCTCTATCTTGAGATCCCTGGAAAGGTACCGGCCTGTCAATGAACGGGGATTGGCCTCAATCTCATCAGGAGTGCCAATAGCCACTATCTCACCTCCATGGATGCCTGCCCCAGGACCCATGTCTATGACATAATCAGAATTTCTAATAGTATCCTCGTCATGCTCCACGACTATCAGGGTATTTCCCAGGTCCCTCAAATGATGCAAGGTGTCTATCAGCTTGTTGTTGTCCCTTTGATGAAGGCCTATGCTAGGCTCATCCAGTATGTAGAGCACTCCCATAAGATTTGAACCTATCTGGGTCGCAAGCCTGATCCTTTGGGCCTCGCCGCCTGACAGGGAACCTGCGGAGCGGGAGAGCGTAAGGTATGAGAGCCCAACATCCTCAAGGAACTTCAGCCTCGATTTTATCTCCTTTAGGACCTGGCTTGCAATGGTAGCGTCCTTTTCTGAGAGCGAGAGCTTATCGAAAAAATCCCTTGAGTCCTTAATCGAGAGGTCTGTGATGTCTATTATGTTCTTTCCATCGATCCTCACATTGAGGACCTTCTCCTTGAGCCTCTTGCCTCCGCAGACCGGGCAAGGTATGAATCTCATGAATCTTTCGATCTCCCTTCTCCTATAATCTGACTGGGTCTGCTTGTATAATCGACTGAGCTCAGGTATGACGCCTTCGAACAGGCCATCGAACTCCCATGATGAGTTCTCTGATTGATACTTGAATCTTATCTTCTTGTCAGTGCCGTAAAGGATGATATTAAATTGGTCCTCGCTAAGCTTGTCCAATGGTGTGAACACATCAAAACCAAACTTCTTTCCCACCATGGCAAGCCTCTTTCCCCTCCAATTGTCATAGGCGTTCCTGTACGGCTTTATTGCTCCGTCAACGATAGAGAGAGACCTGTCTGGGATGACCAGGTCTGGGTCGATCTTTTGTTTAAAACCCAATCCATTGCAGTTTTCGCATGCTCCGAACGGGGAGTTGAAAGAGAACATCCTGGGCTGAAGTTCCTCAAATGTAACGTCACAATACGGGCATGACATCTGTGAGGAGAAAAGTTTCTCATCATCACCTATGAGCACGATCATGAGGCCCTCGCCTTTAATGATGGCGTTTTCCACCGCTTCCTGGAATCTTGAGCGGTCAGAGGAGCTGACACGGTCTATGACGACCTCGATGTCATGCTTCTTATATCTTTCAAGCGTGATCTTCTCATCTGTCCTGATGATGTCGCCATTAACCCTCGCCCTTCTGTATCCCTCCTTGTTCAGGTCCTCGATGAGCTTTTCATAAGTGCCCTTCTTCTGCCTCACAATTGGTGCCAGGACGGTGACGTCCATGTCAGGGTATTCCTCCATTATCGAATTGGCAATGGATTCGGGGGTCTTTTTCTCTATTTTCGTATTGTGGACTGGACAGTAGGGTACTCCTATCCTCGCATAAAGTAACCTGAGGTAGTCATAGATCTCGGTGACCGTACCGACCGTGGACCTAGGATTCTTCGACGTGGTCTTTTGTTCAATGGAGATCGCAGGGGAAAGCCCGTCTATCGAATCGACATCAGGTTTGTTCATAAGCCCAAGGAATTGCCTGGCATATGCGGATAAAGATTCTACATATCGCCTCTGGCCCTCTGCATAGATGGTGTCGAACGCCAATGTGGACTTGCCAGAGCCTGAAAGCCCAGTGATGACGATGAATCTGTTCCTAGGCAGGGCAACTGTTATGTTCTTGAGATTATGTTCCCTTGCCCCCCTGACAATTATCTTATCCAACATGGTAGTTGTGTGATTTTATGTATCCATATATAAGTATTATGGCATAAGAGAGCAGTGGTAGAGTAAATTCAATCCTGCTTGAAATCTAGTGCCAGGGAATTCATGCAATATCTCTTTCCAGTTGGTGGTGGGCCATCATCGAAGACATGCCCCAGATGCCCCCCGCATCTTGCGCAAAGGACCTCCGTCCTTGATGCGTTATGGCTGAGGTCCTCCTGAGTGTCTATGGCATCCGGAGAGACTGGTTGCCAGAAGCTTGGCCATCCAGAACCTGAGTTGTACTTTGTATCTGAGCTGAATAGCTCGTTGCCGCAACCGGCACATACAAATGTGCCCCTTTTCTTAAAATCGTTGTATTTTCCGCTAAAGGGAGGTTCTGTCCCCTTCTCCCTAAGAACGGCAAATGCTTGGGGGGATAGCAGCTTCCGCCACTCCTCTTCGGTATGCTCGATCCTTGATTTCATATAACTATAAGACTGCAAAAGAGAATATATCTTTTTCTCCATCATCAGAGAAGGGGGAGGCATCGTCTTTCGATGCCGCCAAAATCTGTTCAGAAAATATCGCGAAGTATCAGCGTCTGAGACCTCTTTGGGCCTATTGACACGCCGAAGAGCGGGATCTCAAGCTCAGATTCGATGAAGCTGAGGTAATCCTTGGCCTCCTTTGGCAACGAGCCAATGCCTTCCAAAAGGATCTTGTCGGTGTCAAAGTCCCATCCCTTGAACTCTTTGTATATCGGGATGCACCTAGCAAACACGCCCATGTTCGAGGGAAAGTGATCCACGTGTTTCCCATCGACCTCGTAGCCAACGCATACCTTTACCCTGTCCAGGCCGTTGAGAACGTCCAGCTTGGTCACGAATACACCATCAAGGTGATTTAGCATGTGGGAGTACTTCACGAGCATGAGGTCGAGCCAGCCGCACCTTCTTGGCCTTCCTGTGACGGTGCCGTATTCATGGCCTTTTTCTGCCATATGTTGCCCATATGCGTCTGTCAGCTCGGTAGGAACTGGCCCGGTACCGACCCTGGTGGTATACGCCTTGACTATGCCGAGCACAGTTCCAATGCTCCGTGGAGGGACTCCTGAGCCTGTGCATACCCCCCCGCATATCGTGTTTGACGACGTGTTGAAAGGGTAGATGCCAAAATCTATGTCAAGATGAGTGGCCTGCGCCCCCTCCATAAGTATCCTCTTTCCAGACCTTTCAGCCTCGTTCAGTAGAACGGTCGTGTCTGCCACATATCCTCTGATGGCCTCGGCATACGCCCCATACTGGGCCAGTATCTGTTCCATCGTATATTCCATCTCATGCCCTAGGGACTCGAAGAACTTCTTCTTTATGCCATACACTATCTTCAGCTTTTCCCTGAAGACGGGCTCGTCTATCAGGTCGACGAACCTAATTCCCAGTCTCGATACCTTGTCAGAGTAGCATGGGCCTATCCCCCTCTTTGTAGTGCCGGCCTTCTGATTGCCCTTCAGCTCCTCCAGTATCTCGTCCTCCTGTTTATGATATGGCATTATTACATGAGCTCTCTCGGATATGTAGATGTTTCCGATCTCAACGTTCCTTGACCTGAGCTCACCAATCTCCTCGAGAAGGATCTGGGGGTCGATTACCATGCCATTGCCCATGACAACATCCTTGCCCTGCACCACTCCAGAGGAGAGCAACCTCAATTTAAAGGTCTCGTCACCCACTACGATCGTATGCCCGGCATTGTTTCCACCCTGGAATCTTACTGTAATATCGGCCTTGCTCGCATAATAGTCCGTAAGCTTTCCCTTGGCCTCGTCTCCCCATTGAGTGCCTAGAATAACACTGATCATGATATCACATTTTGTGATACAAACATGATTAAAAAAAGCTTTTGGTGTTGTCAATATACATGAAAATGTGAAATTAGCTCAACAGCCTTTCCACCATCCACTTGGGATCGAATGGCAAGAGGTCATCATATGACTGCCCGACACCTATGAAGAGTATGGGCCTCTTGGTCACATAGGCTATCGAGAGGGCCGAACCACCCCTGGCATCGGCATCTACCTTCGTAATTATCGAACAGTCTATACCGACCTCGTGGAACTTCTCGGCCTGCTCAACGACGGCATTTCCACCAAGGGCATCACCAACGAACACCTTCAGGTCGGGATTTGTGACCCTGATTATCTTTTTCATCTCATCCATGAGATTCTTGTTGGTCTCAGACCTTCCGGCCGTGTCGACCAGCACCACATCGATGTTCCTGGCCTTTGCATGCTTTATTGCATCGAAAGCCACTGCTGCGGGGTCAGCACCATAATCATGCTTTATGACCTTAATTCCAACGTTCGAGGCATGCTTTTCCAACTGTTCTATCGAGCCTGCCCTGAATGTGTCTGATGCCGAGATGACCACAGAGTATCCCTTCTTCTTTATGATGTGACCCAATTTGGCTATGGTAGTGGTCTTGCCGGTTCCGTTGAAACCTATGAAAATTAGAACAAGAGGCATGCCCTGGGAGCTTTTTTGCTCTATGAGCTCAAAAAGGTCCATTGGCTCTGATTGCAGTACGCTGTAGATAGAATCGACAAGCTTGCTCCTGATGAACTTCTTCTTGTTCTCTGAGAGCGACAGCTGTTCTCCTACGATCTGTTCCCGGAGGTCAATGCCCAACTTCTCAGAAACCTTCATTGAGACATCGTTCTCTAAAAGGGATAGTTGAAAGTCCCATAAGACGTCGTTTATGTCCTTCTCTGATATCGTCTTTTGGGAAACGTTGTCTATCAAAGATGTGAATTTGGTCTTCAAGGAATCGAACATCTGTCCACCACGGGGGAGCGTTACTTCTTTTGGGATTGTTTCTCTACCAGTTGCCTTCCCTTGTCCTCAAGTTCGGCCATGGCGTTTGCTACCTCGCTATAGGACGAGGATGTCTTGTTAAGGAGCCCTTTCATCTCCTCTATCCTGCCTTCCAGCATGGTTATCGCCTTGTCAATACCCTGCTTGGCAGCGACATCGGACCCTATATTAATGATGACTGAACTGTTGTCCGTGATCTTGCCAAATGTGTAGCTGCCACCTCCGACCGGGAACAGCACTTCCTGTCCTTCCTTGGCATCCTTGATGCTTTTCACGGTGTCCCTGGCAACCATGAGCTCCCTGATATGGCCCTGAAGCATCTCCAGATTCATCCTTAGGGATTCGGCCTGTCGCTCAAGCATGGCCAATCGGGTGGATATCTGCCTTATATCGTCCATTCTAATCAGCCTTTACATCTTCGATTATGATATGTTTCCTTTTTGTTCCGTGCTTGGACCCAAGGTCGACATAGAGTTTCTCCAACGCGTGCTCTTGCCTGTCGGCCTTTATTTCCCTCTCAAATATCTGGTATGACGAGCCCATCAGGAACCTACCCTTTATCGTAAACGTTTGTACCATGTTATTCCTCCTCCATCAAAACATCATCTATCCTTCCAAGTTCAGGGCCTGTTGAATAGTCCCCTACGACTACGCCCTTGGAATTGGCTATCATGCAACCGCCTATATATCCAACTCCCTTGTTGGCAGTTGAATGGTCAACTGGCACCTTGAGTATCTCGCTTAGCCAATCCATCTTCTCTTGTGATGTGTTTGGGTGCACAAGGCATCCCTTGTTGGTCGCCACGGCCACACTGCCAACGTTCTTAAAACCTCCGATTATCCCCTCTTCGACCGGGACGCCCAGAAATGAGGATATGTCATCCTTCATCGAAGAGATCGTGGGGCTGATAACGCAACCTTTGTCATTGCACAATATAAGATTGCCAAGCGCAGTATACTTCGTCTCCAAGGACATGACATTGCACGAGAGGGACTCCTCTATCGCCACCATCTCATGCTCTTCTATCAAGGAGGGAACGAGTATGCCGTTCGAATTTCCGGCAAGGAATATCCCCACAAGGTCGGTCCTTGCGATCGAGCTCTGCAGAACGCTAGTTCCGAGCACCGAGGATATGGACCCTATCTTATCCTGATTCACGTCAGTCCTTGTGATGGTGAAATCCTCTGTTGTGAACGCTACTATGCCTATGAATGGCGTGCCGCCAAGGGACATCTTCTCAATCATTATGATCACTCAGCAAGGAATGCGTTAACCCTTATGAGTTTCCCTTCCTCTTTCTCGATCTCTTCCTTGACAACACGAATCCTTATCCTTGAGGGAGGTTTCTCTATCCCGCGCTTCCATACACGCTCATTGATGGAACGGTCTATAAATACGTTCTCGGTCTTTGTATGCTTTTGTAAAAAGGACCTTACCTCTCTCATTGCCCTTGGGGACCTCTTCTTCCTTGGGACTTCCTTGATTATCCTTAATGGAATCACGTAGATCCTCTCTTCACCTATGTCCATGTGTATCACCTACAACCTCAATCTCACGCGGCGACCATATCTTCGCTTTGGATGAAATCTCACTCCCAATCGGGTCTTGTTCCAAACCCATACAGGGACTCTTCTAGTCTGTTTCTGAGCCCTTCCCAATCTAAGCTTCTTCGCAAGTGGTTTATTCCTACTCATGTAAATCACATTCATCAAACTTGATCATATTCGATGTATATTGAAGTCCTTCTTTACCTGTCCCTGTATCTGCTTCAGAAGGCCGACCAGCGCAGGTTCATCGATCTTTTGCTTTATTCTCCCTTGTTGGGCTAGCTGAATAATTAGGTTCTCTACCTGGGAGCCATATTCTGGACGTGCGATCTTGACCCTACCCAATCGCTCCCTTGCCTCTGGTGTCAACAGGTTTCTAAGCAGGGCCTGCTTCTGTATCTCCTCGTTTTGTCGCTGGCTCTCTCTTCCCTGCTCTTCCTGCGCCCTCTTCTTCATTTCCTCCAATTTTCTTTTCCTAATTTCCTCAGCTTCGTCCAAAGTATCATCCACCATGAATTAATATACCTTGAGCTCTGGGACTTCTTCCTCATACTTTTTCTTTACTTCATTGCTTATCTTATCCAAAAATGATCTGCCCTTTGCAGTAACAACACGGCCCTTTGGATTTTTCTCAACATATCCTGCGCTCTCAAGTTGCTGAAGGATTGTCCTTATGACAGCGCCACCACCAGGGTACTTCTTCTCTGGCTTATGGCCTCTGTTCTTCTTTCCACCATAATAAGTTCTCAACCTGGCGACGCCAACAGGCCCGTCCACATAGATCCTCCTCAAAAGTGAGGATGCCCTTACGAACCACCAGTTTTCCTGCTCTGGAGGCCTCTCATTATGAACACCTGTTTTGACGAATATCGACCAAGAAGGTTTCTCGATTGATGGATTCTCAGACAATTCCGAAGCAATACTTTCTATCAAGGCATTTGCAGGAACATCATAAACTGTAGTCATTGTCTCACCTATCTAAAGATACCTCACTTTCTATTTTCAAATCTTTTAAATACATTTCGTTCTTTAAAAGATCATCACATCGTTCGCCCGCTTCGTCGAAACGACCTATTCGGGCGACGTAACATGATTTTAATTTAATGTCTATTGTCGATTTATAAAATTTGTGGTAATGATTTTATTTAAAAAATAATATTATTCCATTATTATTGAATAAAGAAGACAATAATACTCATTCTTTGTAGATAATCAATTTTTTACCTCTTAAATCTATAAGTTCTGCCCCGATCTCACTACATAGTTCCAGAGAGAAGGCATTTTTGTCCTCGATATCATCTGAAAGCGATATCTTGACGGATTTCTTCTTCTTGAGCTGGTTTCTTATCTCTTGCTTTAACGAATCAGTTGCCCCAGACTTCCCAATAATGATCGTTGCCTTTTCCTGGGTCATCGTCCTCAGCAAGTCTTTTCTTTTCTCTTTCGTAATCATCTTTGGCATCCTCTAACATGGAAATTATTCCCTTTATGTGGCCTGCTCCAATCACTATCACCATACTGAGAGGTCCAGGCTCTTTTGCCAGGATCTCGGAGATCCTGTCGAACATGTAATCGTTTCTCTCTTCGATCAGCACATTGTACGCATTTGGAGAGAACTTCTTAAAGTCTTCCAATATGTCATTGATGAAGGATTGGTCGAACTGGGACACTGAGACCTCCCTTCTGATGGGCGTCAAGGAGAGGAACGCACCCGCCATCGTCTTGATCTTTTCCCAAATCGTCATCTGTTGGACCAATCTCCCCACGGTCACATTGACGTTCCTGTCGATGAAGAATATCTTTGAGCTCTCCTTCTTTGCAGATTCTATTGCTGCAAGCATGTCGGTCCCTGGCATTACACCATAGTCGTTTCCGACCTCGCTTTGTATGGCAGAAAGCAGACCTCCAAAAAAGGCGGTCTTGAATCCCCTTGCACGTACGACCTCCATGAACGTCGCCTTGTTGCCTTCGACCAAGGCCCTGTATCTCTCGGCGTCAAGCTCCACACAGACGATACTTGGTCTTTCCTTTGCTATGGTGGTCCTTACTTCCATAACACTTTTCTTGAAAACGTGGCCTGTACCGACTATCACAATCCTCTTGTCCCCATAGTCCATCTCGTATCTCATATTATGTCCCACGCACCATGCTATTCTATTGATGATTCATTGTCATTTATATCTTTTACGTGAGGATGGCCATGTTCAAAATGGCTTACTGTTATCATTTTTACAAAAATATAAATAGATGCAATAATAAATAGATGGGAGGGGTAGATGATGATAAGCTCGCATAATATTGATTCTTTTTTCAATCCTAGTTCCATTGCGATAATAGGCGCCTCCGACAAGGAAGGGTCTCTGGGAAAGGTCCTGTTCAACAATCTGTTGGAGAGCAAGTTCGATGGAGAGGTGTATCCAATAACGATATCCTCAGAGACGGTCATGGGCAGGAAGGCGTATAGGTCGGTCCTGGACATCGAGGGAAATATCGACCTGGCTGTAATAGCCATTCCCGCAAAGGTCGTAAACAGCGTATTGAGGGAATGTGCGAAAAAGGGTATCAAGTCCTGCATAGTAATATCTGGGGGATTCTCAGAAACTGGCGAGGTAGAGAGGGAGAACGAGCTTAAGAGAATTGTCGAAGAGACAGGAATAAGGGTAGTCGGACCGAACTGCGTTGGCATATTGGACACCCACTCAAGCGTAGATACGATCTTCCTTCCAAGCGACAGGATGGGAAGGCCCAGAATGGGCAAAATAAGTCTTATCTCACAATCAGGTGCCTTTGTGGCCGCAATACTGGACTGGGCAGCGGGTGAGGGCATAGGGATGAGCAAGATCGTAAGTTTCGGCAATAAGGCCGACGTTAACTATTCTGACCTGATAGATTATCTTTCAAAGGACGAAGACACGAGCGTTATCACCATATATATGGAAGGCGTTGGTGATGGCAGGAAGTTCATGACTGCCGCCAAGAAGGCCATCACAAATAAACCGATAATCATTTTGAAGTCTGGCAGGTCCAAGGCAGGGGCTGCGGCAGCCGCTTCCCATACGGGCAGCCTGGCCGGCTCGGACATCGTATATTCGGCAGCATTCAAGCAGTCAGGGATAATCAGGGTATACACCCCACAGGAGATGTTCGATATCGCCAAGGCTTTCGTTTGCAGAAAAAAGGCCAAGGGGAGAAGGGTGGCCATCATCACCGATGGGGGTGGAACTGGCGTCATAGCCACGGACTCTCTGGCGGATTATGAACTTGAGCTGGCAGCGCTCGAAGAGGATACAAAGAATAGAATGAGGGATAGCCTCCCTCCATATTGCAGCGTCAAGAACCCCATCGACCTTACTGGCGACGCCGATGCCAAAAGGTATGAGATAGCCTTAACAGAGGTCTTCAAAGATGACAACGTCGACGCGATCTTGCTAATACTGCTATTCCAACTTCCAACTTTGGAAGATGATGTGATCAAGAGGCTGCTGCCGATGATAAAGAATTCTCCAAAGCCTATAATCGTGATATCGCCCGGAGGAGGATACACACGAATGAAGCTCAAGGAGCTAGAGGAGGAATGCATACCATGTTACCAGAGCTCCCAAAATGCGGTCCACGCCCTATCAGCAATAATCGACTATTATGAATATATAAAGAAAAAGAAGCTCTAACCTTCAGGACTCCTCGATCATCTCGAGTATCTTCCACATCCCTTCTTCCTTCACGAGCTTGAAAGTCAGGTTGAATTCCTCATTCCTGTCGACATCGGTCAGCCTTACATCGAAGTTTATGAAGACTGTCTCGTTCAGGAATCTAATGTTCAAGAATCGTAAGATCTTTAGCTCCAACTCGGTATCGTCGGCCATTGTGAAGAGATCCTCAAGATTGGCCTTTATGGTATCCTTGCCGCCGTTCTTTTCAAGCAGTTCTTGTGAGAAGAGATCTATGACCGTGTCCGAATCCCTATTGTTATAAGCGGAATAATATTCCCTTACCACGTCCTTGACATTATCCTCGTCGCTTGAGCTGATGCACCCAGATGAAAAAATACAAGCAAACATTAACAATATTAACAACATTCTCTTCATAATTACACCTTGTTATTGGAGATCATCTAAATATTCCGGCATTGTCTTGTTTTTTCTCAACATCCTTGTTCATTACCTTGTCAATGGCCATGTCAAAATCCCTTTGGTTGATGGAATTCCTCCTCTCCCTGACGGCGAACATGCCGGCTTCTGTGCATATTGCCTTGATCTGCGCTCCGGATGCGCCTTCAGACCTATCCACTATATTATTGAAATCGATGCCCTTTAGGCTCATCCTCTTTGTGTGGATCCTGAATATCGAATCTCTTCCTTCCCTGTTGGGAAGCGGAATCTCGACAAGCCTGTCGAATCTTCCAGGTCTCAAGAGGGCCGTGTCAAGAATGTCCGGCCTGTTAGTGGCCGCCAGTATTTTGACATTCTCACGCTTCTCGAAACCGTCCATCTCAGATAATAGCTGCATTAGGGTCCTCTGGACCTCCCTGTCGCCGGAGACGTTAGATTCTGTCCTAGTGGCGCCGATGGCATCGAGCTCGTCTATGAATATTACAGAAGGTGCCTTTTCCTTGGCAAGCCTAAATGTCTCCCTGACAAGCCTTGCCCCCTCGCCTATGTATTTTCGGACAAACTCGGATGCTACCACCTTGATGAAGGTCGAGGAGGTTTCCCCTGCAACAGCCTTGGCAAGCTGTGTCTTGCCGTTTCCCGGAGGCCCGTATAGCAGGACGCCATTAGGCGGATCGATACCGATCTTCTCAAACAGCTCTGGATGGAGTAGCGGCATTTCGACCATCTCTTTGATCTCCTCTATCTGCTGCCTAAGTCCCCCTATCTCAGAGAAATTGGTGCTCGGGCAGTTCACGACCTCCATTCCAGATACGAAAGGGTCCTTTGATGAGGGCAATAGCTCGAGTATTGAAAGGGTCCTCTGATTCAGTGCCACAAGAGTTCCAGGAATGAGGTCCTCCGAATCTATGAGCTGTGAGACGCCCACAACAAAGTTGGGTCCCGTTGAGCTTTTAACCACAGCTCTTCCGTCAATAAGGACATCTGTGACTGTGGCAGTGATGAGTGGGGGGGTCCTTAACCGCTCAAGTTCCTTCTTTAGCGCCTCGATCTCTCTCTGAAGTCTTACTCTCTCAGATTCGGCATTCTGTTTTTGAACCTCGAGATATTTGATCTTCTTCAATAACGATTGAACCTGAAGATTATCATCAGAGCGAATGTAATCAAAACTAGCGGATTCACCCACCATTAAACACCCCTATTTAAATAGAGATTGATAGATTATTATATAAAACTTTTTATCAGCATCACAATTACCATATATTTACCCAAATTGTCGGATAGGTATTACGATGATAGAGATTTTTGAACTTGATGGACATAGAATTGGATGTTTCAACATGGACGGGCACGAGATAGGATTGCCTAATCTCATCAAGATGGAAAAGGACCACCTTGAGCTGGCGGACCTAATTATCTCCAAACCACTCTCCTACCCATTTCGCCACATCAACCAAAAAGGCGACATGAGGGCCAGCCACCATATCCGTCTCTCCCGGGGCTTGCCGATTCAGGTGGCAAGAAGGATACAATCGAAGAACGCTGCCATTGGCGAAGGCGGGGACGTCACGATGGTATACCTAAGTGGTTACAAGGAGTTGGATGACGCGTTCATAGACAGTCTCGAAGAGGCCAAGATCTTCATGTTCGAATATGACGATGCAAGATCACTATTTGACGCTTTCTTCAGGATCAGGGAAAAGCATCCCAATTCGATGTGCTATTGCGATTGTGGGCCTGATGCAGTTCCGGTGCTGGCTTATGCGGGGTTCGACCTATTTAAGGACACAGAGGACAACAGAAGGGCCTTGGAGAAATTCCTCGAGGAGAAGACACCCCAGTATGTCGAGATGTCCGCATGTTCATCACTTGGTGCCAAGACTTTGTTAGACCATCTGTATCTGAACTATTGGAACGAGTTTGAAAAGTACGTGTCCCAACCAAGGTCGAAAGAGATGTATATCTCAAGAGATTCCTTCTGGAGGCCTGTTGTACAAAGGTGGGCGAAAAGTGTCAAGGCGCATTATGATCCTGGACGGAGGGTCTTTTTGTTATTGCCATGCTCTTCGAGAAAACCATATAGCGACTCGCCAAGCCATAGGAGATTCATAGATGTCATAAGGTCTGTCCTAGGCAATGCTTATCCTTCGATCTGCCAGCTTATCGTTACCTCCCCATACGGCGTCGTGCCCAGGGAGCTCGAAACGCTCATTGACTATGACATAGTAGTCACTGGGAAATGGACCTCGGAAGAGGTGGGGAGGTCGGCCGACATGCTGAAGACCATAGTATCATCAGCAGAGGACCCAATAGTCATTGCCCATCTGCCAGAGAACGAGCTGGATGTGATCCAGGAACTTGAAGCAAAGGTCCTCATAACGACAGATGGCCACCCCCTGTCCGATGATTCTCTAAAGAACCTCAAAGAGGCACTGGCATATGTCAAGGACGAGCTAGATGTTCCCAAGGACAAATACGGAGATGTAAGGATGCTGTCAAAGTTCCTCTATGGATCCGACATCTTTCCAGAGAAGATCTACATCAAGGGCAGGGGTATAAAACAGGTCTTCGCTGAAGGCAGGGCCATCGCCTCGCTAACTAAAGGCCTAAGGCCCCTGGCAAGCGATGTGGATGTAACAAGAAGATATGTCGACATCGACTTTGAGGTAAAGGGAGACCTGTTCTGCGTCGGCGTTAAAGATGCAGAAGATGGCATCAGGCCTGGTGACGAGGTGGTAATAAGGAGGAACGGCAGGTCAATGGCCGTAGGTACGGCAGTGCTACCAGGCGATATGATGAAAAAGATGAGAAAAGGAAAGGCTGTTAAAATAAGGAAAAGATTTGATTAGATCGGCCTTTCTTCGACCTTTTTTTTCATTATAGCCAGCTCTTCCACAAGGCTCTCGTCCTCGGTGAATCTATGGACGAGCAGACCCAATTTCTCAATGTCCACCACATTCTGTTCAGAATATATGGGAACATATATCTTTACACTCTCGTTCTTTGGATTGCCGACTATGACATCCCGGTACTCTAGCTGGGCCTTGTTCTCGACTATATACCCGCCAAGATTAATGACCATTTTTGGCAACATGATGAATTTGGGCATCTCGATCACCTCAAAGTATGGCTACTATCACTCCAATGACACCCAAGGCACTGAATCCCAGGGAGAGGGGGTACACCTGCCTGAAGGTGAGAACTGGGGAGAATGCTGAAGCTATTGCGGCCAGCACCGGCAGTATCATGGCCAGTATGATATGTGGGACCATGGCAAGATTGAGCGTTGGAGGTATACCGAAGTATAGCGTAACGAAAACGCTTGACATCACGAACATAGTTATTTCCCTCATCAGGTAGTAACCTGCCCTCGACACTGAGGCGTATTCCATGGTGGGGCCCTCGATGACGTCAGCCTTGGTATGCATTATCGAGAAGGGATATTCATTGAGTATGACAAGGTATCCTGCAAAGTATGCTATCGCACCGATAAAGCCTGGTACAGTAAGGATGAGGGGATTCATCTCATACATGCCCCTGAGGGTGAAGTCCGCAATCTCGAAGCCCTGATACTTGGCAATGGACATGATGCCAATGGAACCGGCAACTACTGCGGGCACGAAAAGCCCCAGGTAAAGTGGGAACGAGCCCACAGTTATCAGCTTGAACGCCCTTGTGACAGATATCTTCTCGAAGTTCCTCCTTACCTTGGCCTTCATGACAGAACCACTTACAAGGTCGGGGTACGGCATCCTTACAGACATGATGTTGTCGGACAGATTGCCCATCACGATATAGAGTGTCTCCTCGACTTTAATGAGCCCTGCCAGCGCAACAAGGGTAGTCAGGCCCAACACGCCGTCCCACTCTGGATTTGTCAGAAGGATGATGAAGAACATCAGCACTATTCCGATCAAAGGGATCGAGTGGAAGAGGCGCGGCAATGGGGAGACGGGCTTGATCCTCTCCTTGTACATGAACTTTAAAACAGCCCAGAACCCTGGCATCAGGACAGGCGGCCCTATGCGCTGCTGGATCCTGGCCTGGATCTTCCTCATTATGCCCGGCACCCATGTGGACACTATAAACGCTATCAACGGAACGAATATCGTTGCCAAGACGAAGTCAGGCCAGTTCATATTCTCCTCCTCCTGGTCATGCTCCTTATCTCATCCGGCCCCAGTACATACTCGCGTCCCTTGTTCTCATCGACCACGGTTATCCTGTTCGTGCATGTCAGGCATGGGTCGCATGATGCTATTATGAGGCTTGCATCCGTGAGGTGGTCGCCTATGCAGGATACCTCCATCGCAGAAATCGAGGACATTGAAGGCGTCCTGTTGATGTAGTTCTTTATCCTGCCAGACTCGTCAAGGGCGCAGGAGTCGTATATCTCCCCTCTGGCCGCCTCGTTGTAAGACGTTGAAAAACCCATCTCGCCAATCTCGAAGTCGACGTTCATCGGTTCCTCATCTGGCAGCGTCTCCAGCGCTTGCCTGATTATCTTTATGCTCTCTAAGACCTCGAATACCCTGCATGCCACCCTGTCAAGCACCGCCCCTCCGTCATATACGATTATATCGAAGTCGAAGTTTGAGTATTCGGACACCCTTGTCCTTACGTCTTCGCACACTCCAGAGGCCCTTAGATTGGGGCCCAAAGCCCCGTACTTGACCGCATCGTCCTTGCTAAGGTAACCTATCTCCTTGATACGAGATACTATCAGAGAGTCCTTTAAGGCCCTGTTGGCGAAGTTCTTGCAACCCTCCTCTAGGGAGTTGAGCATTCCCAGTAGAGTCCTCCTCTTCTCCTTGTCGATGTCAGCACGCGGCCTGATACCTCCGATCACGGATATTGTATAGTGCACCCGATTCCCCGAAAGGAAGAACAGAATGTTCTGTACAGGCTCACGAAGCATGAAGCATCTCATTGAAAAGGTCTCATGTCCCAGGATCTCAAATGCATGTCCCAAAAAGAGCAGGTGGGAATGTATCCTCTCGAGCTCATTACCTATCACCCTTATATGGTGGGCGCGTTGGGGAACCTCTATCCCAAGGCCCTGCTCGACCATCCTGGTCCCATTCCAGAGGTGTATATGGGAGCAGATCCCGCAGATCCTTTCGGTAATGATAAGGCCCTTTTGAACTGGCATTCCCTCCATTATCCTCTCAATGCCCCTGTGGGCGCTGTCATAGGTGATCTCGGCATCGACCACGGTCTCATCATCAACGAACAACCTGGTCCTAAAGGGCTCCAATAGAGCAGAGTGTACTATACCAAGCGGCACCTCGTATTCCGCTCTATCCTTCCTGTCAGTGTCTGCCATACATATCACCTCTTCTCCGCCAATAGGGGGATTACCGACGCGACTACCTGTAGGATGTCCTCCGGCCTTGGTGGACAGCCAGGCAGCTTCGCATCGACTGGTATCACCTTCTCCACTCCGCCAATTATCTGGTCGGAGCTTCCAAGGTCGCCCCCGAGGTTCGCATAGGGGCCGCCAACTGTTGCGCATGCACCTATAGCGGCCACGAGCTTGGGCTCAGGGATGGCATCATAGATCTCCTTAAGGGCAGGGGCGATCTTCTTGGTCACTGGCCCTGTGACGGCCAATATGTCCGCCTCCCTTGGATTCCATGTCAACATTACCTTGTATTGTTCCAAGTCGTAAAATGGCGAGAGAACGGCGTTGACCACCTCTATGTCGCATCCGTTGCATCCGCCGGTATAAACCAGCATGATGTGAACAGCATTCTTACGGGATGTTTCCTTTAACATCATATACCCCCTTCCAATAGTTTCTTGGCCTTTTCATCGAGGAGATTCATGACTTCCTCGAACTCTTTCTTATCTTTTATTACAATGGGCCTTTGTAGTAATTCCTTCAAGTTGACCTTTGAATCGCCCACGTGCCTTGGATGGATGGCGCTTGGCTTCCCATAAAAGGCGAATATCGGGCAGCTGTCATGGCATTGGAAACAGTACATGCACTTCATCGGGTCGAAAACAGGTCTCCTCTCCTTGACGTATTCTTCCGTTATCCTGACAGGCTCTTCCATATCCACCATGGTTATCGCATCGACCGGGCATATGTTGGCACAGGCACCGCAACCTATGCAGGAATCATCGTTGACTACCTGGGGGTATGTCACCTGCCCCGAGAGGATCTTGTTCCTCATGGGTATGGAGGTCTTTCTCCCTGTTGCGAAAAGTATCCTGGATATGTTGTCATAGGCGCCCTTGATCATGAAAACGAACATCTCTCTCATTGCCTCGCCTCCTTGGTCCTACCATCGATAAGTATATCATCGAAATATGTCTTGACCTTCACCGCATGCCCAGGGCAGATGTTGTCGCAGGCACCACAGAAGATGCACTTGTCCAGGTCCCAATTAAGATCCTCGGATATGGCATCTGTAGGGCAGATGTCGACACATTTTCCACACTTGACGCATAGATGGGGATTGTATTCCACAGATCCCCCTGTGATCTCCATCTCGTCGTATGGCTCGAACGGCAATGCCCCTACAGGGCACGACATCGCACATACACCACACAGGTCACAAAGGTCAAGATCTACCTCGAACCTGTCCTTGTCAACGTATATGCACTCCTTGGGGCAGAGCTCCATGCATATTCCGCACCTTACGCAGGCCTCGGTCACATTTCCCTGCCATTTCACTTTCTTGAGCGATATGGCGTTCTCAGGGCAGGCCTTTACGCACCTGCCGCATAGTATGCAGTGGCCAAGGAACAGATCCTCAACCTCTTTCCTAATGTCGTATGGGCACACATATAGACAAAGGCCACATGAAGTGCATTTGTCAGCCTCGTAGACGATCCTCGGGCCCTTTCTGTAGAGCGCCTCATAGTTGCATGAATCGATACAATTGTTGCAATTCACACAATACCTCACCCTGGCCTCGTTCACATCAAGGGTGTTGATGGTCATCTTTCCATCGACCATCCATATGGCGTCCACTGGGCAGTTCCTTACGCACTTATAACATTTGATGCATTTCTTCTCATTGATATTTGGGAGCTCGATGGCCTTGGTCGGGCATAGCTCCACGCATAGGCCGCAGTTCGTGCACACACCATCGGGAGCATCCAGCTCGATCGCCATTGCAGGACATACGTTCCTGCATGCTCCGCAGTTCGTGCATTTCTCCCTGTCTATGAAGATCGACATCTTGGAGACTTCAGTCTTCTTCTCGCTCGCAGGCTTGGGTGCAATGGATTCGAAACTCTTCGAACTGTTGTTGTACTTGAGCAGATTGGTCACATTTATCTTGGCGTCAGAAGGGCAAACATCCTTGCATACGCCGCACATCGAGCAGATGCCAATTGACTTGTTCTCTAGTATCTTAATGAACCCGAAGGGGCAATTCTTGGCGCATATGCCGCATCCAGTGCATTTCTCCTTGTCGACGACATATCCACCGTACTGATTCCTGAATATGGCCTTTGATGGGCATACCTCGGCGCACTTGCCACAGGTAACGCAGTTGAAAGCCTTCTTCTCTAGCATGAGTATGGCCTTGGTCGGGCACGATTCGACACATTTGTTGCATTTAGTACAGTTCTCAGTAGTATAGTACATTTAGCGACCCCCTACTGCCTTGCCAATGAATAAACCTATGACAGCCGATATGAATATCATCGAAACAGGGAGCTCTACGGATATGTCCCAATGATAGAAAGGAAAGCTTCCCAAAAAGACATCTATGAACAGGCCTAGGCCTATGGTGGTCGCATATGTCTTCTTGTTGAAGTATTCGCCTCTTAGGAAGTAGCCTACTGCAAGCCCCATGATGATTGCGATTATCATTACGCCTATCGGATTAGTCATGCTTCTCAGCCCCCGAGAGTATGGTAATTATGGTACAAAAACCGCTCAGCACCTTCAGCGCGATGCCAATGTTGAGGTATGGTATTATGCCGGCATTTGTCGGGTCTGGGAAGGCGAAAGCGGATTGAAGCGTGCTGCCAATCCCCAGGGCGGGATATATGTTTGCGCCCACATTGTAGAGATAGTACCCCGAAAGCCCAAGTCCGACCAGGCCGAGGCAGAGGTATATCATCGCACCAATGGATTCGAACGCTATCAGGCCCTTGTGGGATATGTTGAAGATGTTCTTCTTAAGGCC
>JAFGGT010000094.1 GCA_016930445.1 Candidatus Methanofastidiosia archaeon | reverse complement strand
GAATAGTAAAAAAACATGGTCGGAGAAGCTCCATGATCCCAAAGGGCTTCCACGGGTAGAGGAGATTACTTCGGGCATGAGCCAGAGATGGGGTTCGGGCACCGTTGTGATACCCGCTCCGATAGAGGTGGACGAGCTTATGAGGTCTGTTCCCAGGGGAAGGCTCACAACCATAAACATGATAAGGGAGGCGCTTGCAAGGAAGCATAATGCCAGCATTGGGTGCCCGATGACAACGGGCATATTTGCATGGATTGCTGCCCATGCCGCCGAAGAGGCCCTTTCGGAGGGGAGGGGCGGCATAACACCCTATTGGCGCACGTTAAAGGCCGGAGGCTACCTGAATCCAAAATACCCCGGCGGTGCCGAATTGCAATCTCTGCGCCTGGAGGCGGAGGGTTTTACCATATTGCCATCAAAGGGAAAGAAGCCTCCAAGAGTCAAGGACTATGAGCTATACCTGTATCAAGTGTAACATATCTTGTCCTTTTTGAGGATATTGCTCCATATTTTAAAGGCCTCCATAAGATTTTTAAATAGAATATTTCTCCTTGCCTTAAGAACTGGAATAGCTCCAGCAGTCTTTATGCATGCAAACACCGGAAATCTGTGATGCCATTGAACATATCAAGGTACAAGGGAATAATTACTCCGACCATCGCGATCGCAACGATGTACTTCCTTGTGAGGTACATCGGCTTAAACGACCTCGTGAAAGCCATCAGACTTATCGACGCGGACTACCTGATCCTGGCCTTGCTGCTCTATGGTATCACTCTTTCCCTAAATGCCCTCAGATGGTCGACCATCGTAGGCATTACAGGATATGTCATCAGCGCTAAGAAGGCACTGCATTTCCAGCTCATAGATAAGGCAGCAAACGCGGTATTCCCCACATCGGCGGTAGGCATGGCCGTAAGGTCCATGCTTCTGAAAAGGGAATACAGGATACCTACCTCAAAGGGCCTTGCAAGCATCATTCTGGACTATGGGTTCGAGGTATTTGGCACATTCCTTCTGGCAGTACCCTCTCTTTTCATACTGAGGTCTGTATTGCCTTCCAGCCTGAATAACGAGCTCTACCTGTGCCTTGGCCTACTTGGTGTCGCTACATTGGGGATGGTCGTTGTAAATCATTCAAAGGTATCGCGCGTTGTCAAGAACTATCACGAGATAGGCCCCTCTGGACTATTTGGAAGATTGGTCAACTCAAAGATGGGGACCAAGTTCATGGATTTCCTCTGTACATTTACCATGCTCAAGAAGGAGCCTTCTAACACTTACCACGCCCTAGGCATCACATTTGGGATTAGGGCCGTCGAGGCAGTGAGGGTCATGGTCCTATTCAAGGCTTTCGGCATATCAATGCCCATCTATTATTTCCTTCTATTGGAAAGCGCTTGGCTATTCCTTTCGCCGTTCATGATCACCCCTGGCGGAATAGGGGCAGTCGAGTCCGGGAGGATAGTGCTCTATTCATTACTTCCACAGTTCACAGCGTCCTCCGTTGCGCCGGCGGTCTTCATAGACAGATTCATCACGTTCTGGCTGATGCTCGTAGTGGGCATAGTCGCTATCCTGCTCTATGGCAGGGGGTCCAGCGAGGACAAGGGATTCACTGGCTCATTCGAGTTACTTAGAAGCCCTTCTTTCAACAATGAACCCGTATGATTTTTTAGTAATGAACCCCATATATAGTATGGGAGGTGAGCCTATGAGCGTCATCAAGGTAATAGAGACTGTGTGCACTTCTGATAAGTCTTGGCAGGATGCAGTGGAGAACGGGGTCCATGAGGCTTCAAAGACGCTGCGGGACATAGTCGGGCTAGATGTGATCGGATGGAAGGCCCATGTAAAGAACGGAAAGATAACGGAATACAGGGTTGATGTCAAGTTCGCTATAAAAGTAGAAGAGGGCAGATAGGGGGATCTATTTCCTCCTATATTTTCCCATAAGCTCCGCCTTGCCAATGATATGGCCGTCCATGGCATTTTCCAGTTCTTCCCTCTCAGCGCCTTCCTTTAGATTCAGAATGGTGTCGAGAGCATATATCCTGAAGTAATATCTATGTATGCCAGAAGGCGGGCAAGGGCCACCATACCTGGCCTGGCGGAAATCGTTTGTGCCCTGTATGCCAGGGACACTGCCCTCAGCAATGTTGTCATTGGGCCATATCCCCCATACCAGCCAGTGATTCCAAGTACCCATGGGCGCATCCGGATCGTCCATAATGAGCGCGAGCGATCTAGTGCCCTCCGGAACGTCCTCAATGGTCAGAGGGGGGTTTATGTCGGCGCCCTGGCAAGTGTATTTTGAAGGAATGTTTCCTCCATCCTCAAAGATGTCACTTCTTATCCTCAATTTCATCCCCATATACTAATCATGCACACGACTAATGAACTTTTCTGTCCCATTGCCATATGCACTACTTTGGGCTGGCTGTCAAGGAGCCTATTGTCTCATTGTCGCTAATCTGTTCTGTTTTCTCGGTCTCTTCTATGGATATCTCTATGGCATTCACTCCCAATGAGCTCCATCAGGCCCCTCCCGTCATTGAAAGCAAAGCTTATAAGATTCTATTGCTAGTAAAATTCAATATTTTGGTGGGTTAACTGATGAGAAGAGTTACAATGTCTCATATGATACTGTTTGTGGCAGGGATTGCCTTATTATTATCGGGATGTATCGGGCAGGACAACACATCGCCGGATGACATATCTTTGATAGAGGATGGCGTACTCATCGTGGGCACCGAGGCCCAGTTCCCCCCGTTCGAGATCAAGGCGGCCAATGGGGTATTCTACGGTTTTGACATCGCATTGGCAGAGGCTATAGCGGATGAGCTTGGCCTCGATGTCAGGTTCATAGACTCGGACTTCTCGACGATTATAGAGTCATTGAACTCAGACAAGTTCGATGTGGTGATATCGGCGATGACCATCACCGAGCAAGGAAAAGAATGTGTGAACTTTTCTGACCCTTACTTTGAGGCCGGACTTAGCATATCGGTGCCTTTCGAAAGCGATATTACTGGCCTCGATGACCTAGCTGGTAAGACAATTGGGGTGCAGATGGGAACTACTGGGGACGTATTTGCATGCAGCCTGGAGGGGGTTACCATAATTCGTTATGCGCGAATACCCGATGCGTTCACGGAAATGAGGAATGGCGGTATTGATGCCATTATAAATGACGATGTGGCATCGAGGCCGTATGTGGCCCAATATCCTGGGGAGTACAGGATTATTGAAGGGCTTCTCACTGTGGAACAATATGGGATAGCCGTACCAAAGGATAATCCAAGGCTTCTGGACCTCATTAATGATGCATTGCAAACTCTCAGGGACAATGGTACATACGACGAGATCTTTGAGGAATACATCGTCAATTGGTCCTCGCCATAATCTGAATGGTTAGTGACCGATGTTGCCTGCCTTGTATACGATGTCTGTCTGTATTGCGATTAAATTAATATAAAATGGGCCTTTAACTTAAATATGGCAAATTCGAAACTGAACTCAAAGATGATACATGAGGCCTCCCTGACATTGGACATTGGCCAAAGGGCCTCCATATGGGATATCAAGAGACGTTATAGGGAACTGGTCAAGAAGTGGCACCCAGATAAATTTCCAAATAATACTGAGCTTTGCAAAGAAAAGATCAAAGAGATCAATCACGCTTATGAGGTCATAATGGCGTATTGTGAGAACTACCTATATTCTTTCAAGGAGGAGGATATTGTAAACAATCTTCCTGTGGGCGTACAGATGAGGGAACGATGGGAGAAACAGTATGGGAGCGACCCAATGTGGAGCTAGACCGATCCTAATTAAATGAAGACCTGATAGGATGATGGGCAAAGGGATAGGATGGGTAAGTGCTCTTCAATCTGTGAACTCAACATGGACCTCCTTGACGTCCCAAAGCGTACCTATCTTATCATCGATCTCCTCTTTGATGTTCGAAGCGAACTGATGGCCTGATGGGAGATCCACCTTGACCGTCACGATGCCGCCGCTGACATCTATCCCCTTGACCAGCTCTGTCCTGATGAGGTCCAGACCTGAAAGCGGATTCATGACCTTCTTCAGCCTGCTCCGCACGATCTCCATGGTAGTTGGTTTCTTCTCCTTGACCAGGCCATGCTTTTCCTCATAGTTCTCTATGGCGGACCTCAGCCCCTCTATAGCCAGCACTGCGCAATGCGCCTTGACCGGAGGCAGCCCCCCCAGGGCGTCAGATGCCTGCTGCCAACTGATCTTCTTTGCATCTTCCAGCTTCATGCCCTTAGCCAGCTCGGTGATTATCGAGCCTGTTGCTATGTTGGAGGCGCAGCCGTATGACTCGAACTTTATGTCCGTTATGGTCAGTTCCTTTGGGTCAACGCTGATATAGACTGAGACCATGTCCCCGCAGGCAGGGCTGCCCTCGGTGGCCTTGCCGTCGGCATTATCTATCTTTCCCACATTTTTAGGATTTTTAAAATGTTCCAAAACCTTTTCGCTATATGGGAACTTCATGAAATCACCCCTTCTCCATCAGAGGGCTTATCTCCCTCAACTTGTTTATTACCTCGGAGATGTTCTCTACCACCGAGTCCACCTCGTTCATACTGTTATATCTGCCGAGAGTGAATCTTACGGAACCATGCGCCCTTTCATGGTCCCCCCCTATACCCCTTATGACATGGCTTGCCTCGAGGGACTTGCTGAAACAGGCCGATCCTGTGCTGAGCGAAAAACCCCTGAGGTCCATATGCAGTGTGATCGACTCTCCCTCGACATAATGGAATGTGATGTTGGCGTTCTGCGGGACCCTCTTCTCCCTGTTTCCGTTCAGGGTCACGTGGCTTACCTCCATCATGATCCTCTCTATCAGGTGGTCCCTCATCTTCCTGAGCCTTTCGTTCTCATTCTCGCTTACCAGTTCCGTCGCCTTTGCGAATCCCAGCGCGCCGGGGATGTTCTCAAGTCCGGCCCTCCTGTCCCGCTCCTGATACCCGCCGTCCATCCATTTCTCAATAATGGTCTTTGGGCGCACATATAGGGCCCCTATGCCCTTCGGGCCGTGTATCGTGTGCGCTGATATTGTCATCAGGTCAACGCTAGAGCTCTGCACATCCACAGGGACCCTGGTGAACGAGTGCGTCGCATCTGTATGGAATATGACATCGCGCTCATGGCATATCCTGCCTATCTCACCAATGTCTTGTATCGTTCCTATCTCCTGGTTTGCATGTTGTATGGACACCAGTATGGTGTCCTTTTTGATCGAATCGCTAAGAACGGACGGGTCCACCCTTCCATCCGCGCCCACATCGAGATAAGTCACGCTGAAGCCTTGCCTTTCCAGATGCTTCGCGCTGTTAAGGACCGGGAAGTCCTCGATCTTCGATACAATGATGTGCTTTCCTTTCTTGTTCGCCAACGCCATTGCAACGCCCTTTAGCGCCATGTTTGAGGATTCGGTGCTGCCCGACGTGAACACAATGCTTTCGGCCTCGGCGTTAACGCGCTTTCCAATCGTTTCCCTGGCCCCATCGAGCGCCTCTTTCGCCTCGATGCCTAGGGAGTAACCAAACTCCGAAGACGCGACCGCATAGACGTCGAAGTAGTACGGCATCATGGCCTCGAGGACCTTCTCGTCCATGCGCGTTGCCGAAGAGTTGTCCATGTATACTATTTTCCTTTCCATCCACACACCTTTCATATGAATAACGTTATTGAAGAGTACCTGGCCTCGTTGACATATGTGCCCACCCCACAGTATTCTGTTATAAGGTCCTCCCTGAGGTCCTTTGGCCCCACGCCCATTATCTCCATGGTCATGTCGCATGCCAGGACCTTTCCGCCAAGGTCGACATAGTCTTGGAATAGTCTTTCGAGGGACCTGACGTTCTTGCTCTTCATCCTCCTGTTGATCATCCACTTGCCCAGCCCAAGATAGTGCATCTTGGATAGGGGTGCCTTCTCAAGACCTCCCTTCTTCAGTCTCAAAAGCCCCCAGAACGTAAAGAACATCGATACCATCATCCCCATGGATAGGCAACCGTTGGCTATTATCAGGGCGCTGTAAAGCTTGTCCATGTCGCCGCTCTGCACCACTATCGTGGCCTTCTGGGCCTTTACTTCCTCACTCTTATCTTCCATGCATCTCCCTCCTCGGAAATATCAAGAAGCTCGGACCCCATTGCCTTGACCGCCATTGGTATCTCCTTTTTCGAGGATGGATGCGTTCCCACTATCTCAATTACGTCCCCTTCCTGTGCCTTTCTCAATGCCTTCCTGAACTCAACGAGCGGAACGGGGCAGGTCTCACCCATCACATCGATCCGAATCTCTGCCATCTTAACACCTCTATGTAAATTCGCCTGTTCTTACTATCGCATTTCAATATTAAATATATATTGACAACAATGCCCCCTATTGCATGATATCTTCACATTTGACAGATAACTTGTGAAAAAAGTGGCTTTCATGGCCGTCTTTGCCCTTTTTGGTATAATTGTGGAGTGAGTTTGGAACAGATTTAAATTTTTATAAATCCTATCTATACCAAATAGGCTAAGGGGTGTCCAATTGGATGAAGAGCTATTAGAGTTTTACGGAAAGGAATGCCCAACGTGCATGGAACTTTCAAAATCCCTCGACAAGCTTGAGCAGGACGATGGCATCCAGATCAAGCGTTATGAGGTATGGCACAATGCCAGCAACCTGTCGATAATGCTGAAATATGCAGAAGGAAGGTGCTCCGCTGTGCCCTTCCTTTACAACAAGAGGACAGGCGAATATTTTTGCGGTGCACTAGTGCCGTACGAAAAGCTAGTCAATTGGGCCAAGGGCCTCTGAGGAGGGGATGAGATCATCATCGAAGAGTTCGACCCTCTGAAGGGCGAGATGTTCGGGATCATAGACCAGGAAGGCAATCTCCTCAGGGAGGACCCTGGGCTGGACGAAGCCCTGATGAAGGATATGTACTGGTGGATGATTCTTGCAAGGATGGCCGATGAGAAGGCGCTCTCCCTACAGAGGCAAGGCAGGATAGGCACCTTCGCCCCATCCAAGGGACAGGAGGCCGCCCAGGTCGGACCTGCATTGGCTATGACCGGGGAGGACTGGTTCTTTCCCGCCTTCAGGGAACTTGCTGCATACCTTATACGGGGGATACCGCTCCAAAACGTCCTTTTGTACTTCATGGGGGACCCAAGGGGGAACATCGTCCCTGAAGGCATAAACAATCTCCCGATTTATGTGCCTGTGGGCACCCAGGTGCCTCAGGCGGTGGGCGCGGCTTACGGCATGATGCTACGCGGGCGAGGGAGTGTCGTGGTCTGCTTCTTCGGGGATGGGGCGACCTCTGAAGGCGACTTCCACGAAGGCCTCAACTTCTCAGGCGTGATGAAGGTCCCTGTGGTCTTTATCTGCCAGAACAATCAATGGGCGATAAGCGTTCCAAGGGAGAGGCAATCTGCCAGCAGGACCCTTGCCCAGAAGGCAATCGCATACGGCATCAGGGGCGTCCAGGTTGACGGCAACGATGCCCTTGCCATGTACCTGGCAAGCGACGAGGCCATTCGGAGGGCTAGGGAAGGTAAGGGCCCAACACTTATAGAGGCGTTCACTTACAGGCTTTCCATGCACACGACTGCGGATGACCCTACAAGATACCGCAAGGATGAAGAGCTTGAGAGGTGGCTAGAGAGAGACCCGCTGAAGAGATTCAGGGCATATCTGGAAAAAAGGGGCATATGGTCCAAACAATGGCAGGATGAACTCGAGGCCAAGGCAAAGGATGTCATCG
>JAFGGT010000017.1 GCA_016930445.1 Candidatus Methanofastidiosia archaeon | reverse complement strand
TAACCCTCGTTCACCATAGATCCGAAGCTTTTTACGAAGGAGAGGTCAATGCCGTCGAATGCGAGTTTAACGCGCAAGGTCATGAACCCCAAGGATGCGAGACCAAATATTAAGGAAAGAATAGACCCCAAGTATGACAAGTGCACAATTTCTGTCCTTGTCGGCCTTATGAGATATATCAAAGGAAAGCTGATCATGAACATCGCTAAAAGTACATATCTGAATTTCTCCATAAAGGAGAATATAGACCTCGTGTGGTCCAGGTCCTCCGTGTTCACCAACGCGCTAAGCGGTATCTCATCTGGCAAGAGCCCGCTAATAGTCTCAGCAAGAAAGCTCGGCAGGAATGTGATTATGGCATTGACCACAGGTGCCTTATAATCTGATATGTCTATGCTCGAATCGAGGGCATCCTTTCTTCCGGTCAGATAATCGATAATATCATTCACAGTGTCAGTGCCTTCATCATTGGCCCATTCATCAGTAGTAGAGGCCAGTATGGCATCATATACCCGTTGAGTGGCCTCCTCAGAGAGCAAGAGGATGTCTGCTATCTCATCTGACACCTCGGCGCTCAGGCCCTCAGGCAGCGTTCCCATCCATTCAGGGTCCTCAATGACGCCGAGATAATTTTCATTGTTAGAATAATATGAGTAGGAGGTCAAGGAAACTAAAGAGAGCGAAAATGTCAATGCCATCCATATGCAGATAGCGATCATGGCATTTCTTTGCATGAACATAGAAGGTGGGGCTCCCTTTTATTTGTTTTCTCAACTTATGGGATGACTACATATCCAGGGGTTCGATCATATGTATTTATGCCCGCCATATCATCTATGCAGCAAGATATGGAGACGATGAAAAGGATGCATCCAGATGATAGGAATTCGGCGTCCTTCATGAATGGGAATTAAAATCTGACAATAATGGAATATCGAATTGATGAAGGTGGCTCCTAAGTTCCAGGTATCAAGAATTCCTACATAGATTTTTTATATCAGTCAAATAACGTTTTATGGCTAATAGAAGGTGAGCAAATGCTAGGTAAGAACCCAAAGACCTCTTGGAAGGACCCATCAAGCCCTGATATCGACCCGTCATGCGCAATCGCGGCCACTGCCAGCGTCATAGGTAATGTGAAGCTTGGAAAAAACATCAACGTGGCACCTGGCGCTAGCATCAGGTCTGATGAAGGGGAAAGGATAGTCCTTGGTGACGAATGCAATGTACAGGATAACGTGGTCATACACTGCCTCAAGGGAGGGGAAGTGGTGTTAGGGAAAAAGGTGTCCCTCGCTCATTGTGCAATAATCCATGGCCCAGTTCATATGGGAAATGGGACCTTTGTGGGATTTGGTACGGTGGTGGCCTCGTCCGATGTTGGGAAGAATTGTTTTATATCCCACAATTCCACGGTGCTCGGGGTAAAAATCGCCGACAATAGATTCGTTCCACCTGGCACTGTCGTACAGACCCAGGACGAAGCAGATATTCTTGGTATGGTGCCTCCCGCTCAGGCAGGATTCAATGATGAGGTAGTGGAGGTCAATTGCGAGCTCTCAAAAGGGTACAAAAAAATGCTTGGTTAGTTAATAGATTTTCGTGTTTCTATCTGAAACACGAGATCATTTTTATACCCCCGGTGAATATCGAGGCCTTAGCCCCATTCACCGCATTGCATGAACAATGACGTTCTTCAAGTCAGATAGCGGCACTACTTCCCCCTTTCTAAATTTGATCGAACCCTTTCCTGTCCTTATAGAAGGGTGCAATGCCTTGAACGCTGAGATATTTTCAGGGCCATCGGTATAAAGGGAAACCCCGTCTTTCCTGTACCCTAAAGCCACCCAACCCGTTTTTGATCTGAAAGTCGGCACCTGGTATGACATCCCTATGGTTGCATTTGGATATGTGTCCAATATAAGAGAAAAAAGCTCATAGAACAAGGACTTTCTCTCATCGGAAACATTTTCAATGTAAGTTCGAACATGCTTTTCCAGATTCCCTCTTATTCCATCAAAATCATCCATGGTCTTCAAAGATATATGTGCCTAAAAATATATATTAGTATGTATATAAAGCACAAAAAATAGAAAATTGAACTAGCTCGATTCCTTCTTTATCTCCCTCGTAAAAACGACCAGTATTATTGAAACAAAGAAGAATATCACCCACTGAATCATGAAAGGGAATTCCAGATTTGCAGATATCGCCCCAATCATTGCTCCTGCGGAAAAATCCAATAGATAGTAAGTTCTTATCACTAGTTCCCCGACAAGGAATATGCCTGCTATCATGAGCCAACGGGCGATAATGTCCTCCATAGCATTCCTGCCTTAGAATTTCACTGCCGTGCCATATGCCAAGATCTCAGCTGCACCTTGAGCGACTTGTGAAGTAGTAATCCTTATGCCTATCACTGCGTCAGCACCCATCTTATTGGCTTCCTCGATCATTCTGGAGATTGCCTCCTCCCTTGCCTCAGAAATCATCTCGGTGTATTCCTTAAGCTCTCCACCAACAATATTTCTCAGGCCAGCAACTATGTCCTTGCCAAGGTGCTTTGCCCGGATGGTATTTCCTCTGACCAACCCAAGTACTTCCTTTACCTCGTGACCTGGGATCACACTTGTTGTAGACAATAACATTTTTTCACCAAGAAAACATTCTTTGGGAATTATATAAAGTTTTTCAATATAAAACGATGCCCACAATATTTTAAAATATCATTATCTTGATTTATTTCGATCCTTGAAGGAAAAATCAATTTATAGAGAAATAAAAGGAGTAGCTCCCATAGGGCGTTATTAAGATGGATTTACTGAACAAAGCATTCGCATAAAGTAGATCGTTCAAATCTTCCATAATGTATTGAACCTTGGACATAAAGGAAAAATATATAATATCGTCCATGCTACTTATATGAATTTGTTTGGGGAGTTGTTTGAAGATGAATGTGACCAAAAAGACATGCGAATATTGCAAAAAAGAATTTGATACGCATGAAAAAGGACGTATTGTGCTTGAATTTTGGAGAGATCCCAAACACCTTTCCAGATTGTACTTCTGCAACAGGAACTGCTTCGTTTCTTTCCTTAAAGAAAAAAAGATCATATAATAGGATACGCTTATAAACATAATCCATTATCTAACTGTACCCGAGTTTCCATCCAAAAAGCACCTCGGTATAGCTTATTATATTGGAATATCATAATTTCTTAAATAAAATAACATGCGTTTATGGCAAAGAAAGGAATCATGAAGGTAGGGATTATGAGGATTTCTGAACTTGGTGGGGAGTTCGCTCTGATAAGGCGGCTCGCCGAAAAGCAGAGCATAAATGACCCTAGCATTGTCAAAAGCATTGGCGATGACTGTGCAGTCATCGATAATGGCAAGGAGGAATATCTGCTAATAACCGCCGATATGATCGTGGAGAACGACCACTTCAATACCCGATGGTATACCCCAGATCAGATAGGGAGAAAATTAGTTGAGTGCAATGTATCAGACATCGTATCCATGGGGGGCTGGCCAAAATACGGCATCGTCTCAATGTCGATAAAAAAAGAGACGGAACTAGAATTCATTGACGGACTCTACAACGGTATATACCAAGCTGCAAGCAAGCACGGATTTTATGTTGTTGGGGGTGACACGGCCCACGGCACCGAGATGGTATTCAACATGACGATCATCGGATACGTGAAAAAAAACCTATTAAGAACACGTTCCATGGCCTTGGTTGGTGACCTTATATGCGTTACGGGCAGATTGGGAGGGAGCAAAGCAGGACTAATGATGCTTTCAAACGGATATAATGAACACATTGACGAGCACTTGAATCCAGTCTCACGCACGAGAGCCGAGGGCGAGGCCATAGCAAGATATGCCAATGCCATGATAGATGTGAGCGACGGCCTTGGTAGCGAGGTCGCCCACATATGCGAGGAAAGTGGTGTGGGTGCCAGGATATACAAGGAAAATATCCCGCTCTCCAAAAATGCCTTGGCCGCATCGGAGATTTTGTCTTCATCCCCATATGATTATGCACTCTATGGCGGCGAGGATTTCGAGATCGTTTTCACGATACCCGAGAATAAAATTGAAGCTCTGAAGAGGGACTTTTATGATTTCACGGTCGTTGGCAAGATAGTCGACGAGAGCGAGGGCAAAAGCATCATCGATGATGGAAAGGAGATGCCAATAGGTTCTGGGTTCGATCATTTCCTCTGATAGAGGTACCATTCTTAATATTTTTAAATGAAAAAGAAGAGTGATATTATGTCAATACTTAATCATATAGCATTGAGGGTAAGCGACTTAGAAAGGTCTAAGAGATTCTATAATATTGCATTGGGGTTGGAGCCTACCTTCGAACATAACATCAAAGGCCCACAATTCGAGAAGGTGTCGGGGATCAAGGGTTTTGATGTTGTGTTCGCTGTGATGTCCGACATGGAATCAAAGGTCAATCTGGAACTTGTGGAGTTCAAGAACGAGTTCTCAGAGAGACCATCCCAGTTCAATCATATAGCGTTCGAAGTGCTTGATGTTGATACTCTCCATGTCAAGCTGACTGAGATGGGTATCAGAACGATATCAGAGCCAGTGACCCTCTCACACGAGAACGAAAAGATAAACGGCAAGAGATTCTTCTACTTCAATGACCCAGACGGCAATGTCATCGAGGTCTTCAACAAAAAGGAAGGCTTGTACTCGGATTAGAATATCCTTTTCAATTCCTCTTCCCATTCTCCCTTGCATTCGCATTCGGAATCTATAAGCCCCCTTGAGCCCATGTTGTATTCCTCGATCCTCTCCATCAATTCGTGCTCGCAGGAGCCGCAATTGTGTATTCCTCGCTCCTTGCCAACAGCCACAGGATGGCTCATCACATACGGGCCCAGGTCCCTGGTCTGATTGAGGCATTCAACGAGCGACCAAAGATATGGAGGCCTGTATCTCTTTCTCATCCAAAGCTGCTCTACCAATGAGTTCCTGTGAACAGAGACAGGATTTATAGAGATAGTATCCGCGGTTTCCTCGACCTTATGCGCACTCTCAACTACATCCAATATCGATTCATATTCTGTCAAGAGAGGCGGCTTCAATAGCAGATAAGCCTTAACCAATACATCATTTTTTCTAAGGAAGTCTGCCTTCTCGACATATTTCTCAAAGGTAAAGCCTTTATTTATATGGTATTTTAGGATGTCGTTATTCGCCGATTCTAGGCCAATTGCGACCTCAAGGGACATATTGCCCTCCAACAGGTCCCTGCAGGACTTGATGAAAGCCTCGTCTATGAGCTCAGGCCTTGACTCGACAGTTAATTCCCCTGCGCCACTATCCGATGCTATACTTATGATCTCAAGCTGTTGCTCTCGGGAAAGCTCCCTAGAATCAAAGAAGCTTCCAGAGGTAAATATCTTGTACTTGTCGATGCCATCCTCTAACTCCGACTCAAAGATGCTTACGATATTCTGGGGTGTCTTTGGGGGACAGTCCCTCTTGTATGAGCACATGTAGCACGAATCGTAGTAACAGCCGCATGTAGGCAGCACAATCGACTTGGCAAGGCCCGGCTTTCCAGATACCAACTCATAGTTTTTCCAAGATGCCATCTAAAGAAGATGGTGAGGACCCAATATAATCATTTCGATAGCTTGGAGGATATGATCGCGCCAAATGCCAGCGTCAAAACGCTAGAGAATATGATTTCCCATCCATCTGGGAATCCCGGGAATATCACTATCAAAGATGCGATTATGAGCCCAAGGATGAAATAATAGAATTTAGTTGGATATCTAGAAAGTACCTTGCCAATTATCTTTGAGACTCCAAGGACGCCTATAAGCCCGCCTATGGCCGGTGGGGCCATCACAACTAGATCAAATGATTTGACAGCCTCTATCAACTCCCAATAAACGCCAAAGGCGACCAATACGAAAGAGCCTGAGAATCCGGGCACTATCATTGCTGCCGCTGCGGCGATTCCCACAAAGAAAAGGAATATAAGATTGCCATTACCGCTTGATGCGGATGCTTCAGAGACGTTCAGTAACTCGAGCAGGAGAATGGATATGGACCCTATTAGGAATAATGCAATATTAGACAGATTTGGCCTCATGTCAGTATGCATCTTCAATATGGTCGGAATGCTCCCTAGTATCAATCCCATAAAGAAATATATCGTCGGCACTTCGTAGTTCTCATAGAGAAAGTCCATCAAATTGGACAGGATGAATATCGAGAGGAATGCGCCGACCCCAATATGGGCTAAGAATTTTAGATAGCACTTTCTGTTCTCTGCATCCTGTAGAATGTTGCTCAGTGCCTCGATGAATCTTTCGTATATCCCTAAGACCACGGCCAGAGTGCCTCCGGAAACACCAGGGATGATGTTGGCGACACCTATGATCGAGCCTTTCAAGAGGAGGAGGGGGTCGAAGCCATTGCCGTCATTGACCATAAGAATAATGATACAAGCAATTTATAAATATGTCTCCAATAGTTCTAAGGCATAGGTGGGGTAAGTCATGGGGCAAATAACAAGGGCATCAGAACTATTGTTAGGCTCCCTACATGCCATTGCATTGACAGGCGCAGGAATGTCTACCGAATCGGGCATCCCGGATTACAGGGGGCCTAACGGACTTTGGACGAAGGACCCCTTGGCCGAGAAAAGGGCATACGATGCTTACAGGACCTTTGTCGAGGACCCCGACAGATATTGGAGGGAAGGATTCGGCAGGCATCCATTGCTTGAATCTTTCTTGAAAGCAAGCCCAAATATCGGGCATCATTGTCTTGCCAGACTGGAAAGAATGTGCATATTGAAAAAAACGATAACTCAGAACATTGACGGCCTTCACGAGAGGGCAGGGAGCAGGGACCTGATAGAATACCATGGAAATGCCTTTAAACTGAGATGTCTGCGCTGCAACAACAGAATTAGCTTTGGGAGCGGCCTTTTTGAAGGAACGCCCCAGATACTTCCTACCTGCAAGAAATGCGGTTCTGTCCTGAAATCGGATGTCGTGTACTTTGGCGAACCGATACCTCCTGACATTATTAGGGAGTGCCAGAGGGAGCTTAACGCTTGTGATGTGATGCTCATATGCGGTACTTCTGCCGTTGTGCACCCGTTCGCTTCAATGCCCTATATTCTCAAGAAGGAGAAAGGCGACGACGCCACAGTAATTGAGATAAATCATTCCGATACACCATTGACAAGGGATGGTATATCCGACATATTCATAAGGTGTAGTGCAGGAAAAGCCCTCAAAGGCATATGTGATACGATTGGAACATTGATCTAATATTATTATAATACTTATAATTACATAATAAAATTCATATTTGAATATATAAATCCAAAAAACATTTTAATATAACTGTGATAATCCTAATGAATTAATGGAGATTATAATTTGAAACTTATTCGCACATATGATGAGATAAACAAAAGGATTGAGAACGGTGAAGCCGTAGTAGTGACGGCAGAGGAGATCATAGGCATGGTGGAGGAGGACGGGCAAGAAAGGACCGCGAACTATGTCGATGTAGTTACGACAGGAACGTTCTCGCCTATGTGCTCATCCGGTGTATTCATCAATTTTGGGCATGCTGAACCACCCATCAGGATGCAGAAGATCACCATGAACGATGTGCCGGCTCATGGGGGGCTGGCAGCTGTCGATACTTACCTTGGAGCCACAAACGTGGCAAAGGAAGACCCAAAGTATGGAGGGGCGCACGTAATAGAGGACCTCCTTAGGGGAAAGGAGGTGAATGTCACCGCAACTTCAGTAGGCACAGACTGCTACCCGAGGAAGGAGATAAATACATGGGTGAGGCTCGACGACCTCAACAATGCGATAATGTACAATCCAAGGAACTGCTACCAGAATTACAATGTTGCAGTAAATACCTCGCAGACCAGCATAAAGACTTACATGGGGACCTTGCTGCCCAATCTAGGAAGCGCCCATTTCTCCACTTCCGGGCAGCTAAGCCCGTTATTGAACGACCCGGAGCTTGCCACCATAGGCATCGGCACTAGGATAATGCTATGCGGAGCGCAGGGATACGTGTCTTGGAACGGGACACAGCACCATCCCAGCGTCCAGATGGTCAATGGTCACAAGATGTACTCTGGGGGAACGATCTCCGTAATAGGCGACCTAAAGCAGATGTCGCACAACTATCTGAGGGCAGCCTATCTGCCAGGATACGGGGTCTCCATATTCATTGGGATAGGTATCCCCATACCCATCATGTCGACAGACGTCCTGAAGGGCGTCTGTGTGAAGGACGAGGAATTATACACCAAGGTAGTCGATTACAGCTCACACAAGGTCAACAAGCCCGTACTGGGCTATGTTAACTATAAGGACCTCAGGGACGGCAAAATAAAAGTGGATGGAAGGGATATCCCATCCTCCTCAATATCGAGCTATGCCAAAGCTAGGGAGATATGTAACGAGCTTAAGGTAAGAATAGGGAGAGGGGAGTTCAATCTGCAGGCCCCGATAGAACAGCTCCCTAAAGAGACGATGTTCAATAATCTCAAGGTGTGAGAAATGAAGAAGAAGGTCATCATTACATTTCCTCCGAATACGGTGGACAAACCACTTGTCTATTCTCTGATGAAGGACTATGGACTTTGGATAAACATACACAGGGCGATAATAGAACCTCAGAAGCATGGAAAGATAGTCATCGAGCTCAGGGGCGACAAGAAGCAGATAGAGGATGGAATAAAGTTCGTAAAGGACCAGGGTATAGGGGTCAATGCACTGGAGCAGGACGTGATCCTGGACAGGGACAAGTGTGTAGACTGCGGAGTGTGTACGTCGATCTGCCCTTCCAATGCGCTGAAGCTCGACAAGGACACTTACAAGCTATCCATAGACTATGATGAATGCGTTGTATGCGGCTCCTGTGCAGAGATATGTCCAGTGAACGCCATCAGTATCAATTTTTGATTATTTTTATCCATCTATCTTCTTTCTTAGCTTCCCTATCCTGTCACGATAAAGAATGGCCTTCTCGAAATCAAGCTGCTCCGCCGCTTCCCTCATCTTCGATTCCAGCTCCTCTATGACGGCAGGTATGTCTCCCTTCGGTATGCTGTTGACCTCCTTGAGGACGATCTCTTGCTCCCTTATGGGTTTTATTATCGTCATTGGGATGATGCCATTGGCCCTATTGTAGCTTTCCTGTATGCCCCGCCTCCTGTTGGTCTCCCTTATAGCATTCTTTATGGAGTCAGTCTCATTGTCCATGTAGAGGACCACCCTTGACTCAGAGTTCCTGGCTGCCCTGCCAACGATCTGGATGAGGGATGTCTCGTTCCTGAGGAAACCCTCCTTGTCTGCGTCCAGGATGCATACCAAGGCCACCTCAGGGATATCAAGGCCCTCCCTCAATAGGTTGATGCCCACAAGCACATCGAAGTTGCCCAGCCTCAGCTGTCTGATAAGCTCAGACCTCTCAAGGGTGTCGATCTCGGAATGGAGGTATCTGGCCTTGATTCCCCTCTCGCTCAAGAATTCCGTTAGCTCCTCGGCCATCCTCTTCGTAAGCGTCGTGACGAGGGCCCTAAAACCCTTGGATATGGTGGAGTTCAGCTCATTTATAAGGTCCTCTATCTGCCCCTTGATAGGTCTAGTGAAAATTGGAGGGTCGACAAGCCCCGTGGGCCTTATGATCTGCTCCACGATTTGATCAGATATCCTCTGTTCATAGACGGAGGGAGTGGCAGAGACGAATATCACATTGTTCATGTACTTTTTGAACTCATCGAATGTCAAAGGACGATTCTCGTATGCTGATGGCAATCGGAAACCATACTCCACCAATGACTTCTTCCTTGAATAATCTCCTTTGTACATACCATGCAGCTGAGGTATGGTCTGATGGGATTCGTCTATGACCAATATGAAGTCGTCAGGAAAATAGTCCAAAAGACAAAATGGTGGTTCTCCCGCAGACCTTCCGTCGAAGTGTGTGGAATAGTTCTCTATCCCCTTGCAATATCCCAATTCCTCTAGCATCTCAATATCATATTTGACCCTTGTTTTCAATCTGTATGCTATTATGGGGTCATCTATCATGGGGAGCACCTCATCAAGCTCCTTTTTTATCGATTCTATCGCCTTTCGCCTGGAGTCCTCATCTATGGCGAAATGTCTTGCAGGGAAAAGGTGGAAGTGGTCCAATCTCTCCTTCTCATCCATATTGAATCTGTCAAGAAAGACCATTCTCTCTATCTCGTCCCCGAACATCTCGATCCTCAGTATGTCATCGGTATAAGAGGGCACTATGTCCAAAAGATCGCCCCTTACCCTGAAATTGCCGGGGGCGAGCTCCATGTCATTTCGTTCGTATTGCTGTTCGAGCAATCTCATTATCAGGTCTTTTCGGGATATCTTCAT
>JAFGGT010000093.1 GCA_016930445.1 Candidatus Methanofastidiosia archaeon | reverse complement strand
TGTTTTTCCATCACCCTAAGGTTATTGCAGATTTGCATATTCTCAGCAGGGGCGAGATCTTGTTCTCATGCCAAATACGGCATGTGCATTAGGGCGGCGTATTCCTTGATAGTGCAGCCAACTACAAAAAGACTAATATTTGCCTAGAGCGATTATAGGCCGTGTACAAACATATTCTTGCATGCGTAGATGGCTCTTACGACAGCGAGGTGGCTGCGAAATATGCATTGGGCATGGCAAAGGAGGCGGGGTCGAAGATAACGATATTGACCGTCATGGACGAGCGCAATACGGGAGGCGACAGGTCTCTCGAGCGGCTCAAGAGGATATCGGAGCGCAGGGATATCGCCCCCACGTATGTGCAGGAATGGGGCGACCAGTTGGAAAGGACGCTTTCGTTCGCTGAGTCGAAGGGCATAGACGCCATCATCGCTTCCTCGGGCGGGAAGGTGAAGATTAATGGTTATTTTCCTAACAACTTCTCCCAAAAGCTTATCACGAGCACGGACCTGTCGGTGTTCATCATAAAATCCGTCATGGCAACTACGGCCAGGTCGCACAAAAAGCTGCTCTGCCCGATACAGAGCGCAACTCAATCCCTAAATGAGCGCATCGAGGCCCTGACGCTCATTTCAAGGATGTACGATTGCCCCCTCTCTTTGTTCAGGTGCCATAAGATCAACAAGGACGAGATACTCTCCCCCTCCGAGAAGACCAGGCTCTACGAAGGCATGAAAAGCTATCTACAGCCCCTTAAGGAAAGATTCGACAAGGAGGATGTGAGGACCTACCTAAACACCCGCATCTGCTACTCCATCAGAGAGGAGATCCTTGACTACATCAAGAGGTACCACTACGACCTTCTCTTCCTGAGGGTAACGCCAGGCAAGTTCCCATCGTTCGCAAGGAGGGACTTCTCCATCGAGGTAATGAAGGACTCTGAATGCAACGTCATACTTTGGAAACCTAACGGAGCGTGAAGATCCTGGACATACAGAAACTTCAGGCAAATGAGGTATATGATGAGCTCGGGACCAACGATAAGGGGCTCTTGGGGTCCGAGGCGGCAAGTAGGCTTGAAAGGTATGGAAAGAACGAGCTGCAAAAGAAAAAGGCAGTTCCTGTCTGGAGGAAGTTCCTAAAGCAGCTGACCAACTTCTTCGCGCTGCTTCTCTGGGTAGCGGCCATTATGGCATTCGTGGGCGAGGCCCTCTCGCCTGGGGAAGGAATGCTCAATCTTGGAATTGCTCTAGCGGCCGTGGTCTTGATAAACGGCACGTTCACATTCTACCAGGAGTACAAGGCCGAGAAGGCCATAGAGGCACTTCAGAGGATGCTGGCCTACAACGCCGTTGTCATAAGGGAAGGGAAGGAGAGAGAGATATCTGCCGGGGAAATTGTGCCTGGAGACGTCATAAAGCTTGCCGAGGGCAATAGGGTCCCCGCCGACGCAAGGCTTATCGAAGCTTATGAGCTCAAAGTGAACAACTCCATATTAACGGGCGAGTCCAGACCCAGCAAGAGGAATGCGGAAGCCTCAGAGGAGGACCTGATAGAATCAGAGAACATCGTGTTCTCCGGCACGACCGTCGTCGCAGGGACCGGTGTTGGGGTCGTCTATGGCACGGGGTCGGCCACTGAGTTCGGCAGGATCGCCGACATGACCTCTGAGATAGTTGAGAGCCTGACTCCACTGCAGAAGGAGATATCCAAGTTCATCAAGGTCATCTCTGCAATAGCCATAATATTGGGCCTGGCCTTCTTTTCAATAGGCATATTCATAGGTAATTCCTTCTGGGTGTCCTTCATCTTCGCCATCGGCATCATCGTTGCAAATGTGCCTGAAGGGCTCTTGCCGACGGTCACCCTCACCCTCTCCCTCGGAAGCCAGAGGATGGCCCGAAGGAACGCGCTCATTAAATCCCTGAACTCGGTAGAGACCCTTGGGTCGACGACCGTGATCTGCACCGACAAGACAGGCACGCTCACCCAGAATCAGATGACAGTAAGGGCCATATACGCCAATGGGAGGGAGTACTCTGTCTCCGGTGGCGGGTATGAACCCAAAGGCGACGTGCTGGAAGAGGACAATCCGGTAGATGTCCAAGGGACTGAATCCCTGAATAGCCTCATGCGATGCGGAAGCCTCTGCAACGACGCCAGCCTCTCTAAGGAAGAGGACCTCTGGAACATCATAGGGGACCCTACAGAGGGCGCCATAAAGGTCCTTGCGGCCAAGTCGATTGACATTGAAGGCCTGGATAAGGAGCATTCAAGGATCTTCCAGGTCCCATTCGATTCCGAACGGAAGAGAATGAGCGTGGTCGTCAGGTCTGCCGATGGCATAGTCTGCTACGTGAAGGGGGCACCAGAGTCGATAATCTCAAGGTCGACCAGGATAATAGAGGATGGGGGGATCAGGGCCCTCGATGATGGCAAGATAAAGGAACTTGAGGCAAGAGCCCAGGAGTTCTCCGACAGGGCCCTAAGGGTCATCGCCCTGTCTTATAAGACACTTGACTCAGAGAAGCCGAAATATGACAAGGAAGAACTTGAAAGCGACCTGATATTCATTGGACTGGTGGGAATGATAGACCCGCCGAGGATGGAGGTCCGTGAGGCCATTGACAAGTGCAAGAGCGCAGGTATCAGGATAATAATCATTACTGGCGACAATCCCCAGACGGCGCAGGCGATTGCCAAGGCCACGGGCGTGGTCGAGGGGGAGGGCTGCCTGGCAGTTACCGGTAAGGAGCTCAACACGATGGGCGACGAGGAGCTCAAGTCCCTTTTAGCCCAGAAGGAGATAATATTCGCAAGGACGACCCCGGAGCATAAGATGAGGATAGTCACGACCCTGAAAGACATGGACGAGGTGGTGGCTGTCACGGGGGATGGCGTGAACGATGCACCGGCACTGAAGGCCGCCGACATAGGCATCGCCATGGGGATATCCGGCACGGACGTTGCCAAGGAGGCTGCGGACATGATACTTGTCGATGATAACTTCGCCTCCATAGTGAACGCCATCGAGGAGGGCAGGGCCGTCTTCGCCAACATCAGGAAGTTCATATCCTACATACTGACGTCCAACATACCGGAGATAGTACCCTACATAGTATATGTGCTTGCGGGGGTCCCGCTTCCGCTGACGGTGATACAGATACTGACGGTCGACCTCGGCACCGACCTTGCCCCTGCGATCGCCATAGGGGCAGAGCCCCCCGAACCCGGCGTGATGCAGCAGAAACCAAGGTCAAGGACCGAGAGGCTGTTGAAGAAGAGCACCCTTCTGAGATCTTACGGCTTCGTCGGCCCGATAGAGGCGGCGGCAGGCCTGCTGGCGTTCTTCTGGCTGCTCCAGCAGGGTGGATGGACCGGAGGCGATCTGCCTGCGACAGACCTCCTGTACCAGAAGGCCACCACGATATGCCTCACGGCGATAATAGTCTGCCAGATAGCCAACGTGTTCGTGGTGAGGAGCCCAAGGCTATCCATATTCCAACAAGGCTTCCTATCCAACAAAAAGATACTGATAGGCATTGCAATAGAGCTTGTCCTGATCATGCTGTTCGTCTATGTGCCCCCCATACAGGCCATCCTGGGCACACAGGCCCTAGGCCTGAAGGACTGGCTGTTCTTGGCGCCTTTCGCTGTATTCCTCTTCGTTGCAGAGGAGTTCAGGAAGTACGTGATCAGACGCAGGATGGCACGATCCGCAGTAGGGGCGTAGGGGCCTCAAACTCCCCCAGTTCTTATCCTTATTTAGATGTGAAAACAATACTATCAACTAATAAAAACGATTTAAAGGTTCGCTCATCCTAATCTTGGGTGATGAACTGGAAAGCTGCATCGAT
>JAFGGT010000092.1 GCA_016930445.1 Candidatus Methanofastidiosia archaeon | reverse complement strand
GCCCTGCTATATGCCAGCGGCATCGATGAGACAGGATGGGACATGATAGCATCATGGGACAATGCCACGGACTCGTACGACTACTACGACACGAACCTATCGCATGCAACAGGTTTCTGGCTCGTAAGGGACCCAGCCCTAACATACGACCCAGGATTCTGGCTGCACATGGAGGCAGGGAACTATGACCTCAAGGTCGTTGGAGAAGAGGCCACGACCAGGGTCTTGAATCTTCCGGGAGGCCACTGGACTCTGATGGGCTACGCCCTGCTTGACGATGGTAATCCCATAGCCACAGCAATTGCCCAGAATCCAGCGGATTCGATAAATCTGATGTGGACCTACGACATCCCACCAACGGCCGCGCATCTGTACGACCCCAGGGGGAGATTCGTACCAAATGGATTTGAGGAGCTGGAGCTCTGGCATGCATACTGGATATTCGTGGACGTCAATTGCACATTGACCATAACATAGAATGGTGAGATCTGATGAGGAGATACATGATAGGGATCGCACTGGCTCTCATCGTGCTATCAAGCGCGATGCAGGTGGCCGGTGCTACCTATGAACACTATATAGTGTGGGACGAGCAGGAGCGGACGGTGTATGCCGGCAATCAGGCAGAGTTCAATCTGAGCATCGTCACGACGGCCCTAGGGCCACCTGCGTCCACACCCGCACCGACCAGTCCGCCAACGACATGGCCCACGCCACCTCCACCGCCAGAGGATGCGTCGCTCCTCACAGGACCGACATGCATGTTGCCCTCGTCTATCGGAGGAGGGGCATTGAGCTCGCTCAATCTGGTGGATGTGAACACGGTGTACCTGTCCACCCTTGCTCCTACTGGGTGGGAGACCGAGCTATCGGCCGATACGCTTTACTTGGAGGGTGAGGATTCAGGGGACGTCCTGGTCCAGGTACGGGCGCCAGGAGATGCGACGCCGGGCGTATACTCGATACTCTTCACCGCTAGGATGCATGGTATAGATAAGAATGTCGAGCTATTGGTCAGGGTGCTCGATCCGTTCGATGTCATAATATCCAACATATCGTTCACACCTCTTGAGCCAAAGCTAGGTGACGTGGTAACGTTCACAGCGGACCTGACACTGTCAGGGAACGTGATCATACCCACAAAGACAGTTGCGCTCTACATCAACCAGATAGCCCAGACAAAGCTTGCCAGCACACAGGTAGAGCTGGGGCCGAACTCCACGGAGACAGTCACGCTCACATGGACCGCGAGCCAGATAGGGGACCTGACCGCCAGGATGTACGTCAATCCGACCAACAGCGAGTCAAGCCTGACTAACAACGAGGTTAGCACGGCTATCACGATCCTGCCGGCAGAGGACCCATGCTCTCTTGCGGATGATACGTATTCCCTTGCCTTGGACATGTACAATGAGGACTGCGAGTCCGCTATAACCACCCTTCAGGTCGCAAGAGCCCTATATGAGCAATGCGGCGACGACGTTGGGGTGACAGCCTGCGAGGACCTTATCGAGAAGTGCGAGCAATACACTCTCGCAGAGGAGCTTGAAGGCCAGGGCGACATATTGGCCGCCAATGGCGACTGTGAGGGTGCGATAGCCAAGTGGGAGGCTGCCAAGGCGATCTACCAGCAGTACAACGACCTGGCGATGATAGGGGCCTTGAACAGCAAGATTGCAAACTGCGAGGTCGAACCCCTGCCATCTGACGATGAGGGATTCTTCGGTAAGTACTGGAAGTGGCTGCTACTGCTGCTGATCGCGCTGATACTGTTCCTGATACTCCTTTTCTCGCGAAGAAGGAAGGACGAGGAGGAGGATACTACCTTCGGCATATACCCTTCGGGCGAAACAGAGGCAAGAAGGCCTTCGAGGCCGCTTTTCGGAGAGGTCGAGGAGGGTCTGGAGATAACTCCGATAATACCGCTGCCTGTTGTCTCAAAGGAGGACGAGGATGATATATCCAAGTTCATGTCAGACCTTGAGAAGACGCTCGAGGCATACCAGCCCGCGGTGATAGCAGGGGACATAAAGGGTGCTGTTAACAGGTACTCTTCGATGATCGACAGGAGAAATGCACTCTTGCAAAAGATGGACGATACGGCAAGAAGGCATGTGGACAGACTCATAAAGGAATTCGAGGATAGGGTGTTCGAGGCCCTATAATCCTCTTTTATTTTTAATTTAACCGAAAAGCTTTAAAGAAAATGGTAGCAATCTATGAAATATCGTTTTTGTTAACGTTAATATGCAGGTGATTCTATACTCAACAGATATGAAAAAGCGAGGATCATAGGTGCAAGGGCATTGCAGATAGCCATGGATGCGCCTGTTTTGATAGAGACCAATGAAATGGATTCGATAAGGATCGCCATTAAGGAACTTGAAATGGGAGTTTTGCCACTAACCGTCGTCAGGCCGGATGAGTAGAGATGGGTGTTGACCTCAAGGATATCATCGCCAAGAATGAGATTGAGCTTGCCAAGTTGAATGGGAAGGCGATATCTGTAGATGCGCTCAATGCGCTGTATCAGTTCTTGGCTATAATCCGCCAGAGGGACGGTGAACTTCTCAAGGACAGCACCGGACGCACCACATCACATCTGTCCGGACTTTTCTACAGGACTATCAATCTCCTGGAGCTTGGCATCAGGCCTGTTTATATCTATGACGGCAGGCCCCCCCAGGAAAAGATCGACACCCTTAGGCAGAGGCAGGAGATAAAGGATTCTGCCAAGAAGAAGGCCATCAGGGCGAAGGTCGAGGGAAGGGAGAAGGACTATGTCAAGTTCTCCCAACAGGTCCTGCACTTCTCAGACGAGATGCTGAAGGAATCGAAGGAGCTGCTCAGGCTCATGGGTGTCCCGTTCATCGATGCCCCCTCAGAGGCCGAGGCACAGGCGTCGCATATGTGTTCCATGGACCCCCGCGTCTATGCCGTCGCTTCCCAGGACTACGATTCCCTGCTCTTCGGGGCCCCGGTCCTTGTAAGGAACGTCACCATAACCGGCAGGAGGAAGATGCCAGGGAAGAACGTTTACCGGGAGGTGGTTCCGGAAAGCATCGTCTTGGCCGAAGCCTTGGCAGCGCTTGGCATAGGCAGGGAGGGCCTCGTGGAGATAGGCCTTCTCATAGGCACAGACTACAACGAGGGCATAAAGGGAATAGGCCCAAAGTCCGCTCTGGAGATAGTGAAGGCGGACAGGTTCGATGAGTATGGGATCGAAGAGCGCCTAAAGGACCTTTTCCTAAAACCCGACGTCTCGGACAATTTTTCATTCTCCTTCAAGTTGCCTGATGAGGACGCCCTTTATTCGTTCCTCTGCGATGAGCGGGAGTTCTCAAGGCTCAGGGTAGAGCGGGCAATGGATAGGTTGAAAAAAGGTATAGAAGGCGTCACTAGGCAAGAAACGCTTGACCAGTGGTTCTAAAAAAGTATCAAAGAAGCCTTCTTACGTCGATCACATCGACTTCGCTGACATCGTCCAAAACAGAATAAGCCTCTGCTACAGGGTCCACGTCGCCGCCCTCCTTGTCGTTGGAGAGGACTAGCACGTTGAGGGCTATGAGACCGAACGCTATAGGCTCCTCGTCTATCCTGTGCACTTCCCTATCTGACGGGGTCGCTGACCTAATGCTCTCCTTTAGAGCTTCCAAGTCCACTTCGACTCCCTCCGGCATTACCCTGATTGTGGCCAAAAGATTGAAATCCTTAGACATTTCACTTCATCTCCGCAAGTATCATGGTCCTTCGAATGAGCATTTCGGGCATTTGTAGTTGTTAGCCAACACCCTGCATTTCTCACATCTTATTATGTCTTCACCACACTCTGGGCATGGGAACTTCACCATCTTCTCCTTTGGGGTGATCTGTCTCTTACAAGAAGTACATTCCATCTATTTCACTCCAAATAAAACGCTAATCATTATTTATGAACTTCTTGGCGGTCTTCACTTTATAAGTCTTTCCATGCTTTTCCCTTAGAAGTATTTTCTTGGATTCGAGGTCGTTCACTATCCTCGAGACCTTTGGCCTTGAAAAGTTGGTCAGGTCAGGAAGCATGTCCTGCTTCAGCTCTCCGTCCTTGTTCTCTATGGCCTCTACGACCTTTCTCTCGTCCTCTGTCAGCACGAACATAGGAACCTCGAGGGCACTCTCCCGCCTCCTGCTCCTGGCGATGTAGGTGGCAGCACCGCCGATTAACAGCCCTACCAAGAACAACACTATGTCGTAGCTCATGCCCTTCTCCTTCGCTATGGAATGCTGGTCCGTCTCGGCCCCGATACTGTTGATGGACACTCCCAGCTCCACTATGCTGCCGAGTATGTCCTCCGAGAGGCTTCCCTCGATCACATAGGCCGTCTTTACTCCTAGGTCGGCAATGGCTTCTGTCACGCTTGTGGAGAGCGTGCCGGCCTCTGTCAAGAGGATCGGGCACTCGAGGATCATGGCTATCCTTGCCCCCATCAGGAAAGACCTGGTATCCGAGCCGCTTAGAAGGACCACATCGTCCGAAGACTCCCAGAAGTCCATGGCGAAGATGGCGGCAGTGCTCTCCCTTGCAACACCCCACTTCCTGTCGACGCTGTAGCCTATGCTGTGTATCTCCTCTGAGACGGCCTCGGAGACGGCATTCTGGGTACCGCCCAATATAAGCACCCTCCTTGCGCCGTTCTCAAAGTATCCAAGCAACTGCTCGTACTCCTGATCGCTCAGAACGTTTTGGGACACCTGTATTATCGGAATGTTGTGCATCACCGAATATGGCAGCGCAATGATGTACTCCACAGGTATGTCGTTCCTGACTATGATCACATCGTAATCGTATGTCTCTTGCGCCATTGAAGCTTTTGTGGAAAGAATCAAGACTATCGACAACAATAACAGCCATTTTCTCATAATTTCCCCTAAACAATGCCTAATTTTAGAAAATATAAACTTTTCTAACATCTTTGATGTATATATACCCTATATTTGTAGTAACATATTTATATTGATTTTAGGTATTAAGAAATATGTACGATACCTCGAATCCGCCCGATTATGGCAAGTTCGCCCTTAAGAGGAATCCTTTCACCGCCCTTTCCAGCGAAGGCATCCAGAACGTGGAGGACATACACGTTTCGCAGGGGATCGACAACAGGATAGCGGACATACTCTCCGAGGTCATCGATAATGGGGCGGGCCTGGCAATCTCAATAGTTGGGAATCTTGGGACAGGGAAGACACAGAGGCTTAAGGGCATAAACAAGCTGATTAAGGACTCAGGCGGATTTCCCTTGTTCTTGAAGGTCGATTCCAACGACACCGTCAATATCACCAATCACATCCTTTCATCGCTTAACGTTCCGGAGAAGAAGGAGGAGATGGTGGTCGAGGAGCCAAAGAGGCAGGGAGGATTCCTGCAGGCTCTAAAGAACTACTTTTTCAGCGAACCTGTCAAGGCAGAGAAGCGCGGCCCTGAGAAGAGGGCAGTGAGCTTCTCCGAGAATGATTACGACCCCCAGGCAATCGGCGACCTCATAAAGGAGTCATTGTCGGCATATCCCGTTTCAGGGCTCATACTGGACGAGATGGAGAATGTGACGACGGCCCCGATGTCGGACCTCATACCGTTTTTCGAAACGTTCAGGTCATTTATCTCGAACATGCCCAAGGGCTGCTTGTTCGTGTTCGCCTGCACGCCCGAGTTCTACAAGACCATAAGGGAGCAGTTCCCTGCATTCACGATAAGGCTGCATGCGGAGCTCAAATGCGAACAGCTCACTGACAAGAAGGCCTTCGAGCTTGTGGAAAAGAGGCTTGCCCTCGTCAGGACGAACGAGATGTCAGACCCCACTTTCCCATTCGAGGACTCTTCGATATTCATGGTGAACAAGATATCCAACGGCAACCCCAGGGTGCTTCTGAGGCTTATGCACAACATACTCGCCTCTGCCGCAAGGGACCTGACGATAGACCTCATAGACGACCGCTACGTGACGCGCATAGTCGCCGTGCCCAACTCCATCGACGAGTACATACTCAAGGTGCCGGAGGACCTTCAGGCCATAATAAACTCGATAATAGACGACTTCAACGGAGGGCCAGTGACATACATCCAACTTTCCAAGGCGCTCAAGGAACCGCCGACAAGGGTATATGCCGACCTGGAGGAGCTCTCATCCATGGGGCTGTTGAGGAACAAGAAGGGGCACTATTCCATTCTTGAGCATCTTAAGGAGCTAATTAAGGGAGAGTACAAGTGATACGATGGACTACGAAACCATCAAGGTCGGTGTCAGGGGCAGGATAACCATCCCTAAGAGCATTCGCGAGAAGCACAAGATTAAGCATCTTGACAAGTACAAGATCTACATGGTCTCCGATGTCATAATCCTTGAGAAGTATGACAAGTCCAAGGAAGGCAACAAGATAAAGTCGCTTGAAGAGTACATGAAGTGAACTATTGCTGGAGCTTGAGATTCTTGAACATGTTGGGAGACATCATTCCTCCAATCTTCCTCTTGTTCATCGTCTTCATCATCTTTTTCATCATGTCGTACTGATTGAGGAGTGCCTTTACATCCTCCTGCCTTGTGCCTGAGCCCTTTGCTATCCTTTTCACCCTGGAGAAGTGCACGATCTTAGGGTCCTTGAGCTCACGCTCGGTCATGGAGTCCATTATGACCTTGTATTTGGCCAGATTCTCCTCGCTGGACTGCACGAACTCCTTTGGTATGTTGGAACCCATGCCCGGGATCATCTGGAAAACCTGCTGAAGCGGGCCCATGTTGGAGAGCATCTCCAGCTGCTGGTACATGTCCTTTAGGGTGAACTTGCCGCTGAGCATCCTCTTCGCATCGTCCTTGGACATGTCCTGCTTCTTTGTCGCCTCGCCGACCTTGTCGAGCAACGTCTTGAGGTCGCCGAACCCCAACAGCTTTGCAACGAATCTCTCTGGTTCGAAAGCCTCGAGATTCTCGATCCTCTCTCCTTCTCCTATGAACTTTATGGGTGCTCCAGTGGCAGCGACCGCCGAGAGGGCCCCTCCCCCCTTGGCAGAACCGTCAAGCTTCGTGATTATGATGGAACCCAATTCTGTTGCATCCTTGAATGCCTCTGCCTGCGACTTTGCCTGCTGGCCTATCGTTCCGTCTATGACAAGTATGGCCTCATCTGGCCTGATGGCCTTTGAGATCTCTCTCATCTCGTCTATTAGCCCCTTCTCCTCCTTGTGCCTGCCCGCCGTATCGACGATTATGATGTCGTACTTCTTGTCCTTGAAGTGCTTCACGCCTTCCTTGGCGAGCTTTGTCGCGCTCTTTTCTTCAGCGTCCCCCCAGACCTCGATATTGATATGTGAGACATATTGTTCTAGCTGAGTAAGCGCGCCCGGCCTCCAAGTGTCCGTGCAGACGATGCCGACCTTGAATCCCTTCTTCTGGTAGTACCTGGCCAGCTTGCCTGTCGTCGTTGTCTTCCCAGAGCCCTGTATTCCCACCATCAAAAGTATCGTTGATTCGCCAGGGGGCCTGAGAGCGATCTTTTCGGCCCTCTCGCCCATGAATCTGGTGATCTCCTCATAGACGATCTTCACAATGTGCTCCTTTCTGGAGACCCCTGGAGGCAATTTCTCGTCTATGGCCCGATTCTCGATGTTCTTGGTGACCTCCAGCACGAGCTGAACGTTCACGTCCGCGACTAGGAGTGCCCTCTGGATGTCCTTCACGACATCCTTGATCACATCCTTGTCAATGACAGAAGACCTTGTTATCTTTTTAAGTGCACCATTTAAGGCCTGGCTCAGTGATTCTAGCGCCATGGATTATATCACATCTTCTCTGCTCTGTACAAGGGATGTCCTTTTCTTCCATAAAAGTTCTTCCCTTGCATCATAGGCCTTTGACAGTGATATCCTCATCGAATGCGCAATGCTCTCCAATGGGTATCCCGCCAGGAACAACGTAGTGAACTCTTCCATGTCGATGGCTTTGCTGTTGGAAGAGAGCCCCAACCTCTCCCGTCGGTAGTTGATTGCTGCCGGCGTGACATCAAGCATCTCGGCCATCTCCTTGTCAGAGTATCCTTCATTGTAGAGCTCGATCATATTATATTCAGAAATCTTGTCCTTCCTGTAATTGGAAGGAAGACCCAATCTTTGGCGCCTATAGTTCACTGAAGACTGGGAGACCCCCAGTTCTTCCGCTATCTCCTTGTCCGTGAATCCCTCATCGTTCATACGGGTTATCACGTCGTTCGATATGACGTCCTTGCTGTAGTTTGATGGCAATCCTAGCTTTTCCCTCCTGTAATTAATGGCAGATTGGGAAACGCCTAGCTCAACGGCCATCTCCTTGTCGGTCAACCCCTTATCATAGAGGTCCAGAAGCGCGTCGTCATTGAACTTTTTGGCCTGTTTGGGCATGAAATACTTTTGCTTACTATCAATATAAAATTTGTGGGTTGGTTCCACTGCAATGTTAAAATATGTAATTCGCCAACGTCATCACGCCGCCTGATACAAGCGGGATGGTCAGATTGTCATTTATCCTTGTCGAGTACAGTTCTGTCAGCGTCGTGGCCACAGCACCTATTATCGCTATTGGGACCGGTAATATGAAGTAGTAGAGCACCAGGCATGAAAGGAAGCATGCCGAGGAGCCTTCTAGTGTCTTCTTCTTATATATCCTGTGCCTGCCTATGGTCTTTCCCACCAATGCAGCGAAGCTGTCCCCAATGAGCAGGGCTGCGGTTGCGGCTATCGCTATGTTCTTGGTATAGAAAAGTATGCAAAGGAAGGACCCAAGGGCATAGAACGTGTGGGAACCCCAGCTTCTCTTCTCCTCGGAGCGCAGCAAAGGGTCCAGTGTGGGAAATGCTATGCTCTTGTCTATATCGTGCTTACCATCAAGGCTCTTTATCTTGATGCGGGCCCTGTAACCGTCCTTGCCGAAGAGGTAGTTCATGTACTTGTTCTTGGTGTAGAGCCTGAGGTAGTCTATGATTATGAAAGATATCAGGGCCAAACCTATCAGGACCAGCATTAGCTCCTTGCCGGTAAAGTAGTAGAGTACCGGTACAGAAAGGCCGATATAGTGGATCTTCTTTCTCTTTACCTCGTTTTGAAGGTCAAGTTCACTGGGCATATGATACTACCTATAGGTGCTATATCTGCTGAGGAGCCTGTTTAGCTTCTTGGCCGTCTCCTCAGGTATTACGCCCTCCTGTTCCTTATCGGATATATACTTTTTTGCCTCCTTGATATCCTGTTTGGAGGCCTTTGCATAGATCATACCACCAACCTGGGCACAATTCTTCTCATCTATCTCCTGAAGGATCTGTGCAAGCTTGAACTTGAAATCATCCATCTGCCTCATGTTTAGGCATGGTTTTCTTTTGGACTTCTTCTTGAGCTGTCCTCTGTTCCTATCGTCCCTCTTGTACGGTATAGACATTGATTCACCTATTTATTATATCTATGCCGATGGATTCAAGCTCTTCAACGAGCTTTCTTATCCCATTGTCGACATCGTCCTTGCTTTTGGCACCAGCACACACTATCCTGCCGGTGTTGAAGATGAGGATGGCCACCTTCGGCGACTTTACCCTGTACACCAATCCAGGGAACTGTTCAGGTTCATATTCGCAATTCTCGAGCTCAAAGACCAGATTCTCAAGGTCAAGCTCGACATCGAGTGCGGCCGTAGCGACCATGTTCTGCAACTTCAGGTCTGGTTTTTGATTGATCTCGAAACCAATATCACGAAGATTATTGATGATTATGTGTATTGCCTTCTCGGCATCCTTTACAGATTTGGCTCCGGTGCAAATGAGCTTGCCTGTAGAAAAGACCAGGGTGGAGGTCTTAGGTTCCTCAAGCTTGTACACCAGTCCTGGGAACTGTTCAGGTTCGAACTCGGTGTTCTCTATCCTGGCAGTTATGGTGTTCAGGTCCAAATCGGCGTGGATGTCTGCCGAAACAACGACATTCACTATCTTTGACTCTATATGGAATTCCTCTTTGTCCGTCATATTATCCTTCCTTTATAATTTCATAAACATATTTTCCTTTTTTGTTCTTACTTTCCCTCTTGACTAGTTTCCCTTCTTCCTCAAGGTCATCCAAAGTTTCTTGCGTTTCATTCTCCGTAACCTTGCTCTTGTACTTCTTTGCCAATGTGTGCAATGAGGTTGCACCACTCCTCTCTATGTAATGAAGGATGCTAAGCTTTATGTCATCTCCAGTGTATCTTTCCGCATTCTTCTTCATATCTTCCTTTTTCTGGCACGCTTCGCATATCTGTTCATCGTTGAGTTCATCGCCTGAAAACCATTTCTTACATTTCTGACATCTATCTAGCGTAATCATTGTCATCAAGAATCACCAAAGCAATTTAAAAACAATTAATCTTATGATAGAATGTTTTAAAACATTTCCCCTTTTAAATCATTTATAAATGCTCAAGTTTGATTTAAATATGGGCGTTCATGAACCTTTTTTCCCAGGTATGCAGTCGATGCAGGCGCTCATCGACATCCTGAAACATGATGGGCACACCTTCCTTTTGCAAAGTATGCATTGGCGCTCATATGACATCTCCCTCCCACATATCTCGCAGCTGGTCATTCGATCACCAAGGCACGTCCTTTAGCCCGACCTTGTTGGACGTGAAGTTTGCCCCAAAATGGATCAGGGGTGTTAGCAAGAGCAATATCAATATGTCGTTCATGGGCGGTACAAACATTATGGATGAGAGTAGCAGCGCTCCCAGGAGGAAGTCCCATTGGTCGAAAAGGATCAGCGGTTCCCCACGCTTTATGCCCAGCCTCCTCTTGAAGAACGATTCTGTCATGTCGCCGAACAGGGCGCCGAATCCCAGGAGGGCACCCAGGGCCGCGGCCTCGTATATCGTCGCGCCCTCTATCGGATAGTGGTCCGGCAGTAGCAGGAACTGGAGTATCGAGAACACTATGGCCATAACGGTACCTGACAAAAGCCCCCCCCACGTGACGCCGTCGCCGATGAACCTATTTCCGTCCCAGGCGATCCTTCCACCGTCAACCGGCCTTTTGTTATGTATCAGGCATGCACCGCCATTGGCAACGTATGCAGGCAATATGAACCAGAATGCCGTAAAGAATCCCAATATAGTCCCCTCACCTATCTAAGCAGGATTGTTTTCTTTTAAAGCTTTCTTATTGGGGCGGTCAAGCACAGGTGGTCATATATGAAAATAGATAAATATATATTTAAATCATATAAGGGGAGGTCATGTTCCATTCAGTTAGGAAGGACATGATGGTCCATGACAAGGGAAGGCTTCTCAAGGACTCCTTGGTCGGCCTCGTCCTTGGGGCATTGTTCGCCCTTATCAACATGTTCGGTTACACGGCCATAATGGAGCTTGGGGCCGAAAGGTACTTGGATAGATTCACGCTGGAGGCCAAGGAGCTATATGTGAACTACCCCTTGGTGCTCGTCCTCATGGGCGTGACATTACTGGCGGTGCATCTATTCAGACGATGGTATAATCCATCCTCCTTCTTTTACATTATGTTCATCCTGTCATTCGTTGTGGTGGGCTGGTACTACGTTGCTGCCATAACGCTCGTCGCATTATATCGGATCAAGTACCTGATAGACTGAGAATAAAAAAGAAAGATATTCATGGCCATGCCATGAATTATTGGAGGGTTTTAGCTTACAAATATTGGTGATAATAACGTAGTATAAATTGTCGTATATAAATATTATGCAAATATAATATATACACTATATATCATTTTTTTGCTATAAAATTGGCGAATACTTCAAGCCTTTTGAATGCATCAATCTTCTCCTTCTTATCTGCCCTTGAATCCTCGATTGCGCCCCTTAGGAAGCTTATGGACTCGTCCATAGCCCTCCTCTCGACAGGGAATGGCACCCCGTCCTTGCCTCCGTATGCGAATGAGAATCTAACGGGGTCCCTCCATGACGGCTCGTCCCCATAGATGATCTGTGAGACGAGCGCAAGGCCTCTTATTGTCTTTGCCCCCATTCCCTTTATCTCGAGCACTTCCTCAAAGTTCTTAGGTTTCCATTCGTAGGCCGCCCTGATCGCCGACCAGTTGACCTTGGAGGGCAACTTCAGGACATCTATCCCCATTTTCCCGATCTCGGGCATCCATCTCTCCAGGCCTGCCTGGCCGCTCTCCCTCAGCGAGCCCATCATCCTTTCGACCTTGGTCGGTTCCTCATTGACGATGTCCTTGATCGTTCCCTGGGCATCGAGGCTGTCCTTCGATGTGAGGTCCAGCACCACATCCTCCCTTCTTCCAGAAATGCCCGTATGCGGTTCGATAACGAAACTGCCCACATCGCTGTGCCATTGATACCTCCTTGCGTACTTGTTCTCCACGTTGAGGCCCTGCTGTATCACGGCCCAGCTGCCAGTCTCCCCAAGAAAAACACAGTGGTGATAGATGTCATAGCCGTCCTGAACTGCCACATTGTCAACCTTTGCGGCGATTCTCGATGCCTTGAGCACTCTGTCCGTATCCCTGCTGCCTAGACCAAAGAGGTCGCTTAGAAAGGCTATGTCCTCGGGCGCCTCGGCCGAATGCCTGCCCTTGCCTCCGGCGACGCCCATGCCATGTCGTGTTGGGTCTATTACGGACTTGAGCACGCCGCACATGACCGTGGTGGTCCCGCTGGAATGCCAGTCGTATGCAAGGGCGCAAGAGAGCGCCTGGAACCAGTAAGGGTCTGAGAGCCTCCTTATCAGCTCCGCTTCCCCATATTCGTCTATGACTATGTCCACTATGTTCGCCGCCAGGCCCTTCATCCTAGTGAGCAGCCACCATGGCGCCTTGCCGCCGTGCAGCGGGAGGTCAGTCACGCCTCTCTTTTCCATATATCGACATCTATCGGAAAAAATAAAAAGCTACTTAATTCATAATTATCATCCTGGTGAGAAGCATATGATACATCCAATTGATTATAGGTACGGCTCAGCCGAGATGAAGAAGATATTTGATGAGGATAACAGATTACAGCTACTGCTAGATGTAGAGGCCGCATTGGCCCTTGCCCATGCAGATCTCGGGCACATACCCTCCGAGGCAGCAGATGAGATCTCCTCGAAGGCCATACTTGGCATAGTCGGCAAGGAGGAGATCTACGAGGAGGAGAGAAAGACCAATCATGACATCATGGCCATGGTAAAGGTCCTAGCTTCGAAATGCGGCGACTGGGGGCGCTACGTCCACTTCGGTGCGACCTCCAACGACATCAACGACACCGCTTCGGCCCTGCAGTTCAGGGACGCGATCGAGATAGTGATGGACAGGATCACGGAGCTCAAGGGCGTACTTGCCCGACTTGCTAGGGACAATATCGACCTTGTGTGCGTTGGAAGGACCCATGCGCAACACGCCATACCCACCACCTATGGGATGAAGTTCGCCCTATTCCTTGACGAGCTCAAGAGGAACGAGGAGAGGATGGTGATCTCATATGAGCGGAACTGTGGGAAGATGGCTGGGGCGGTGGGCACGATGGCCTCCTACGACGATGGGATGGAGCTAGCTGAGAAGGTGGGCGACATCCTGAACGTGAACATGGCCGCCATCACCAACCAGGTAGTTCCGAGGGACATATATGCTGAGATCCTCACGAACATAGCCCTTCTTGGGAGCCTTTTGGACAAGATGGCAACCGAAGTGCGCAATCTGCAGAGGACCGAGATCGACGAGGCAGCGGAAGGTTTCAAGAAGACGCAGGTCGGCTCATCCACCATGCCCCACAAGAAGAACCCCATAACATCGGAGAAGACTTGCGGGCTCGCGAGAGTACTTTACGGAAACGTGATCCCAGCAATGCTTGACAATGTCCTGTGGCATGAGAGGGACCTGACGAACTCCGCCCCAGAGCGGGCCATCATACCCGAGTCTTTCATACTCCTGGACGAGATGCTCATGGGAATGATAAACGTCTATGGTAGCCTAGTGCTCTTCCCTGAGAACATAAAGAGGAATCTCTACATGAGCAAGGGAAAGAACATGGCTGAGGCCATAATGATAGCGCTTACAAAGAAGGGGGCCTCGAGGCAGGACGCGCATGAGATCCTAAGGACCATATCGATGTCCGGCGATGATTTCAGGATGGCCGTAAAGAACAGCAGCGAGATAAAGAGATATCTGGAAGACCCAGAGATAGAGACTTTGCTCGTGCCTGAGAGATACATTGGGGAGGCCAGACGATTGGTCGAGAGGGTGCTCGAGGACGTCTAGCGCTTCCTTGCGAAAGTCATGTACCCTGTATGCCCTACCATGAGGGTCTTGGGCCTGGTGCCCATCCTCTTCTTTTCGTACTCCCTTACTATGCACTCTATCGTCTTTACTTCCATCCAGTCGCTGTACCTCAGAGAGTCATGCAACCTTATTACCTGCTCGATCGTAGGGGAGAACGAGAATAGATGCCCTCCGGGCCTGAGAGCGCCAAGGGCGTGTTCTGTGACCTTCTCAGGCTCCGGCAGGTCCAAGGCCACCAGGTCCACGTCCTTCTCGTCTATCCCTTCATAGATGTCCTGGAGCTTGATCACCGAGTTCGTGCAGCCGTACTCCCTTATGTTCTTCCTGGCCAGGTTGGCAAAATCCTCCCTTATCTCATAGGAGGTAACGGTGCCGGGTTCGACGATGGAACAGAGCAGAAGGGTCAATGCACCTGAGCCGACGCCCGCCTCGACGACGTTCATTCCGTGGCAGAGCCCGGTATTTGCTATTATCTGTGATGAATCCTTTGCCTGTATCGTCTGTGGCAGCTTTCTCATCTTCTCAATGTAGTCCATCAGATTGGGGTATATGACAACGAACTCAAGCCCTTTGTGGGTGATCGCCTTGTATCCGGGTTCCTTGCCAACTATGTCCGCTAGCTCTATCACGCCGCCGTGGGTGTGGAGCTGGGACCTCTCGCCAAGAGTGATCATGAACTTTTTCCCCTTCTCGTCTATGAGAAGGAGCCTTTCTCCCTCTTTGAATGCCATGATGTTACGGTATGTCCTCCCATTTTTAAATTCTTCTAAAATTATTCATCGATATAGGTCAAATTCATGGAAAGAATTAAAAAGTGATTTGCTTGAAGATATTAAGAAAATCACTTAGGCAATTTTATTTATTTCGATTCATGTGGTGTATCAATGATCAGTCTTGACGATGTGATAGAGAAGGTAAATATCACGCAGAGGGACAGGAGGATGGTAATTGGAATTCCCATAATAATTCTTATCTTGTCCATTTCTGTGATAGCTCTCAACGGGCTTTCATATGGTACCGACCTGGAGGGCGGCACCATGGTCACACTTACGAACTTCACAATGAACGGCAATGAGCTCCAAGTGGAGCTTAGGGACCATTTCGGGATTGCGGACATTACGGTGAAGTCGCCTAACAACATCGGCTCTGGACCTACATACATCGAGGTCCCATCGAGCATATCCCCGGACGAGATCACAGAATATTTTGAGGAGACCTATCCTGGGACCGACCTCTCATTCTCGGTTTTCGACCCCACTGTGAGCAAGGAGTTCAAGTCCGAGGCAATGAAGGCCATCGTATTGGCTTTCATCGCGATGTCCATAATTGTCTTCATAGTATTCAGGAATCCCATACCCAGCATGACTGTCGTGTTCTCTGCCATATCCGACATAGGCATAACAGTGGCCCTCATGAGCGTCTTCGGGATAAACCTTACGCTCGGCACGATCGCAGCGTTGCTGATGGTGATAGGATACTCTGTCGACTCGAACATACTTCTCACGACAAGGCTCTTGAAGAGGAGGGGCGAGGCCGTAGCAAAGGTGAAGAGCGCTATGAAGACTGGCCTGACGATGACCCTGACGACGCTATCCGCGATGATCGTCCTGTATCTGGTGTCCAGCCATCCGACCCTTGAATCGATAGCCATCGTCCTGATATTTGCCCTAATAATAGATCTCATGAACACATGGGGCCTCAACACAGCGGTCCTCCTGTGGTTTATCGAGAGGCAGGAAAGGACAGGCACAAGGCATAGGAGGTCGAGGAGATGAAGATACCTTCATTTATCGATAACATCAGGATAATCATATGGCTGATAGTTCTCATCGGATCGATCGTGGCGATAAATCCATCCTTCACAGACGGATTCGGGACGGACCTGCAGTTCGGCCTTGAGATCGAGGGCGGGTCGTGGATCAATCTGGAGCTTGAGGGCAATCTTGTCCAGGCGGAAGGCGACAGCGCCACCATATTCGAGTATCTGATAGAGCAGCGTTCCGAGATCGATGTCACATTCGTCGGTCTGACCGAAGAGGTTTTCACGTTCAGTGCCGAGGACCTCGAGACGAATGAGAGGGCGATCACCAACTCCATCACATGGGCAACGCCGACTTTCGACACGGAGGCAGGCACCTTCACCTTCGAGTCTACTGACAACACGGCATTGGGCACGATACTCCAATACATTAACGGTGGGAGCAAGGTCACCTTGGTGTCTTTCGAAGATGAGGAATGGTTCGAGGTCAGGCGCTCCCTTACCTCTGAGGAGGAAACTCTTGCCGATGAGATGACCCGTCAGGATTTCGAATCATACCTTCTCGACTGGTACAATGAGAAGCTCGAGGGCATAGCCACGGTCACACGCCTCCTGAACAGGGTATCCCCGGAAACTACCAAGGACAGCCGTGACATCATCTCCACAAAGCTGAACTATCTGGGGCTCTCCGACATACCAGTCAAGACCATAGAGAACGACAGGTACATAAGCGTCGAGTTCGCCGGCCTGGAGCTTGGGGAAGCTGAATCCCTGGTCACAGAGCAGGGCAAGTTCGAAATAAAGATAGTTGTCGAGGCAGCCGATGAAACGGGCGAAGAGAACATTTATGATTATGTCACGTCTGGGAGCGAGATCAAGTCAGTGGACCACTACACCAAGGGGCTTACAGACCTGAAGTGGTACGTTCCGTTCAATCTTAGCCAGGAGGGCGCAGAGGCCTTCGCGGCAAAGTGCATACAGTACGATGCCATAAACTACCCCAATGAGCACCAGATAGCAATGTTCCTTGACGACGTCCTCATATTCGAGGCACCAATCCAGGGCACACTTGCGGACAGCATCGAGGACGGATCATGGGTCAATGATGGCGAACTTCTAGCATCTTTCGGCACTGCCGATGAGGATGCGGAGAGGGCAAGGAATCTTTGGATCCAGATGAACGCCGGCGCCCTGCCAGTGAAGCAGAGGGTTGTGACGGAAGGATACGTGTCACCGACACTAGGAAGCCTCTTCCTAAAGGAGATAGTGTATGCCGGAATAGCTGCCATACTTGTGGTGGGACTTATCGTCTACCTGAGATACAAGAAGCCGAAGATCACACTGCCGCTGCTGGTAACCGCGTTCAGCGAGACCATCATCGTCCTTGGGGTTGCAAGCCTGATAGGCCACCAGCTCGACCTGCCGTCGATTGCGGGTGTGCTGGCGACATTGGGTACCGGTGTCGACCAAATGGTCATAATAACCGACGAGGTCACAAGTGGCGAAGATGGCGGAGGGAAGCTCAGGGTGAGCCTTACGAAGAGGGTGTCGAGGGCCTTTGCGATAATCTTTGCTTCAGCGACAACGACGATAATGGCCATGATACCGCTTGCCTACATGCAATTGGGCGTCCTGAGGGGCTTTGCGATAATCACCATAATCGGAATATTGGTCGGCGTCTTCATTACGAGGCCAACATATGCGAAGGTTATAAATATAATCTTGGGACAAGATAAGTCATCCAGGTGATCTTAATGTATGTCATTATAATGGGTGGCGGCAGGATTGGCAACAATCTGGCCAAATCCCTTGTCAACAGGGGCCATGAGGTGACAGTCCTTGAAGTGGACAAGGACAGGGCGACAGAGATATCTGCCGAGCTTGACGCCCTTGTTGTGAATGACGATGGTACTACTATCAGGGGTCTCGAGGAAGTGAACATATTCACTGCCGATGCATTCGTGGCAGTGACTGGCGATGATGGCACGAATCTCACAGGATGTCTTCTGGCAAAGGAGTACGGCGTAAAGACGACGATGGCAAGGGTGGCAGACTACCAGAAGGCGGACATCTTCAAGAAGTTGGGGGTATCTGTCGTCGTATCCCCTGAGCTTGCAGCATCACAGTACATAGAACGTTTCATAATGAGGCCCGATGTCGTCGACCTTACCGTCATCGGAGGCGGAGAGGCCGAGATACTGGAGATGATAGTGGGCGAAAGGTCGACTGTCGCTAACAAGAAGCTGAAGGAGATCCCCCCTAAGGATTTCATCGTAGTGGCCATCTATCAGGACAACAAGATACTGATCCCGAAGGGCGATACCGTCATCGAACCCGGCACCAGGATATTCGTTCTTGCAAAGAATAACATGGTGGCATTTGTCAAGAAGTTATTCATGGGCGGTTAATAGTATCAAATAGTTATATTATTTATTATATTTCTTACATTTTTTATAGTATATGTTTAATCGTTAACATACAGTTCCGAACAATCCGAAACATTTTTATACTATGGCTATTGTTCTGATTTGAGAATGGAGAGAGCGTTAGCTATCTTTGAACGTGATTTTCAGGAGAAGGACATGAAGGACAGCAAATGGGAAAAGATGCCGCAAAAGCTTGAGTGGCAGGAAGAGATGGGGTTCTTCCCGATTTTCATCAACAGGAAAACTTTCATGAAGATCAAGAGCCTTGACAAGGACAAGCTCATAGACTTCTGCATAAAATCCATTAGCGATAGCACAGAATACACGACGTTCACCATAGACAGGGACATGCTCTTGGAGCAGATAGAGACCCTGTTCGACATGATGAGCGACAAGGTCATGTGCTACAACACCTGTTTGATACTCGTCCCCCTGAATCACATGTCCGAGGTGCTCTAGGATGTCGATCGACAGCTATGAGTTCGATGACACCACATATGCCAAGGTCACTGACAATGGGGTATGGATCATCCTCTCAGAGGACATGGAGATAATCGAGGACATCTATTCGGTATACAAGGTGACAGACAACCTGATACTTCTAAAAGCACCGGTAAAATCGGTCAGGCCGTTCAAGGTCATGCAGCCGGTAGGAAGCGCGAGGATGCTCAAGTCCAAGAGATACACGATGAGGTTCGATAAGTCCGTGAGGGACGCCATCGACTGGGAGGACGGCTGGGAGGTTTTCATATACTCCAACATGGAGGGTGAGATAATGCTTCTGGCATGCCCGCCTCTGGATGACATCGAATACGTCGAGATGAGGGGCCTTCCAGGCATTATCACAATGCCCATGGAGATAAAGGCCAAGAATGAATAGGGGCTAGATGTCCAGATACCTTGCCTTGATCCGCACCTTGTTCCTTCTTTCCACTTCCACTATCTGCAAGGGCCTTTTCTCCGCCCTTGCGAACGAGGAAAGGATCGAGCTGCAGATAGGGCAACATGACATGTTGCATATGCCCACGAAATCCTCCCTTATCCGTGAACAGCTATCGCCAAGGCCTGAGTGTGAGAAGCTAATGTTCACTTCGCCTTCGTCGTAGCTTGCGTCGAAGGACGAGAGTATGTCCAAGCCTTCGAGGACCTTGAGGGTCTCGCAGATGAGCTCGGCGCCCATGCCATCGAACTCCGTTCCGCTCTCCCTCTCCATTAGGTCGATGATCCTTCCGCCAGGCGAGTTCAAGAACACGCCGAAGTTCCTGGATAGGTCATCTGTGACGAATGTCGACTTGTCGTAGATCCTTTTTAGGTCAATAGATTTGGGCTCCCTGTGGAGCGGCACGAAGACCTTGTCGTCCTTCACAGGCCCTACTGGGGGCATGAATATCCCTTTGCCCTTAATGTTCAGTCCTTCAAGGACCCCGTACAAGGAAGCGCTGGTCGATTCCATTATCCTGCCTGATATCTGCTCCGGCATGTCGTAGCTCACCCTCATGAACAGAAGGAATATGCCTATGAGCAAGCCAGAGAACGCGGCCCTCCCGGCCATCTCGTCGTCCCTGTAGAACACCAGGACCAAAACAGAGAAAGCAATGAAAGCAAGTCCGACCAGTGAGCTTTTGATCTTTCCGATGTTCATCATGTCCACTTTTATGGCAATAAGGCATTTTCTAAGTAATATGAATGGACTTGTTTAAAAAAACTATTCTAGAAAAAAGGAAAAAGTAGAATGATCACCTGTCCTTCAAGTTCTGGTAGTTCTTGAAGTAGGCAACATTCTTGTAGGCCGGCCTGATTATCTTCTTGCCGTTCCTTATCTCCTCCGCCCTGTGGGCGCACCATCCCACGATCCTTGCCATGACGAAGAGGGGAGTGTATATCTCCCTTGGTAAGTTCAGGCAGTCATAGACGAAACCTGAGTAGAAGTCGACATTGGGCCCTATGATCATATTGTAGCCCTTTACCTCCTCGAATGCCTCGGGCGTGAGCCTCTCAATGGCATCGTACAGCTTGAACTCGTCATACCTGTCCTTGTCCTTTGCAAGCTCTTCGGCCTTCTGCTTGAGGATGACCGCCCTTGGGTCCGATTTGGTGTACACAGCATGCCCAAGACCATAGATCTTTCCGCTCCTGTCGAAGGCCTGTCGCTTAAGTATCTTTATCAGGTACTCCTTTATCTGCCCCTCGTCCGACCAATCCTCGACATAGTTCTTCACGTGGTCCATCATGTCCGTCACCCACCTGTTGGCACCGCCGTGGAGAGGCCCTTTTAGAGAACCGATGGCTGCCGCGATGGTGGAGTACGTGTCCGTTCCGCTCGAGCTTACCACATGGGTCGTGAACGTGGAGTTGTTACCCCCTCCGTGGTCTATGTGCAGAGAGAGGCAAAGGTCGAGAGTGTCGGCCTCTATCTTTGTGTACTCCCCCGATTCCCTCATAAGGTACATGAAGTTGTCCACTGTGCTCAGGTCCTTCCTTGGGTACCTGACGATAAGCGGCTTCCCGTGGTACTTGTACTTGATGGCCCTGTGTGAGTAAGCAATGAGGGTCGGCATCTTGGCTATGAGATTCAAAGACTGCATCATGAGATTGCTTGTCGATAGGTCGTCAGGATTGTCGTCCTCCTTGTATAGGGCCAAAACGCTCCTTGCGAGCATGTTCATGATGTCCTTGCTTGTGTGAGTGAGTATGATGTCCTTGTTGAAGTCGTCCGATACGGACCTGTGGTTCCTAAGCGTCTCGGAGTACGCCTCAAGCTCGTCCTTGTTAGGAAGCTTTCCAAAGAGCACAAGGAACGAGAGCTCATCGAAGCCCTGCCTCTTGTCCTTGAGGAATCCGTCCACGAGGTCCTTAATGGAATATCCCCTGTAATAAAGCTGACCATCAATCGGTTTTGTGTCCTCATCTATTATCTGGAAACCAAATACGGCGGATATGTTGGTCAGGCCAACGAGCACTCCGCTCCCGTCTGGATTTCTTAAACCCCTCTTCACATTGTACTTGTTGTAAAGCTCGGGTATTATGTTATCATTCTGTTCGACCAGGTCGAAAAGTTCACTAATCTTCTCCATATCATCAACTCATTTTCCTTATGATGGCATCAGCCATCTCTTTTGTGCCTACGGCTGTGTGGTCGTTCCTGTCGTTCTTCAGGTCGAACGTCACATGCCGTCCCTCCCGTATCACATCGGCCACTGCGCTCTCCAGAATTCTTGCAGCATCTGTCTCGCCAATATGTCGAAGCATCATTACGCCACTAAGTATCAAAGCCGTTGGATTGGCCACGTTCTTTCCAGCATACTTCGGAGCCGATCCGTGGGTGGCTTCGAAGACTGCCATATCCTCCCCTATGTTCCCTCCTGGCGCGACACCGAGGCCTCCCACCAGCCCGGCGCAGAGGTCCGAGATTATGTCACCGTACAGATTGGGAAGCACCACGACATCATAGAGCTGGGGTTTTTGCACAAGCTGCATGCACATGTTGTCGACGATCCTATCCTCGAACTCTATGTCGGGATAGTCCTCTGCCACATTCCTTGCAACCTTGAGGAAGAGCCCGTCTGAATATTTCATTATGTTTGCCTTGTGGACGGCCGTCACCCGTTCCCTTCCATTCTCGATGGCATAGTCGAAAGCGAATCTGACTATCCTTTCAGAACGTGCTATGGAGATCGGTTTTATGGATATTCCTGAGTCCATGGGTATCCTTGCGCCCTTCATCCCCTCGATGAACCTAATAAGCTTCATCGTCTCGTCATTTCCCTCTTCGAACTCTATCCCTGCATAGAGATCCTCTGTGTTCTCCCTGACTATCACGATGTCTATGTCATCGTACCTGGAATTTACGCCCTCATAGCTCTTGCAGGGCCTGAGGCAGGCATATAGGTCCAGCTCCTTTCTGAGCCTTACGTTCACGCTTCTGAATCCCGTCCCTACAGGGGTCGTAATGGGCGCCTTGATGGCGACCTTGGTCTTCTTTATGGTGTCTATCACCCTTGCTGGCAACGGGTCGCCTTCCTTTTCATAGACGTCTATGCCAGCTTCCTCGATATGCCATTTGATGTCCACCCCAGTGGCATCTATGCATTCCCTTGTCGCCCGAGCTATCTCGGGCCCTATCCCGTCCCCTTTGAGTAGGGTCACATCGTGGCTCATTGTCATTACCTCAAAAGCGCATGTAACTTTCCCCCGGCGAAAAGGTACTTCTTCTCCCTTTCGGAGAATTCGCCCTTAAGGGGGATGTCCAATCCATTTGTCCTATCATGCAGGGTGAACCTAGATGTCTCCATAGACCTCTTGAGGTCCTTTATCTCCAATTCGTCCCCCTGTTCTATCTTGTCATAGTCCCTTTGCTCCTCAAAGGTCAGGGGTAGTATCCCGAAGTTTATCAGGTTGGCCCGGTGTATCCTCTCCATGGACTTTGCTATCACGCATCTTACGCCAAGGTAGGCGGGGCATATTGCGGCATGTTCCCTTGAGGATCCCTGTCCATAGGAGCTTCCGCCCAAGATGAATCCCTTCTTACCCATCGCATGAAGTTCCATCGTCCTCTTAGGGAATTGGGGGTCCACGTTCTCGAACACATATTCAGAATATTTGGGTATGTTCGACCTGTACTTCAATCTTATTCCCGCAGGCATTATGTCATCGGTAGTTATCTTGTCACCGACCTTTAGGACGGCGATGCCCACGAGATGGCCTTTCAATGGTTCTCCCTTTGGTGATGGCCCAATGTTTGGTCCTTTTATCACATTGTCATTTCCCTTGGGATATATAAACATGCTGTCATCTATTATGGCATCCTTTAGCCTTTTTGCCCCCAAAATGGCAGGATCTTTCTCATTAACGTAATCTGGCACCGTCAGGCGCCCAGTGATTGCGGACTTTGCCGCGGCACGGACGCCGCTAAGGTATATGCCCGCCGTGTTCGTCCCAGACCTGCCAAAGAAGTTCCGATTGTTCGTCCTCAGGCTCTTGGCGTTCGTCGATGGCGCCTGGCCAATACCGAGGCAGAATCCGCATGCTGGTTCCATCATCCTCGCGCCGCTCTCTATGAACGTCTCCAATACGCCCATCTTTGCAATGGTCAGGAGCACCTGCCTAGAGCCTGGCGCTATCACAAGGCTGGTGTCTGGGCTGACCTTCTTTCCATTCAGTATCGAAGCGGCGACGACGAGGTCATAGAGTGAGGAATTGGTGCAGGAACCTATGCACACCTGTTGCAGGGGCATGCCCTCAAGTTCCCTTATCTTTGACACGTTGTCAGGGCTGTGAGGGGTGGCCACCAGTGGTTCAATCTCGGAGAGGTCGATCTCTATCGTCCTGTCG
>JAFGGT010000091.1 GCA_016930445.1 Candidatus Methanofastidiosia archaeon | reverse complement strand
TTACCCTCATCATCCTGTATGGACTTGACAATGACCGTGATCGTTTTGGCCTGGCCAGGGTATAGGTCTATGCTGTTCGTCTCGGATGTTATCTCGACCTTTTCCTCTCCAGCAAGCACGAGGCCAACAGATGCGAATGCTATTAGGATCAGGACCATTGCCGCTAAACGCTTCATTATACAAAAGTGATGAGCAATACTTAAAAATCTTTCTAAAAGGCAGCGTTATAGTATGGCTTCGCCTAAAATCCCAAAATATCGAACCCTATAGGCAGATACCTTCTCAAACAGACAATTTCCTGAAAAGCCCCTTCTTCTCCTCTTCTAGCATATGCTTCTTCGCATGTTTCATTAGTACTGGTAAGAACTCTTTAGGTAATTTCTCCTCTTTCTTCTTTTTGGAGTAACGAGGCATTGCTTTTTACTATATTTCTCTTTACATATTTATTATTTATGCATTTGTTGCATTTCATTGCAAGCCAAATCATAGCTGAAAAGGGGGGAGCGGGAGGATAATGATAAGAAAAATATCTGCAATGGGCCCATATCGATTACTATTTAACTCTAAAAAAACAACATGAACGATACAATTGGAAAGAGAAATGTGAATCGGCATGGCTAACATTTACTTCAATCTGAAACACAAGGAGGTCCTCGACTCGATCCTCCTTGAACTACCAAGTGTGGTCCCAGGAAAGATGTTCGGCTATCCTGCATATTACGTTGATGGGAAATTATTTGCATGTGTGTATGAAGAGGGAGTTGGCATCAAGGTCCCAGAGAAGATGGCAGAAGACCTGGTCGGGCAGGAGGGGATAAGCTACTTCCAACCCATGGGCAGAAGGAAGATGAAGGAATGGATCCAGATAGGCAGGGCACGTTCTGACGAATATCTAAAAGATCGCGGCATCCTCGAGAGCTCTTTTAGATTTGTGTCCTCACTTTCTAAAAGGCGTTAGAGGATAGGTGGTTTATTGGCCAATTCTACTACCCCACTGAACGATGCCGCAATCCAATCCTTGAAGGGAACTTAGATCATAACCTATCCAAGAGCAGGGGCAAGATCAATTAGCTTTGTTACCAACTGCCCATCGTTTTCAATTACCTCTATAAACGCGATCATCCTGTTCCCTTCATACAATAGGGCCATGTCCCTTCCCATCCTTTCCATTACCTCCCTCTCGTCCGAATATACGTGGCAGAGCACTGTTTCATCTCCTATGCCCAGATACAACATCATATGGCTGCCCTTGTATTCTATCCTATTTATCGATGCCATCATCTTTGAACGGTCTCCTACCTCTGAGGGCATACACTCATCTACTAGTTCAGAGGCGATAACAGAGATATCGCATGGGTCCTCAACATAAAGCACTTCCATTCCCCTATATTCCCTGAACACACCCCTGCCAATTACCTCATCACAACAATAGAGGTCGATCATCTCCTTGCAGAATATGGGGATAGTGTCTTCGCCATCCCCTACCTGCATGAGAATTCCTCCATAGTACGGCTTGAAGCTCAGGGCGCTGCCGGCCACTAGGTAAGCCTTGCCAGTCTCATTGACATCCTTAAGCGATGTCATGACCGCTCCTGACACATCAATCTGCAGTGGCACGTTGGAGATGGAACGATTCTCCTCGACCACTAGCAACTTGCCGCTGATCCTGTCCGCTATCTGTACCTCATCTTCGATCATTATACCCACACCTTCAACATAGGCTACATTTCCTTCTACCTTGTCCACGCATCCCTCGACAACAAGCACGCATCCGGCATCTTTCAGGTAATAGCCTTCCGCCCGGTCCAAGAAGGCGTGATGTATCTCTCTGACCTCCAGGTCCTGGGGCTCCTCTAGGGAGAGCGTGAATTTTGGCCAATATTGCCTGAGGTACTCTTGAGGTACCTCATCGAGAACTCCTTGTACATATATCCAGTCGCCAAGCCTTGGCTCCTTCTCGAGCTTTTCCCTCAACCCGAAGAATATCGGCACCTCAACCTCGTAGTCGCCCCTTATTGTCAAGAAGAGATTTCCCTTTGATTCGAATATCCTGTTGACGACGCCCTCAAAGGAGACGAGGGACCCAATGTACGAATCTAGAGGCCCGTGTGGAGCCATCGGCATTATGGAATTGGATTCGTAGAAAAGGAATCCCACCCCAACTATAGAGAATATAATACTGAAAATTGCCATTTTTGACAGTTTCATATGTATGTTCTATCCTGTTCAAATCATAAACAATTTTGATATATTTATTTGTAACATAGCAAAAAGTATTTATTGAGATTGGTTTTTCTTGTTTCATGGGCCACATAACGTCCACATTCAGGTCTTTCATAAACGAGTGTCGGGTATTCCTTTCGTACAGGGCAAACCGCACTTATGTGGTGTTTGTGGTATCGTTCCTCATCTTCTATCAATCATTGCAGTATTTCCTTAAGCACCCCACGTGGTATGTGACCTTTTCTCCCGAGCTTACCATATGGTTGCAGAAACACCTATCCACCCCCTCCTTGGACATAGCCTTGTCGGTTTATTATCCAGTAGGTTTCATCGCCTGCCTGATATTATTGAACTATCTTATGGTCAAGCAGGGGAAGGACGGATGGAAATGGGGAATTGCCATAGTGTTCTGCTGGCTGGCCCATTTCAGTTTGGAGATGCTCTTTCCCGTTGCACCCCCATTGAGATGGGAATCCGGAGCAAGGGCCATCAGGCTCGAGATGCTTCCTTTCTCGGACATACTTGTCAGTGTGAAATATGGCGGACTGCCATCGGGACATTTCGGTTACGTCTTTTTGGGTTTCCTGATAGCAAGGTACAATTATCTGAAGACGAATATGAGCTCATATAGGAGATACATGTGGTTCCTCCTGGTCAACCTGATTATAACCACGTTCACCGTGTTTTACCTGGGAGAGCACACATGGGAGGACGTAGCAGCCTCCGTAGTGATATTTGGCGGCATATATCTTATAGTCTCAAAATTCGTCACTGCCCACTATAAGAATGCCAATTGCCCAAATCCTGAATCGGCCTAATGGAAGTACTGCCTGAAGATTGGTGATGCGAACGATCTTTTCCTGTCTATGGCGGTCTTTTCCGAACGAATGAATCTCAAGGCGTCCGTTGGGCAGATCCTACAGCACTCAGGCTCTCCGCCACATAGGTCGCATTTGAAAACCTTGTGTCTAGATTTGTCATAGCCCATACAGCCATATGGGCAGGCCACGATGCACATCTTGCAGCCTATGCATCTGTCCTCCATGGCCACGATTGCTCCGGTGCTAGGGTCCCTCCAGAGGGCCTCATACCTACACGCCGCCACACAAGGCGCATCGTCGCACTGGCTGCAGAGAACGGGCACGCTCACTCCTTCCTCATCCCAGGATATGGCATGTATCCTGGAATATGATGGCCTTACACTGCCTTCGTGATGCAGGGAGCACATCAGCTCGCAGAGCCTGCAACCGGTGCATTTCTCTACATCGACCACGATAAGCCTATCCATTCTCCCGCCTCTTCCTCTCCTGGAGCTCCATTATCTGTTTCAGATCTACCTTTCTGTCAGCTTCTATAAATCCCTTGCGCAGCGCTTCACCGAACAACTTATCCGCCTCTTCGCTTCTCACGATGACGGTCGTGCGGCCGTCCTTTGTCCCAGCGGAACCGAATGAGATGTCGCTGTAAAATGATGTGAAGTCCAGGCATGTCCGGCAACCATCGAGCACACAATCGTCGAACAATGATAGGGGCAGCGCCCTTACCTCGCCGTTCTCCTGCGTTACTCTCAATCTGCTCTTTATCTCGAGCTTCCTTATCCCAGGAACATCGATCCCCCTGCCTTCGAGGACCCCGTTGAACGAGTCATGATAGAAGTTGCTCGTGCAGAACAGCCCTACCTTTAAACCCACTTCTGTGAGAAGGCCCTTTCTTCTTGCCAGCTCAATGCCCGTTATCTGGCATGGGAGCCCAACGAATGCGAGGTCTCTCATCCCCTTGGTGATGAATGAAAGGGACGACGTGGCGCCATATTTTGTCCCTGAGAACGTCCTTGGCGCATCTATCACCGGCTGTGGCATGCCTCCCCTCATCGTCACGCCGAGGCTGACAAAGTCTTCCAATGATTCCAAGAAAGCTGTGCATGCCCCTCCATCTTGGCATCTTTCAAGTATATCGGGGTCTTTGGCCCGGGCATTATAAACTCCCAATATCTTCCCAATGCCCTCCTCTGAGATCCGATTGTGCATTGGGCAGGCATCAAGGCAGATGTTGCACTCTTCGGAGCCCTCTATA
>JAFGGT010000002.1 GCA_016930445.1 Candidatus Methanofastidiosia archaeon | reverse complement strand
GTGTTCCCGCTCTTTGGGCCCAATGGCCTTGGGGAGAGCTGGGTCTGCTCCTGCGTCGCATCTACTGGGCTTGACTCCACGATTGGCATCGTGGGAGTAGTCTCCGAGCGCTCGAATATCTCGTTCAGGGCCTGTTCGGCAGAGACCTTGTTCCTCAGGGATTTGAATACTTCCTTCCTTGTAAGGTCCTCTACCTCCTTTCCTGGGGGGGCCCTTGCAAGATTGTCGATCTCGCCAAGCTCCATTAGTTCCCTCAATATGAGCTCTCCGCCACGGTCGCCGTCTATGAAGGCGGTCACTGTCTTCTCCTTCGATAGCTTCACGATGGTGTCCGGAATGGATGTTCCCTCAACGGCTATGGCGTTCTTGATGCCATATTTCAGCAGATTAAGCACGTCTGCACGACCCTCGCAGACTATTATGGCGTCAGAATCATCTATGTTCGGCCCAGCGGGAAGATTGTCGGCGCCGTATTTGGTGATCTGCTTGACCCTAACTGCCTGCTTGACCTCCTCAGTCAGCTCCTGGGTCTCCGGCACCTCCCTGTCCATCATCTCCTTGAGTATCTCCTTCGCCCTGTCGACGACATAGGCCCTCTTGGACGACCTCACGTCCTCTATCTTGCTGACATTTATCTTGGCCTCGCACGGCCCGACCCTGTCGATGGTCTCAAGCGATGCCGCGAGAACCGCGGTCTCTATCTTGTCCAAAGACGATGGTATGGATATGCTGCCAAATGACTTGCCGCTCTTGGAGTTTATGCTGACCCTTATCCTGCCTACCCTGCCGGTCTTTTGAAGTTCCCTAAGGTCGAGGTCGTCTCCAAGAAGCCCTTCGGTCTGGCCGAAGATGGCACCCACGACATCTGGCCTGTCAACAATGCCTGAGGCATTGATGTTTGCCTGAATTATGTATTTTGTGGTGCCTATTTCGTTCTTAAGAGTGACATCGGTCTTTTTATCTTTGTCATGATTATCCTTTAAATCTAAATTTTTCTTTGATTTAATGATCATACACCCCCGAATGATAGCACGTAAGAAATAGATTTACAAATACGAGGTTTCACATATGGACGCAATTACGTTTTAGGTAATGATTATGAAAGTGAATTTGTAATCTCAAGTCTTACGACATATGATAATACATATACTTATCTTCGACTATAAAATTACCTTATGGATATTTATTAATTTTTTGGTAATTCTGGTCTAAGGAAAATAATCAATATATATAAACTTATTGTATGATGTTCGGTAATTCGAGCGTTTCATACATAAGTTGCCACTATTCCATGAATCTGCTTATATGCAAGATCACTTTGGGTTTGCTTGCAGCGACCTCGATTAGCTTGTCCTTTGAGAGGGAGCCCCTCAGGATCCTTGCATCCCCTGCCTCCTTGAAGAAGGCCACTATCTCCTCGTTCGCCTTGCCCTTCTGGGCCTTGGACCTTATCTTCATCTTTATCTTGTTCCTCCATTCGTCCCATGTGATGGAGAAGGCCTTGGAGTTTGGGACCACCTCTATCTCGAAGGTAACGGTGTTACCGTGGTCCTCTATCAAGTCCTCGATCATCACATCACCAAAAGGGGAATGTTGCCCGACACACTAACATTCAAGATTCATTGTACGGGAATCCTCTCTCCATCGAATAACTCTCATGGCGGGCTGTCCTGCATCGGGGTTGGCTACCAGATCATCTCAGGCCTAGGCTAAATCAAAGGAGGACCCATAACGATGCAAGGCTGCGCAAACAGCGGAGAAGAATATACAAAACTTATATATATAGATTACCCTTTAGAAGCACGATGAAAAAAGTTGGAATGGGCGTTGACTTTGACCCCTTGCACAGGGGGCATATTCACCTTATAAAGGAAGCCAAAAAGATCGGCGAAGTATATGCGTACATCAATGCCGACTATACCGCCCACCATGCGCCCCCTTTCCTCAGCTTCGAGGCAAGAAAGGAGATCTGCGAGTCATTGGGTGTCGAGGCGGTGCCGGTGACGGGCCTCCATTACAGGTTGCCCCTCTCATACACGGTCCCGATAAGGATACATCTTCTCGCTAATGACGGGATAACTGACATCATGGATGCCGCGGCGTCACACCTGCCCAGGGAGGAAATATTCAGGCTGGCTAGGAAGTTCGCCGAAAAGGAGATGCTCATGGGCATTCCCAGGGATTGGCCGGACAGGAATCTCATAAGATGGATAGCGGCGAACGAGCTATATGGCCTAAAGCACAAGAAGAAGATGGACTACCACATCACACCGACCTACAAGATTGACAACGAGACTGTGTCGGGTCGCTACATCAGGAAAGCGATACTTGAGAACGGGCGCATAACGGCACCTGTAAGGCACTTGATACCTTCACAGACTGAGAAGGTCATAGAAAGGGAGTTGAGAGAGGGCAATGTGCAGAAGGGGCGGGATGCCGATACGCTAATGCATGTGGCCAACAGGTACTCCAAGTCAAAGCTCCTCAAGCTCGCGAACATCAACGTGGATGCCGCAGAGAAGATAGTTGCCGGAAGGCCTTATGAGAGGGAGGACCAGCTGCTGTTCCCGCTCAGGAGGGCAGGTTACCAGCACGTGCTCTCAAATCTGGCGATCTCCTGTATGGAAAAGAAGGTCACAAGAAAGGATGTTGCCCAGCTGATAGACAACTATTCGAAGAAGGGGATAACGCCAAAGGACCAGAAGATGGAGAACCTCATAGAAAGGGCGTACTTCGTCGCGAGGGCCTCACAGAAGATGGACGCTAATCTTGCAGATTCGGTCTTCAGGGCGGGCATTGACGACTTTTGGGAGGAAAGGTACGACGAGATCTCCTCTCTCTCGGGAGTTGAGGCCGAAAAGATCAGGTCACTTAGGAAGGGCCTTCAGTACAAGGCGCCGCCAGAGAGCATCCTTGCTGGCGTAAAGCTGAGATTCCCGGACCTTAAGAGGATCGACCAGAACACAATATGCGACATCACGACAAGGGGTTCTGACATAATGGCAGAGTTCAGGGTGCCGAATCAGGTAATAACAGGCATGCTCAGGCTGCCGGCAGAGGAGGTCACTTTCCTAAGATACCTGCTTGACTCCCAGCTGGTCCCGATAGCATGCAATGTGGAAATGCCAGAAGGAAAGACAAGGGTAAGGATCAGCTACGGATTGACAAGGTAATAGCGAGCGCCCTCTTTAAGTATGAGCACCCTTTTCCCCTGCTCTGCCCCGCGGGGTACGCTCTCGGGCTCCAGGTCTATCGTGGAGTAATCGTCCATCCTCATGACCTGCGACCCCCCTTCGCCCACGGACACCATCATGCCTGGGACCAGGACATCATCGCCTACCATCCTAAGATTGCCCGAGGACGACTCCTTCTCTATCTTCTTGAAGTCCAGGGCCAGGGTCTGGCTAAAGTTCGCCAGAGTGACCTTGTCTGCCATATGCGATATCCTCCAAAGCGTGCCGTCGTAGAGGATGTACTTTCCCTCTTCTAACTGAGGCAGCCTCAGAACGACAGTGGCCCTGTAGCGCGGCTTTCCCTCCTGCCTATCGTAGCCGGTCATCCTAAATGATTCCGACACCTGGCCACCATGCTTCTTCTGGAGTGCCCTTGCAAGCTTCTTGGTGAACTTGAGGGAACCCATCTGGAATTCGGGGCCCTCCTTCTTCCTTACAATCTTAGTCACGAACGCCATGCCGTTGCGCTCAAGCTCGGATTTGGAAATCTCATTGACCTCTT
>JAFGGT010000016.1 GCA_016930445.1 Candidatus Methanofastidiosia archaeon | reverse complement strand
TTCAAAGGCGGCCCTTATCCTGTCCTCCCTCTCCTTTGACCAGTAGAACAGATTGATCTCTATGTCAGCTGGTATGAGCTTGGACAGAGCTATCGTTTCACTGCGCACAAGGGCAGCCACATTGCCGTTTACTGATATCACGGGGTGGTCTGCCAGAAGCAAGGTAGCCGCAGAGGCCCTTATCGCCTCCAATGCGAAGCCCTGGCTCTTCTCTGCATACAGATAGTCGAAGGCCTCCCCCCTCCCATGCGCGATGAGCCCAGTCTTGCCCACTATGCCATCCTCAAGACCCTTTACAAGCAACTCCCTTATCTTCAGGGACCTGTACCTGGGATGGTCAGTGGGTACTTGCATTCTTCTTCCTCCATACGTCGCATACCATGATGTTGGCATCGAAGGAGCCCAGCACATCGGCTATTTTGGGCAGCGCCTCTTCCCTGGCAAATAAGAAGAGGGATTCTCCTAGCATCGACATCGATGCTGGCATCGAATTGGCCGAGCTGACGGCATCAATGGCCTCTGCCAGCCTTGGGGTCTCGAGGCCAATCCTTTTGGAGAATCTCCTGCAGAGTGACATGATGTTGCATATGCCTGGACCGGCCATAGCCTCTGTCAGGCACATCGATCCCTCCCTCTTGATGTTTTTGACCATCTTCTCGTCCTTGAGGATGTCCTTTGTCGAGAGGGGGCCGAATATGGCACATACGATCTTTAGTCCTTCAGTGTCCAGGCCTATCAACCTCGAACCTATGCCCGGCGTAGTGCGAAGCATCGCCCCGCCATTGAGCTGCGAGATGACATCGCCATAGCCGCCCTGTGTCGCGGCGTCGGCCATGTATGCCACCTCCTTTGGGTCGATTTTTATATCCTGTAGCTTGGCTAGGCAGAAGGCGGTGCCTAAGGCAGTTGCGCCGCTCATGCCAAAGCCTGCTCCAATTTCGACCTCTGGCGTGTATGTGAAAGTTATGTCGTAGGTATCCTTTATTCCTGGGGCCATGGCCGCATGGACATATTCCGATACCGGATTGACGGACCTCTTTCCATCAGTATGGCATGTGAAGCTGTTGCCTTCGGATGGTATGGCCTCCATCTTTACAAAAAGGCCTTTCGATATGCATACGCTGAACCCTGTCGTCCCCGCATTTTCAATATTTGGGGAGTGGCATATGTCAAAGAACCCTGTTATGGCCCCAGGTATAAACTTTTCAACTATCACAGAAGATGAGAAAAAATGTGTATAGATATATTTTTTCTATATTGTCTGTATAGAAAAAAAATAATATCTATATTCTGTATTGCTAAATTATATAGTATTTCTCCATTTTCCTATCTTTATGCAGTCTCTGGAGTGCTCTAAGGGCGAGACATTGAGAGGAAAGGCGATCGGGTTGTGCGTCACCGGCAGCATAGCGGCTGTCGAGACGGTCAAGCTGGCAAGGGAGCTGAGGAGGCATGGCGCATCGGTACTGGCCGTCATGAGCCAAGCAGCGAAGGACATCATCCATCCCAATGCCTTGGAGTTTGCCACAGGCCAGAGGGTCATAGATAGCATAACTGGCGGCGTGGAGCATGTCAGATTCGCTGGCAGCGGGCCTGGAAAATTGGACCTTCTACTGATATGCCCTTGCACCTTGAACACGCTCTCAAAGGTGGCCAACGGGATATCCGATACCCCGCCTACGCTCTTTGCAGCAACTGCTCTCTCGCATATCCCTGTGATTATGGTCCCCACGATGCACAGGACCATGTACGATGGCAAGGCTGCACAGGAGAACATGCGCCGCTTGAGGAGCATGGGTGTCAAGGTCATCGAGGGAAAGGACGAGGAGGGCAAAATGAAGATGCCATCAGTCGAAAGGATACTCTTCGAGGTGGAGAAGACTCTCTCAAGGAAGGATTTCCAAGGCAAGAGGGTGCTTGTCACGGCCGGCCCGACTATCGAGAGGATCGATGACGTGCGTTTCATCACAAACAAGAGCACTGGCAAGATGGGCATCGCGATAGCTGAGGAGCTCGAGAGGCGGGGAGCTGATGTCAGGCTGGTCCTTGGAAGGACGAGCGAGCCCACGAACATTGAGAACATGGTAAGGAGGGAGACCTTCGAGGCCATGCACAACGAGGTCATCTACGGCGGCGAATTTGACATATTCGTCCTTGCCATGGCGGCATCGGACTTCACAGTCGAAAAGAGGAGTGGCAAGGTCCCGTCCGGCGAGGGTTTCTCACTTGAATTTATCCCCAACAAGAAGATAATATCAGAGCTTCGGAAGAGGACAAGCTCCATGGTGGTAGGTTTCAAGGCGGAATACGACGTCTCGGAAGACGAGCTTATCGAGAGGGCCACGAGCTCTTTGAGAAGGAACGGTCTTGACATGGTCGTGGCCAACGATGTGGGAAAGGACATGAGGGGCTTCGGGCATGACACGAACGAGGTCTTCATCGTGAAGCGCAACGGCGAGGTCGTCCACCTGCCGCTTGTCAGCAAGGCGAGCATAGCAAGGGGAATTGCCGACTGCATCGCGACCCTCTTAGACTAGGGCTTGTATGCAAGACTTGCGATCTCGAAAGCCTTGTCCCCTATGCCGCGTATGCTGTCCAGGATGTTTCTCATAACTATTGCGTCCTTGCAGTTCAGCACCTCCTCGTCAAGGCTTCGCTTCTCCTGGTAGAACTCGTTCTTCTTGTTCAATAGCTCGGAGCTTTTCTCCTTGTTGGCGTTTAGGAAGGAGTCCATAGCTATGTTGCTGTACTCCAGCGTGGAATTGCCAAACGCCACCATGAGGTCCATCACCCCGCTAGAGCACTCTTCCAGGTCTATTATGGATTCAGCTATGTGGACGGCATGGTCCCCTATCTCCTCGATGCATTTTGACACCACCCTCAGGTCGATGCTCTCCAGGTGATTCACCCCTATGCTCTCCGCCATAGTAGTGTCCTGGAGGGCGGTCCTGATCTGACGCACTGTGAAGAAGAAGAGCTTGTTCACCTCCGAGTCCCTCCTTATGATGTCTTTCGCAAGCTCCTTGTCCATGTTGTGGAGCGCCGTCATTGCGTCCTTGTGCATCAGCGATGCAAGGAAGAACTCCCTTCTCAGTGTCTTAGAGATGTTCAGCTGGGAAGGGTTCAGGAGGTCCTTGATTATCATGTGGTCCTCAGTCTCCTCGACTATGTCGTAGCCCATGAGCTCAGAGAGGGTCTGGGTTATTATCGTCCTGTATTGGGAGGATATGGGGCCGCTTATCACCACCTTGTTGAAGCCGTAGGTGTATCTGGCCGTTATCTCCCTGGAGATGTACTTGGACACCTTGAGATTTGCCGTGAGCTCCCTCGCCTCGTTGAACTTCGGCGTGATGAAAAGGCCGTTCTCCATCTCGATTATCCCGAACTTATCCCCCTTGTCAATTGAGTGCTTGTCAAGCCACCTCTTGGGAAGCGAGAGGATGAATGTGCCTTTTCCGCTGTACTGAAGCTTCCTTATCTCCATACGATGAATTGTGGGGGGAAATTAATAAGGCTTTTTGCATCAATGGGCCTGAAAATAGACGCTTGAAAAAATCAGGATTCAATTTAGTGAATGTGATTCAAAATAAAAATAGAAAAGAAAAGGAAAGGTAAAAAGCCTATTCCTTCTTCCTGGACATCATGATCAGTGCCGCAGCAATTAGGACCAATATCGCCCCTATGGCTGCATAAATGACCATGTTGTCACCACCTTCATCCTCTTCTGTCAGAAGCACGCCTGAGATCTCCTGCTCGTACTGGCCATCACCGTCCAGGTCTAGCTGCCCAGTGCCCGCTCCCGCGTTCACAAGGAACACCGTGCCGTTCATGACGTTCAGGTCCTTGAACGTGTAGGTCTCGGTATCCCCGTTCTCGCTCGCCTCGACGTTGAGCGTGACCGTCCCCTCGTCATAGGCCTCGAAGTAGAACTGGATCTCGGACTGCGGATTGTACACGGTGATTACCTGCGGATGCGAGTCTATGCCGCTGTATGTGCCTCCAGGTATCTCTATCTCAACCATGTCGGCGCCAATCCTTCCGATGTGCCTACTCTCGGCATCGAGGGCGTGCAGGTATGCGGGGCTCATAAGGACCGCTTGGACATATGTGTCTGAGGGCGGCGGCGTTGTCGTTTGCTGCTGGCAGGCGTCCGTAGTCTCGGTCGCGCTGTTGCTGTCAGGTGATTGCCCATAGTTGTTGTAGGCCACCAAGTGGTATGTGTAGCTTGTCTCGCAGCTCAAGCCTGTGTCAGTGTATTCCGTGGTGTTCGGAAGCAGGTCCGCGATCATGGTACCGTTCCTGTAGAGCTTGAATCCGGTCTCATCATCTGAGGCATCTGTCCATGAGACATCTATCTCTGTCCTTGACGTGGCATCGGCCGCTACGTTAGTAGGCCTGTTGGGCGCCGTCGGCGCAGGTGGACACTCTTCTGTCGAGCCTGTCGCAATGTTGCTTGCAGGGGAGTTGCCAGCCCCGTTGAACGCCATCACATAGTATGTGTATGACATCCCGCACTCAAGCCCTGTGTCAGTGTAAGCAGTGCTGTTCTCTGGCAGCGTGGCGATCAATGTCCCGTTCCTGAAGGCCTTGAAACCGTTCTCGTTGTCAGCGTTGTCATTCCAGCTAAGGCCGATCGACGTCTGGGATAATGTGGTGGCCATCAGGGTCGTGGGGGGATTCGGTATAATCTCTATGTCCCCCACCATGGCCACCATGGTGTCAGACCAATCCGTGCATCCCGCTACATTGCATCCCTTCACCCTGTAGTAGTATATACCATCAGGCATATTTGTGAGCTTCTTCCTTGTGCCGTTTGTGAGGTACTGGTTATCTATCATTGCAAAGTCATCTGTCGAAGACTCCTGCAAAATGTACCAGTCTGCATCGTTGTCAGGATACCACATGACAAGGTACGATGAGCTGCCCTCATGCGGAGTGACTTCGTCCAGCTCAAAGACACCCTTTGCTATCACTACGGTCGGTGGGTCCACGATAACCTCTTCAGGTATGTTATACTGTATCGACCCTTCAACTTCGTCCAGGCAGGCGTCGGTGACCTTAACATTGATCGTGCCCTGCAGGTCGTAGCCGTATATCCTCTGCTCCTGGCCTCCATCGAGTATCTCGTAGGTCCCGTTGTTGTCCAGGTCCCAGTCGTAGGTGTAG
>JAFGGT010000090.1 GCA_016930445.1 Candidatus Methanofastidiosia archaeon | reverse complement strand
TCAACGGTTTGATGACCATGGGCAAGTGGTCAAGCGACACGTCCGTCATCAGGCAGTGCTTCTCTAAGACAAGGGCGCTTTTCGATGAAATGCAAAAAGCGGACATCCCGAACATGGAGCCAAGATACCTGTCGATGGGAATGTCCTCCTCATATAAATTGGCGATAGAAGAGGGGGCCAATCTCGTAAGGATAGGCGAGGGGATATTCGGGCCAAGGACGTAGCGATCTGCCATAGATGTTAGACCAACCCGTCCAGATGGCCATGAAAACCGCTTATAGTGGAGTTCCCAACTATCCTTCCCCTAAGGTAGAGGCCGCCCATCCCTTCCCTTTCCATCTCCTTTCTCAGCTTGTGATCATATATGCTCCTCTTGTCATCCATGCACACCATCCTGTGTATCTCTGCCAACGGGAAAGGATACCCTGGGCACAACCTGTAGGATGAATAAGGCCGGAGCGCCCGCAATGCGTCGTCCATCGGGCATGTGGCATCTATCCTTAAGGTGGGTCCCTTACCATGCAGCTTGGCATAGGCGGTGTTGGCTCCCTTGATGAGGTTCCTCCTTTCGACCATCTCGCTTATCTTGTCATCTGGGAGGGAGAAGTATGTATGCGCCTCCAGGGGGATCCAGATGTCTGGCAATCTGCCGTTCATCATCGCCAGCGTGCTGCTCTTCGATATGCCGACTACTGGGGTATTGTCGCATACCGAAGCCACACGATCCTCAAGCCCCACATCAGGGATCATCGACAGTGCGCCATCAAAGAGCACGATGTCCCCGTTCTCTGAGGCATCCTCTATCATCGACACCTCCCGCACATGTCTTTCAAGATCAAGAGACGATTCTCCAGCCCTGATCAGGAGGAACTCGCTTTCTATTTGGACCTTATCGATCTTGAATCCGGGATCGTATGAAACGAATCCGTACCTTACCACGCCTATGGACACATTCCCATTGGTCCACAAGGTGGAGGACCCACCATCGATGGCAACGAGGCTCTTTTCCACGGGATCGCCTATAGGTACCAATTCCGGCCTCGTTTCCGAAGCGAACCGGTAATCCTCCCTCAGGGAGGAGAGCATCGCGGAAAGGTCATTTTTCAAGATACATCACATTTTTATTTGTCCCAAATTAACAATATAAAGGTTGAGGGAGATACTTGAGGGTAGGCTGCACATGTTTGGACGACCTCACTAATGGGTTGTTGGAAGGCAAGATCACGCAAGTTTATGGCGAGTTTGCAACCGGCAAGACAACATACTGCCTTCAGGCGGCCGTGAGGGCATCCGAGACAGGAAAAAAGACGATATATGTAGACACGGAGAACGGATTCTCCCCAGAGCGCGCGATGCAGATAGGCGGCAGGGATGTGCTCAGGGACCTGATGATATACTACCCCAGGGACCTTCAGGACCAGACAAGGACCATTGTGAATCTGGAGGGCAATATTGGGGATTCCGTGGGCCTTATTGTCGTTGACTCTCTCGTGTCCCTGTACAAGGTCGATGCAAAGGACCTAGAGAGCAGAACAGAACTTATTTATGAGATAAGCCTCCAACTCTTGGTGTTGTCCAGGATAGCAAGGGAGGCCGGCATTCCGGTGTTGGTCACTAATCACGTCTATGAGGACATCGAGGCAAAGAGGACCGCCCCGGTCGGGGGGCATACTGTCAAGTATTGGTCGAAGGTGATATTGGAATTCACGAAGGAAGCGGATTCCATCCGGGCGGCAAGGCTCGTGAGACACCCGTACCTACCTGAAAAAAGGTGCTGCAAGTTCCGATTGACTAACGAAGGCATAGGTAATAATGATAAAATTTATAAATAACATTGATGATTAATAGTGAGTGATATGTCAGATGATGATGTGAAGACAATAATAGAGCGCTACAGTGCATGCAAAATATGCACCAGGGAGAACACAAAGCTTTGCGAGGAGTCTGTTGATTATCTGATCAGGCAGGTCTACTTCACGACGCCCTTCAAGAGAAATGAGGACGAGATAACGAAGTACTGCAAGCACTTCAATCTCAGCCCCCAGAAGCTCAACAAGGCATTGTTGGAGCTTTCTGAGACGGCAGAGAAGGAGCGAATATTGGGTGAAAAGGTGGATTCCTGCGCCTATTAGAGAATTTTGATTAGATTTATATACCTTCTATAGTTATGATGATTGTGGATCCACAAACCGATCTGTCAAGCAAGTTCTATGAACGCTATAGGGACCTCTATGGCCCTGACTTCAAGAATTTCCTAGAATGCATAGACAGGCCGCTTCCAGAGTCGCTTAGAGTGAACACCCTCAAGGCGACACCAGAGCACGTCATCGACTCGCTCTGCTCGAAGGGATTCGGCATTGATTCTCTCTGGGACGGCCGTTGCATCCTGGTCAAGGAAGGACCATTCTCGATCGCTTCGACCAACGAGAACCTTCAGGGAATGATATACATCCAAGGCGTGGCCGAGATGGCCGTCGCCCCGCAGCTGGGCTGCCACGAAGGCGACAGGGTATGGGACATGTGCGCCGCCCCGGGTGGAAAGACGACGCATCTTGCAGAACTTATGAGAGGTGGCGGGGCGATACTCGCGACAGATGTGTCACCTGAGAAGATAAAGGCCCTGAAGAACAACATCGCCAGGCTTGGGGTGAGGAACGCAATAGTGATGAAGAAGGATGCAAGGAGGCTTTCCACAGCCACAAGATTCGACTCGATACTTTTGGACGCGCCTTGCACAGGAAGCGGCGTAATGAGAAAGGACCCTTCAAGGAAGTCATCGAGAACGATGAAGGACATATTTTTCATGCAGTCCATCCAAAAGGGCCTTTTGCAGAGGGCGGCATCATCGGTCAAGGAGGGAGGCATCTTATTGTACTCGACATGCTCCCTGGAGCCCGAGGAGGACGAGATGGTCGTTGATTGGGCATTAAGCAATCTGCCATTGAAGCTTACCTCGCTAGAGAGCAGCTTTTTGGACATTTCGCACGCATATGCGAACCCCTTTGGGATCGAGCTTGACAAGAGCATTGAGTTGGCAGGGCGGATACACCCTTTCACGAATGACACGAACGGGATGTTTATCGCAAGATTCAAGAGGATATAGCCCTCTTTCGCGTTGAGGATATCTTTCCTTCCTTGTCCTTTAGGAGGTCGCAATGCTCAACTTTCAATGGCTTGAATCCCCTGGCCGCCCGTTCACTGTTTATGCTAGATGCGACGCTCTCGTTCTCTTCGGTAACGAGGATGGCGTCAATGTCCCTTATCTCGCATGCAAAGCCATGTGGCTTATCGATCATGATTATCTCATAATCCCTCTTCTCCATGCGCCCGCAAGAGGCCAACCATGTTACCAGGCTGCGTCTTCTCCTCTCATATCCCTCGAGGCGGCAGTGGTACCTCTTTTCCTCCAGCATGGATTGCGATGTCAGGCCGATCATGACGTGACCGTGTTCGAATGCAGTATTCAAGAACATTTTGTGGCCATCATGCAGATGGTCAAAGGTACCGGAAGCTATTATCCTCATTTTAACGGCCGAACTCAGAGAATTCTTCCCCACACCTCGGACATTTGATGTTGGCGCAACGATGAACGGATTCCGGGCATCCGCTGCACATCTTTATCCTTGAGTATGACTTTGAGAATCTAAATCCACAATGGGGACATACTACTATATCTGACATGGATTGTAGTTTTTCAATGCCTATTTAATACTTTTTTGTAAAACTTTATCAAAAACGGCCCGTTATGCCCAGAATGTGGCCGGGATGTTGACAATCAATTTTTATTTACCCCCATGAATCTAGTTCAATGATAACGGTACTCTCTGGCGGAACAGGCACGCCAAAGCTTTTGATGGGCATGCAGAGGGTTAAAGGAAAAAGCGAGATATCAATTATAGCCAATACCGGTGAGGACCTTGAGCAGAGCGGCGTCTTTATGTCGCCCGATGTTGATTCAGTGGTCTATGCGCTGGCAGGCATCATAGACAAGGAGAAGTGGTATGGCATAGGGGGCGACTCCTTCAAGACCTATGAAGCGCTCCTGCGGCTTGGGCACAGGGAGCTTTTGAGGATGGGGGACATGGACAGGGCCACCAAGATCCTCAGGACCATCATGCTCAGGTCCGGCAGTACGCTTTCCGAGGCAACTGAAGCGATATGCCAGTCCCTTGGTGTGAACGAGCCGGTATTCCCAATGACCGACGACCGTGTCACCACCACCCTTCTCACAGAGCAAGGCCCTATGGCATTTCATGACTACTGGGTGAGGGACAGGGCAGAGCACGTCGTGGGCGATGTCATCTACAAGGGGAGCGAATCAGCATCCATACCGAAGCGTGCGGCCGATGTGCTGGCGCGCTCGGACGCCGTTGTCATCGGACCATCTAATCCGATAACATCCATCATGCCGATATTGTCCATAAGGGAGATAAGAAAGGCCTGCAAGGAGAAGAGAGTAATTGCGGTGAGCCCAATAATCGCAAGGAGCGCGTTCAGCGGCCCTGCGGGAAAGCTGATGAGAGATATGGGGTATGAGGTCTCTCCTGCCGGGGTCGCCGATGCTTATCAAGGCCTGCTCGATGCCATGGTCATAGACAGGTCTGATGCGGGTTTTGAAAAGGGACTTAGAGAGAAGGGCATCGATGTTGTAATGGCGAATATAACAATGGAAAATTTAAATAAGAGTAAAGCACTAGGGAAAGATATCTTTGAATATTTGGTGATACAGTGAGACTAAGGCATCCATCTGTCCTTTCGGCCTATGCAGGAAGGAATGACGGCAAATTCTGTAAACTTCTCGGGGAACAGGGCCTCGGAATGGTCACGCTGGGTGGCATCAGCGTGGACGACGCATCTAAAAGACAGAGCAAGAAGATAGTAGCGAGAGGCAGGAAGGAGTTCATTTTAGACGACCATCTGGGCTTCATAAGAAACGGCATAGCGCTGGCAAAGGAATCCGGGGCTGTAGCGGCCGTCAACATCAGGTCGGCAACGATGGAAGGGTATCTGAGCGCGGCCGAGGTAATTGCCGATGCGGGCGGGGCGGTAGAGATCGACGCCCACTGCAGGCAACCCGAGATGATCGAGATCGGTGCTGGGCAGGCCCTCCTGGGGGACATGGAGAAGCTAAAGGACATACTCTATAACATAAAGGCAGAGTTCGACATAGAGACTATACTGAAGTTCAGGGGCAATGTCGTGTCCGAGAGGATGATAGCCCTTTCCCTTAACGATTGCTGTGACGCCCTTCACGTGGATGCCATGATGCAGGGAAGCGAAGTCACGGACATGAACGTATTTCTGAACATACCCGATGGCATATTCCTGATAGGCAACAACTCTGTCACCGATGTGAAGAGCGCCTTGGCCATCCTGGAGTTCTGCGACGCCTTCTCATTCGCACGACTTGCCAACGACATCGAGAAGACCAATAAGATGCTAAAGGAGCTCATGGACGACTGAAGAATTTGAGTACCTATGCCTACCTCAACTATGGCGATCACTTTTCTAGAGGATAGACACATGGCGAAATCCAAGAAGTGGAGAAAGGCCGAGGACAAATCGATGGCCCAAAAGAGGAAAGACTCCAAGAAGAACAAGGAGAAAAAGGGCAAGAAGGTCTTTATCGGAAAGAAGGTCGTATGGGTGAACGACAAGGACGACTAGCCGCAAACGCAGCAGTCTTCTCTCTTCTTTATCGGCACCTTGTCGAACGAGTGTATCCATACATCATAGATAATGAGCTCTTTTGAATAGTTAGCGCCAATGAGGATCTTTATCGCCTCGGTCGCCTGGATCGATCCGATGATCATCGGAACCGTATTGACGATGCCGATCTCTGAGCAGGTGGGCAGTTTATCAAATTCTTTCGTTTTAGGGAAGACGCATTCAAGGCACGGCGTGGCATCTGGCACGATGTTGAAGGTCATACCGTAGCTTGCAAGCACGCCCCCGTAGACATAAGGTATCCCCTTCTCAACGCAATATCTGTTCATAATGTAGCGGGGTTCCATCTTGTCGGTGCCATCGATGACTATGTCCGAGCTTCCGATTATCCTCGAGGCGTTCTTGGCATTCAGGTGCTCTTGGATCCCCTCTATCTTGATCTCGGAGTTCATATCCCTGAGATTATCCACTGCCGTCGTGAGCTTTTGACTGCCGACATCTCCTTCATCGTAGAGTATCTGCCTTTGGAGATTGTGGATGTCTATAGTGTCGTTGTCGCAAAGAGTGATCTTGCCTATCCCTGCCCTTGCAAGATTGGTGGCTATGACGCCTCCAAGGGCCCCGACCCCGACTATCACAGCACGGCTCTTCGAGAGCATTTCCTGGCCTGAAGTCCCTATCTCAGAGAAATCGGTGTTCCTGCAGTATCTTTTCACGAGTTTGTATATGCTCTACTGTCTTATAAAATTAGTTGAGGGACCGGCCTTATACCTGCCCGGCCCAAGAGATGCCTTTTACAGGGATAGATCAATTCTCAATGCAAGAGATCTGCATCTCCGCTTCTATCTGGCTCATGACATCAAGTGCCTTTGAAAGCTCGCCCATGACGAATATCGGGTTCGATATGGACATTGCGTTGTTCATATGGGCCTGAAGTGAGGAGAAAAGTACATCGAGCTCATCTGACGGCTCTGCTGGCAATTGCGATAGTAGGCAGTCCCATGCATTGTTAAGTTTTTCCAGATAAGTGTTCATAAGTGGCTTAAGAGTAGCGAAGGGGCTGACATCGTTTGTGATCACATCGACACGGAAGTACCAAACCTCATAACTAGTTTGACATTCATTTGGGACCCACCTGTAGAGGAAGCGATATAGGTCGTCTTCAACCGACCAAAAATCATAGCAAAAGTAAACGTCGGGAGGCACCGAGGAAGCTCTTGGATTGCGCACTACGACGAAGAAGTCTCCTGCAGGAAGCATCACATCGACAGGTACCTGGGCCCAGAGGCCCGGAAGAAAAATGCCAGTGTTCTGCATCGGGATGGGATAAGCGTCCGATATTGGCGTCCCGGGAACGAGAAATGCTCCAGGGCCTTCGGTCGCATTATAGAATTGGACAGTAACGTCGTTGCATGCTCCTGTGGAAAGATAGTTTATGTAAACGCATGTTGCATGTCCTGGGTTATTTATAGTGAAGCGGGTAGCATATTCAGAAGGCCCGGAAGACCCCAACCTGACAGCACCGTCTGGGTCCCCATCATCATAGCGGAGATTGGCGAAGTCCGCAGATATCATAGGTAATGATAACAACATAACGAGGCCAAGGGCCAATGCAATGCTAAGATGAAGATGACGCATGACATTAATCCATTGAACGGATATATAAATATATCTTATTCATATGTTAGAAGAAGGATCTCAACCTCTCGGCTATCACTCCCGCCCTGTCATCGACCACTATCATGCTCCTCTTTATCCACTCTGATATGTCGTTCTTCACGAACGGTTGTAGGACCCGATAGTCTAGGAACACGATCGCAGCCTTGTCCTGGAGCATCCTATGGGCGCGCCCAGCGCCCTGATTGAACTTCCTGTGGGCAGGAAGGTAGTAACCATAGTACTTTCCCCTGTTCGGGAAGACCTTCGAGTAGTAGTCTATCTGCGCCTTCACCCTGGATGTCGGCCTGGCGTATGGTATTCCCAGTAGCACAACGCAGTTCATCTCGTCGCCCGGATAGTCCTGGCCCTCGGCGTTCCTGCCCCCAAGCACGCCTAGAAGTACGCCGCCACCATGTTTCTCATGGTCCTTGAACTCCCTTATTAGGCGGTCGTTGTCCTCCGATGAGAACGCCCTGGACTCCACGAAAAGGGGCTTGTCTATAATGTATTTCAATCCCGCAGAAAGCACTCCGTCGAGCACCTCGTAGGAAGGGGCGAATATCCCCACGTTCTTTGGTGTGCTGTTGACCACCTCAGCCGCCTTTGAGGCTATCTTCCTGTACATCTCGAGACCCCTCTCGTTGCCCTTTGTCGTGACCCCCCTTGCGGCGAGCACCATTATGTTCTCCCTCTGGAAGGGGGATGGGAATGCCTTTGTCGTGAAGTTCTTCAGGCCTATCGTCTCAGCATACGCCACAAGAGGGGAGAGGGTGCCTGACATGGCCACGACGGAGAAACTGTTGTCCGTCACCTGCGTGGTGATGTTCCTGGGGTCAAGGTCGACTATCTCCAACCTCACGCTCTCCGTATCCATCTTTGTCCTATACTTCTGTATGAGGTAACAGAAGTCGTCCCTGCTGCGAAGTGTCAGCCAGTTATGAAGGAAGGCACCGCAACTGTGCACGTAAGACCTTGGTGGCTTGCCCCGCTTTAGCATCTCCTTCTGCATCTCCTCGCCCTGCTTGACGACATAACCTATGAACTCTTCCAATGTGTGAAGGTTCTTCTCCGGCAGGAATGGCATCTGCCCGCCCATGTAATATGTCAAAAGCTCGACAGGCAGTATCCTTGCCTCCTCATCGACCTTGAGCGAGTACTTTGCGTCCAGCGCATTAACTGCCTTGTATGTGAGCTCCAGGAACTGCGCAATGGACTCCTCGTTGTGCTCCCTCGCCTCCCTGATCCCGCTCTTGAGGGCCGAGAGCGACACCTGGCAGGAACCAAGCTCTATCGCCATGTCAGGAAGGTTGTGGGCCTCGTCCATTATCACTATGATATCATCGAGATTCACACCTATGCCCTCGAGGAACCCATCCCTTATGTCTGGTTGAAAGAGGTACATGTAAGAACACGCTATGACCTGAGCGTTCCTCATCACCGCCTTAGCTATCTCATAGGGGCAGAATGCCTCGGCCTTGCAGGCGTCCTTTATCTCCTGGCTGAACGTCGGGCGGCTGGAAAAGACGACCTCCATCTCATATGCCTTGTCCTCGTGTTCCCTGGTGTTGTTGAAGTGATTGCACCTCTTCATCTTCCTAAGAAGCCTGCACACGTACATGGATGTGCTGGAGTCTGTCGTGTGATTCAAGACCAAGGGGGATAGGCACATCTCTCTCCTTCCCCTGAGCGCAACAGCGGAGATGTTGTGCTTGGCCGATATCATCTTCAGTTCCTCGATGACCCTGTCCATCTGCTTGTGGGTCCTGCATAGATATACCACTTTCTTGTTCTTCTCCATTGCAATGGGCAGGATCGCAGCCAGTACGCATGCCGTCTTGCCAAACCCTGTCGAGGCCTCGACCACAAGATTTTTCCCCTTCGAGACCTCGGAGTCCACAAGGTCGATGAACTCTTCCTGATTCTCCCTGAAATCGCTGTAGGGGAAGTATTCCATGGCTTAAGGGCGCCCTAAAGGTATAAAAAGAATGCTCTTAGCATTTGATTGGTGAGGCCATGAGGGTCCTGGATGGCAAAAGATACCTGGAACCGGACGATGTCCTGAAAATGATTGGAGATGAGTTCACAGCCAAGGATATGATCAGTTTCCTCGAGTCAGGTGATCTG
>JAFGGT010000089.1 GCA_016930445.1 Candidatus Methanofastidiosia archaeon | reverse complement strand
AGGGCTGATCGCTTCTAGGGGGACATCGGATTCGATGAGCTTGCCCCTGTTGTCATATAGATCTATTTTATCTTGATACTTTAGCATCAAAATTTCCCTCCTATATTCGTTGCCTGAAAGAAAAAAGGATTTTCTAACAAGACACACTAATACGACATATTGTTTATTTATAAACTTTTTCCAGCCGCAATTAATATTATATATAATATCATATTTTATATAAAAATTTTATAAGTTAACATATGTTTATTAGAATATATTTAATATTTTAAATATACAATGGAAAGGAAATTTTTTTAAATTTCAGGCTCCAATAACAGAATTATTGGCATATGTATTGTTATGTTCATTTCTTTTATTCAATTAATTATTATTCATTTATTAATAAATTAATATAATTAATATTCTGTTTGGATGGGTAGTAACCTGCTTATATACACTGTTGCTCTATGCTTGTATTATATGTATTTATAGTTATTACTAGCATAAAGTAAATTATATAATTATATAATAATAATTACTTTAATTTACTTAAACAAGGATAATTTAGATTTAAACAATATTTATTAATTGCGGCATTTTATGAAAATTGTACTATTCCAACAAAAGATATATTGTCGACCCCTCTTCTATATCCCTCAATTTATCATGATTCAAGAATTCCCCAACGCAGTTCGTATGGTAGAAGTCTTCTCCTGTTGGGCCGTATTCTTCGCTGTCGCTGAATCTGACACCAATCGTGCCCATTTGCCTTGAAGCCATGTTCGTAATGCCGATCCTTCCTTTCTTGGTCCCCTCGATAGGGGGATTCTCAGGAGGGAGTTCTCCAGCCATTTTTGGGTCTCCCTTGAATAGTATCATGTCCAAGTCCTTATGCGCTATAAGGACGTCCAATCTACCCAATTGCCTGGTGGCCATCCCGCTAATCGTCTTGAAATATTTTACGCTCACAGGGGCCTTATCCTCATAGAGTCTTATCTTAAAAACGAATTTTGGGTCCACACCTTCAGTTGATATCTTGCCGGCTTTCTGTGCCTCTATTGAGATCTCCGGATTTTGGATTACCACTATGGCATCATCATTTGTATCGCCAGTTCTCTCATGCTCTATGCCCATGCTTTTGGCGATCTCTTCGGCTTCCTTCTGGCTTATTCCCAGCGTGTTTAGCCTTTTGGTCTTTGAACTTATCGAGAAGCATTGTCCTGGAGAGATGTTCATCGGGAGTTCCAGGCCGTTAATTATCCTGCCGACAACAGAATGGCTTTCGTCCTCTATGGCGTCGATTAGATAGATGAACACCGAACCCTTGCCCTTCCCTGTGTTCCTGACGCTTATGCTGCCCTTGTCCCTTAGATTGCTCTTCTCCCTTGGAAGTGAGATGCCCTTCATCTCATCGTTTCTGCAATAGCTATTATTCCGCTCATCTATCCTCATCAGGCCATTCCTTATAAGGAATAGGAAATGCTCGGTAGCGAACGGGCAGTCCTCATATAGCTCGACCACGGCCTTTGTTATGATATTGTCACCATCATTGACAGTATCATCAGACGTTATGACACTATAATCGTAGAATTCGGATTTTACTTCTTCCAATCCAACTTCAAGGATCTTGTCTCCGGTTTGGATCTTTTCAAGGATGTGTCTACCCTTTGTCACCTTTCCGAAGGCGCTTTTCTCTATCCCGTTCCTAGATATATGCCCTCTCTTTGAGATTGTGAGGATGCCAAGATCCTTGTCGAATCCTGAGAGCCCGAAAAGCACTGTGTATTTGTCATAATCGAACTGTTTCCTCGTGGCCTCGAACTGTGTATTCACGAAACCAAAGTTCACAGTGTTCTTGTCCGTCCATTGAACTTCCATCCCCATGAGATCTTCAAGATGGTCTTGGAAGAATTCTTGGAATCTGTTGCTGAAGGTCTCTATCGTGAAAGTGCCTTTAGTGGTTTTTATATTGTAAATGTTTTTCATCAGTTTCGATCTAGAGACTTTCCTTTCTATCACGACAGGTCTATCTAAATCTGGCACTATTCCTGTGATCTCTGAAATCAGGGATTTCTGAGTCTCGATCGGCAGGGAATCCACATACAATTTCAAGGACCTTCACCCACTTCGCTTTTTGTCTTCAATGTTAAAATTATTGTGTCGTTCATGTTCGACTTCTTCAATGTCGATATCTTTCCCAGTTCGTATTCGCCAACCTTGGTCTTGGATATCCTTTCATGGTACTCGTCAAAGGGTTTCTTTATCCTAAGGCCGTCTAGGTGCAATACCACTGGGTTGTCTCCCAGAGACCCCGATAGGTCCCATTGCTGTTCGATCGCCCTCTTTACATAGACTGGCGGAAATATCAGGGGGTCTTTGCCAATCTCTTCCCTCACATCGTCCACCATCTCCAAAAGAAGATTTTTTACCTCTTCTAAGGTCTTTATTTCCTCTGGTCCCCTCATCCTGCCAGATTTTCTTCCTAAGTTGCCGACATAGTTGCTTACATTCTCTATTTTTCCAGGCCCACCGCATAGGACGTAGGGCAGTGTAAGGCCCTTTAGTTCTTTTTCCTTAAGAAGAATGCACTCTTCGAACATGCCGAAAGAGAATATTGCGGCGTCATGCTCAGAGACTATCCTCTTCTCCTTGTCGGAGATCTGGAAAATCGTCTTTCCATACCCCCTTGCAAGCCCTACTATGTTTGTCGTAGAGCCATACCTTCTGAGGAACTCGGACATATCGCATACTGGGTGAGGAAGGTGATGCCTCGAAAGGGATGGGGCCACGATAGCGATCTCCATGTCTCCGAAGGGAATGTCAATCAATTCGCCCTTCAATTTTTTTATTATCTTTTTCAGGTAGTCCATATCATATTCAGGGATGGCGAAGACTATGTCTACCTCTGTCTGCATGGGCGTCTTTTGCATGACTATCCCGCCAAGGTCCTCTATGGCCTCTATGAACTCGTCATGGCGATAGATCCCGCCCTTATATAGATGCATTTTAAACATCCCAAGACCCCCCGAATTCCTTTTGGATGTCCTCGATAACATTGTAAAATTCGCGTATTTGAGGTATGTCTGTGGAGACAAGGATGAATCCGTCTTCGAAATGCTTGAAGTGTCTGACCTTGAATCCTTCTGGGAGAATGCTCCAAAGGACATCTATCGTCCTTTCGCGTATCTCCTCTGTGAGGTCGTAGATGACGATGTCCCTGACATTCTCATCTGTGCTGTTTATATATATTATATTTCTTTCAGATTGTTCGACGTTTTCCTTCCCATAGAAAGTTCCGAGCTTTTCAATGACCTGGTCGTAATATCTTTCCTCATTTATCTGGAGCTTTGTCTTTCCAGACTGCTCCCTTATGGAGGCGATGTCGCCGACCTTTATTGGCTCAACGTCCTTTTTGAACTTGATGCCTACATAGAATGCAGGGATCCCGATATCAACGACAATAAGCACCTTGCTCTGTTTCTTCGCCAATCCAGAGTCCTTGAAGATCTCCTCAGTGAGCTTTCTTAAGGATTCATTCTCTTCCCGGGTCCCCCCCCTAACCTCAACTTCCATCATTCTTCACCTATCATGGCGGATGAGAGAAGAGCGCCCCCTATTGAGCCGATGAACTGTGAGTACTTTGGCACTATGGGCTTAAGATTCAAGATATCCTCGAAAGCCTTGTTGAGGCCTTCTATCAGGGAGGTGCCTCCCACCTGTATGACTGGTTCCCTTATGTCGACTTCCTGAAGCTGTTGCTCGAAGACCTGCTCTGCGACCGAATAGCATGCAGCCGCAGCAATGTCCTCCTTTGCGACCCCCGCCGCGAGCTCGGTAACAAGGTCCTGAATGCCGAATATCACACAATACGAGGCCATCGAGACGTTCTTTGGATTGCCTTGCATAGCCAAACCTCCCAGCTCCGAGATGTCTATTCCCAGGCGATTTGATGTGATCTCCAAGAATCTTCCAGATGCTCCGGCACATATGCCCCCCATTGTGAAAGAGTCGGGTATCCCATTGTTAATTGTTATCACTTTGTTGTCCATTCCACCGATATCTATGACTGTGGCCTCCCCTTCCTGCCTGTTCGCAGCCCATACTGCGCCCTTCGAGTTAACGGTCAGTTCCTCCTGTATCAGCTTTGCCTTAAACTGCTTACCAAGTGTATGTCTTCCATAGCCAGTGGTGCCGATGGCCTCGATATCTTTTAGTTTCACTCCCGCCTCTTTCAATGCGTCGTTGACGACCTTGTTCGCGGAGAGCATGACCGCCTGTGTCGGATACCATCCTGTACCTATCACTTCATTATCTCTCATTACCACTGCCTTTGTAGTGGCGGAACCTGAGTCTATGCCAAGTGTCAGACCCTCTTGCCTCTTCCTTGCAAGAAGCTGCTTTCTCTCAGCGATCGTTTGAAGGGCCTCCATCCTGGTCAGAAGCTCATCAGCCTTTGTATGCTGTGTAAAAGAGTACATAACGACAGGTATGTTTGACTCCCTCTGGAGGTACCTTCTCACCTCATTTTTGAGAAGGGCACCCTCTGCACACCTGAAGCATGTAGCCAAGAAGACGGCGTCCGCGTCGACCAATCCCTCGACAAGCGCCCTGGCCCTTGCGAACATCAATTGCAATCCTGAGGATTGCACCTCGAATCCGATAATCTCTGTCGTCTCCTTTATGTATTCGTATGATACGTCGGGAAATATTATCTCGGCATTGACCATGCTTGCAGCTTTCTCTATCTCCCTTTGTATGCCGCTGTATTCTGTTCCGCAGGATATCTGGGCTATTTTAATCATGATGGCCGACCTCCTTGAGGAAGTCGAAAACCTGCTTAATGACGATCTTGGATTCCTCTTCTGATGTTGGGTACTCTACTATTAGCTTAGGTACTTGCAGTGACCTTATCATATATAGGAGGAACTCGTTGGTCCTTGCACATCCTAGGCATCCAAAGCTCATCGGGGCGTTTTTGAACACTATGACCGCATCAGCCTCTTCGAAAATGGGTGCGAATACTGCCAATCTCCCCCTCACCCCGGATGGAGCCTCTGCCGAAGCATACTTCAATCCCTTGCTTGGTTCCTCAGGTGTGATATTAAGTGGAGGCGAGTCTATCTCTACGTTCTTGACCCTATCGCCAAGCTCTTTCATTATGGTCAATGGTTCGTGTCCCGCCCTTTCCACAAGGTCTGATAGTATCAATGAATTTGGCGGAAATATCGCAATCTTCAAGAAGTCACTTCCATTTATAGCATGTTCTCTTCTCTAAGTTTCCTTAATTCGGGCCTGGAGGTTATAAGCATAAGGTCCTCGAATATGCCCATTGTGATATCGACTATTCCAACTGCCGCTATGGTCTCCTGATCTTCATTCATTATCGGTACCACGCGGATGGGCAGTCCTTTGTACTTTCCCTTTTTGGGGGTGGTGCTAATTGGTATGCCCTTCTCGAGCACTTCTTCGAGCACAGGCCCGGTATAGTTCATGTCTACGACCTTGCCTTTCTCAACCCTCACACCTCTCTTCATAAGGGACCTCATAGTTACTGGCAATCCTCCGGAAAGCTGATGTATGGCCAGCGCTATCTTACAGATATCGCAAGCCTCTGAGTCCTTTGTGATTTTTATCATAATTTACACCGATTCCTCGATTATTCTCTTGAAGACTTTTGGATCGATCTTTTCAAGATTTCTTTTTCCTTTGATCTCAGTGCCGTCAATGCATTCGAGTCCTTTTGCAATGTTAGGCAGAAGCTCTATCTCCTTTTGCAGGAAATAGAAACCTGGTCTTGCAGAACCCCTCTGGGCCCTACACCTTCTCTTGTCGCCTAATGGAAATGCCCTTATCTTTGAGAAAATCTTGTTTGGGTCGATCTTTTTCAGTTCTGCCAAAACATAGTCCACATCTTGCTTTTCGCCTTCGATCAATATCCCATAACACGTTTGTTTTATGAATATGTCCTTGCCAAGGCTGGAAGCGTATCTGGCCAAATATGATGGTGAAAACTGAGAATCGGGTGATAAGGCCAGAATCCTAGATATCTTCTCGTCCATAATCTGAGTTAATAGACGGAAAATATAAAATTATCGTATTTTCCTTTTATAGAGTAAAAACATTTATATTTTGTTTCAATAAGATAAAATAAAACAATAGAGTGATTGATTGCCATTAAATAGACTGAAGCAAAGACTAACTAAAGAGGTCATGTGGATCTACGTTCTTAAGCTCCTTGAGAAGAGGCCTATGTACGGCTATGAGCTCAAGGATGAGATAGAAAAGAATTTTGGCTGGGCGCCCGCAACGGTTACTTCCTACGTTGTCCTTTATAAATTGGAATCCGAGGACTACGTGAAAACGGAAGTCAGAGAGGAAAACTCCAATAAGACGAAAAGGAAGTATTATATAATAACTGAGAAGGGCTCTGAACTTCTGAAACAGGGATGTGACTTCATAAGGGAGACTTTGGAAAAATTGGAAAATAGTGAAATGGTCTAATCCTCTACCACTATTGCCTCTGAAGGGCATTCAGATTCACAGAGCCTGCATGCCGTACAATCGTCAATCCTTACTACCTTTGCTATCTCGTTTATCAACTCAAAGACATTAGATGGACAATCATCAATACACACGCCGCATCCGACGCAAAGATCCTCGTCAACTATAACGTTAACCATTTGTAATCACCATTACAAAAGAATACTAATTATTTAAAAAACTTTGGTTATGAAAAATAGAAAATATCGAAGGATTAGAGACATTTTACAAGCTCGTCCTTTGATATTTGACCAACTATATTGTCTTCGAAGTTAAGCACCGGCATCGATGAGAAATTGCCCTTGATGAGCTCTTTCTTTATATCTTCCAGTTTGTCTTCGAGCCTGGCGAATTTTGGGTCAGGTGACATGATCTCCTCAACAATGAACTCCTTTAATCTGCTCTCCATGTACTTGCCAGGGGTCTTTTCCCTGAACTCATTCATGCCAAATACGATGTCCTGGATGGTCAGAAGGCCTACCAGTTCCCCATCCCAGACGGGGAGGGCATGTTGATTGTTGTCCAGTAACAGCCTCCTTGCGTGCACTACCCTGTCATCTGGCGCCACCACATGGAATGTCGAGTTCATCTTATCAGATACGTAGCCTGGTATCTCGAAGACCTTCATCAGGTCGGTCTTTGTTATTATCTTTATATCGCTTCCTAATATCGGTATTCCCGAGAATCCATGTTCCTTGAAGGCCACGATGGCCTCTATGACCTTCTCCGACTCTCCCAGGTAAAACGGGTCGCTCGTCATTGATGAGGATACATGAAAAGAGGAGGTCCTAAAGTTCAGGCTCCTTGAAGACCCGATCTTTTCCAGGATGTCCCTTTCGGTTATGATGCCCACAAGTTCCCCTTCCTCTGTCACTGGCAGTCTAGCTATATTTTCCTTTTCCATCAGTTCCACTGCATATGAAAGTCTTCTATCCTTGTCAATCGTCGTAGCCTTATGTGCGATGTCGCTCAGTGCTCTTTTCATTGATTTTCCCCCTTTATCATGTTCGTTAGTATGTCCCTCTCAGTGATTACGCCTATCAATCTATTATCCTCCACAATGGGGAGGAGCCCTATCCTGCAGCTCTTCATAAGCTCCACTGCCATGCCAACGTCCTCGTATGGCCTGATGGTCTGTATGTCCATTGTCATCACTTCGCTTATCCTGGCATTCAAGGCTTCGTCGGCATTCTCAGTTCTCATCCTTTCGAGCATCCTTGAAGTACCAAAGTACCTTATGATGTCAAAGGTCGTCACTATGCCGATCAGCTCATCGTCGGATACGACTGGCAATCTTCTTCTGTAGTTCTTTATCATGAGCCTGCACGTGTCGCCTATGGTAAACCCTGGCGTTATGGTCACCAAGTCCTTCTGCATTATCTCCTCTACAGCCACACCCGACCATATTCCGGCCAGATTGAATACGAAATCCTCTTCTTCGACAATTCCAACTACGACATTTTGCTTGTTGAGAATGGGAAATCCACCCACATTCTCCTCGTAGAGCCTCTTCAAAGTGTCCCCTACCGAGTCATTCTCGTTGATCGATATGACATTGGTGGTCATTATCTCCTTTACAGACTCATTTATGGCAGAAAGGAAGTTGCCTCCATGTCTGTTCTTAATGAGGTTGTACTTCTCTCCACCTCCAAGGAAATCTATCAGGTCCCTTGTGATGATTATTCCTTGTATCTTGTTCGTGCCAGGTTGCACAATGGGCATCCTTCTCGTGTCATACTCCACCATCGTCTCTGCAACACCCTTGATGGGCATGGTGGGGGGAACGCTAATGACGTTCTTCCTGGCGATTTTCATTATTTCTCTTTCTTTTTCAGCAATTCTGGACCCGAATTCTATGGGCCCTCTATCCATCTTCCCGTAGAAATATTCTCTCATTAATTCCCCTCAATTAAGAGTTTTAATACATCCATTTTCCCTATAATGCCTAGTAGCTCGTAAGCCTCGTTTACTATGGGTATCCTAGATATGTCGTTTTTTATCATCTTTTCAACGAATGTGGAGACTGTGTCTTCAGGGGTAAGGACTATCGGTGTCCTGTTCATGATCTTTTCGACCTTTGAGGGGTTGTTGCCACCCTCAAGGGCCTTTCTTATATTGCCTGCCTTGAGCAGGTCCTTCTTAGAAACATATCCCACAAGCTTATTGTACTTATCATTGCGGGATGAGGTCTCCTTAACCACGGGGACCCCTGAGAACTGGATGTCTTCCATTATGTTCCAAAGTTTGACAATGGAATCGTCGGACCATACGAATATTGGATATCTCCTCATTATCTTGCCTAATTCCATCTTTGCCACTATCTCATTGTCCAAGAGCAAGATTGCCAGTATGTCCGACATTCCTACATAGCCGATGGGCTTATTGTCCTTTGAAACTGGAATTATGTATGTGCCATATTTTATCATCTTTTCTGCAACGTGTCTTACGACATCGTCAGGTGTCGTCTGATACAATGGCTGCTTTGCAATATCAAGAGCGGTCAATGTTGATTTGCCTCCTGTTATCTGGAGAGCGGTAGTCCTGTCGATCAAACCTCTAAAAATCCCATTTTTCTCTACAAAGAGGATCTTTTGGCTTCTCAACAATTTTCTTGGATTTGTTGCAAATGAGTTGCCATCAATAAAATTAGCGGGCTTGATTATTCCAGTTATCTTCATTCTTGCACCTCCTTAGTTTGTAGCTTATTCTTCAAGCAATTGGTCTTTGCAACTGTCACAAACATATTTTCCCTCGACCATATTAAGGCTGGGAAAATAACTCCCACAGAATTCACAAAAGCCTCCTTCCGGATTGTTTTGCCCTTCTTCTGCTTCAAAAAGTTCTGGTGCTACAGATAATATGTCGAAAGCGGTAATAACTCCGACTGCCTTCTCACTTTCCGTCACTATCAATCTCTTGATCTTTGATTCAGATATGGATTCCCAGGCAACCTTTACATCGAGTTTTTTCTCGATTGTCATTACAGGTGATTTCATTATGTCTTTCAACTTGACCTTGTCAGGTTTAAGGCCCACCGATAGCACTTTGGTTATTACATCTCTTTCAGTGACTATGCCTTCGGGGTATCTGTCATTGCTCACAAGGACATAATCACTGTTTTTTTCCTGCATTTTTTTGACAGCTTTAACGAGTGAATCATCTGGTCCCATAATGAGAATATCGTTATTCATTATATCCTCTATAAGGATTTTGGACACATATTCACCTCAAGAATAGATTGGATTTTATCTATTTATACTTTCCCCTATTTAAAAAGAAAAGTGTAAAAAGCATAGATTATAATAAAAATATGGCAACATACATAGATAAAAAAATGATTGCCTTGACTATTGCCCAACCTATTCGTCAAAATAAATATTAGCTAAAATATCATATGACAAATAATTCTATTAGCATTATTGCAATGAAAGATGATATTACGGTTATCATATATATATCCTTCCTCCAGGCGATTATCTTGCTGCCATCCAGTGGTGGCAATGGCAGCAGATTGAAGAAACCTAGGTATCCATTGATCATTGCCAGGAACGGAAATATCGTGGTACCGGGCATAAATCTGTCCAATGATAATGAAATGGCGCAAACGACAAGATTCAAACCTGGTCCTGCCAGGGATATCTTGCCATTCTGCTCGCTGGATATGTGGAATCCGTATATATACACGGCCCCTGGTGCGGCAAATATGAAGTTTCCCATTGAAAGCACGGCTATGGCCACTGCTAGTAGCAGTCCTTCTTTCCAAACTCTAAACTCCGCAAACAGATTATATCTTTGGGCGAGGAACTTGTGGGCCAATTCGTGGCATACAAAAGCCGTACCCACCGCTATTATGCTGACCGGCAGCAAAGATGGTTTGAACCTGGAAAGTATGACAGATAACACCGCCCATGCGATAACGATGTCCCTAATCTCCCTCTTTGAAAAGTTCATGATCTTTCACTATCGCTCAAGCAATGCTCCTTGATAAAGCATTGCTTGCATAATGGTACTGCTTTGCATGTCGTCTTGCAATGTGTAACGATTGCAGAATGGGCGTCCTTGCATAGTTTTGAAGTAATTTTTTGTTCGCCTAATAAATGTTTTTGCAATTCTGTCCTGTCTGGGCTCTTAGATTCTCCTGACAATCTGCAATAGATCCTTTTTGAGTAATTGTCTTCTATGAAAACGGGTTTGTCTCCGGCATATAATAGGATCGTGTCCGCCGTCTCTTGCCCAATGCCGTTTATGGACAATAGCAATTGCCGGGCAGTATCGTAGTCCTGTTCGAAGAACATATCCAAATCCGAGTCAAATTGTTCTTCAATTAGCATTGACATGGATTTTAATCTTTGTGCCTTTTGTCTGTAGAATCCAGAGGGCCTGATAAGCATTTCTAACTCCTCTGTCAGGACCGTTGATAGCATGTGTGGATCGATGAGCGAGCGGACTTTGAGATTTCCTATGGCCCTTTGCACGTTTGCCCAATTTGTCCTTTGGACCAGTATGGCGCCTATCATTATCTCAAACCTATCGCCATGGGGCCACCAGCCATCAGTAGAATATCTTTCAATGAGAATATTTATTATTTCATTGCATTTCATTGTCACAGATGTGTTGGAAAACAAGGTTATTTAATCTTATTGAGTTCGTTCATGATGATCCCCCTTATTTCCACGGCAGGGGCCTCGTAGCCCCAATAATACTCCTTACCGTTGATAAAAACTCCTCTGGGGATCTGATATTTATCGAGAACGTACCCTATGTCTGCCCTATATTCATTCAGGACGACGTCTTTACCCATCTCTTTGCATATCCTCTTTACCCTAAGGGCCTCTATCACACACGTCTGGCAGAAAGCGTTCCAGAACAGGTCTACCACAACCTTTCCCTGCTGTCCAACGTATTTGTAATTTGGTGTCAATAGTTTAGGTATCTTGAACTGTTCAGAAAAGGACCTTCCGAGTAGCACCTCTTCGCCCCTCCTGACCAATGGGGTGAACCCGTTCTTGATGAAGTAATTTGCGGGCATGAACCACATGTCGTGATAGTATCCCATGGTCACGATCCCTGTAGCTCCTTTTTGAATTGCGCTTTCGGCCACCGCTTCTATGAGCTTTCTTCCAATGCCTTGTTTCGTATGGTCATTAGTTACATATAGGCATGGAATGCAATAACAGTCCTTTCCAATTGGCCCCCATGGAGATATCTCGATGGGTAAAGAATATATGAAGCCTCTTGGCACGCCAGCCACGTGCGCTACCTTTACATCGGCGCCCTTCTCAATCCTGTTTTTCAACCATTTCAAGCGAATCTCAGAGCAATGGTCTATCTCTTCAGATTCGTTCAGATGGCTGCAGGTCCCTACAAAATACTCGTTCTTGTCTTCAAGATCCCTTATTTCGATTGATGAAATCATATCTAGTTACTTTATGGGATAGTAAACTTAATTATTTTTTGTTTTATTTTCTATGAAAATATTTAAGTTATTTTAAGGATATTAAGGATTGAGAAAAATGGCCCATGCATACTTACTTCTTACTATTGCCATCGGAAATATGAATAATGTCATAAACGACCTCAATAGCAGAGACTATGTTGAGCGGATAGATTCGGTGACGGGCCCCTGTGATATCATTATTAAGATTAAGGCTAAAGATTTCCATGATTTGAAGGAAATAATATTGAATGAAGTTCGTTGTATGGACGGGATCATGGATTGCTCATCATCTATTGTTGTGGACCTATGATGTGTACTCGTATTTATCTACAAGTATTCCGTTTTCGTCATAGAGGAATGCCACGTCTCCGTTATTGTTCCATATGGCACCATCGGAGCACCAATGCACACCAATCCCTCTACCACAGCCACTGAATATTATCAATTCTTCACTCGGTTGCAGTATTATATCATGCAGAGTTAGGCTCTTGCCAGAGTAGTCTCTTAATCTCCATCCTTCCATATCCTCCTGATCGGCGGAACCGTTCTTTATTACGACATATTCATCGTCTAAAAGTAGATTGTCATCCCCCATGGCATCAAAATTGATGTAAGCTATGTAAACCTTATCAGATTGTCTTTGGAAGTCATCAGACCATATGCCTACATTGTTAATTTTTGCCTCTTCCTCAAGCAGCAATAGTTCTTTTTCATATTTGCATTCGAAGGAGGTATAGGCCCTTGCCATGCCAGCCTCGACCAGTTCCATGCTCAAATTGGTGCCTTCCAAGACCAAATAATACAAGTATCTGCCATAAATGTCAGTTTCATCACAATACTCGTCGCCTTCGAGCGATACCTTTTCACCCAATACCAACTGTTCCAGTAGCCTCTTTGCCGCATATCCCCAGTCATCCAGTTTGTATTTTTCTATCCCTTCCCACTCGTATTCCAGATTTTCACCGTATATCTCTGGGGTGTCTATACCTATCAATCTAACCCTTATCTCCTCCCCGCTGCTAAGTCTTACATCACATGTGTCGCCATCTACAACATTGGTCACAGTAGCTGTATCGGATTGACCATCGCCTAGGACGCATCCGGAACAAGCAAGGACCATGCCAATCAGGAGAGCCGTTATCAGTATACTATGTTTCATTCTGACAATCTATGGGTCTTGCGCATATTATTATTTCTGCCCTTCAAAGATGTAACAATTCTAAAAATGGAAACACCGAAAGTTTTATATATCGAAATAAATTCACATTTTATTAACTTAACTTTTGTTTATTATGAGGTGTTTATCAGATGGCCAAGAGCGATAAAGACAAGAAGATAGAGGCTCTCGAAAAGGAAATAGGATTGAAAGAGGAAGAGATCCAACGGCTTAATACTGAAATGAAAGTGAAATCTGACACCATAGACGATTATCTTAGTACAATGAAGATGATCCAAGCTGATTTTGAGAATTACAAGAAGAGGGTCGAGAGGGAAAAGGAAAAGGCACTTTTCTATTCTAAGGAGGATATCATAGTCAATCTGTTGGATATGAAAGATAATTTTGAGAGGGCATTTCTTTTAGAAAAGTCACCACAGGCCATAGATGATTTTTACAAAGGATTTGAGATGATATATAATCAATTGTGCAAGCTGTTGGTAGACGAGGGCGTCAAGGAGATAGAATGTATCAATATGGAATTCGATCCATACTATCACGAGGCATTGATGATGGATGAGAACGGCGAAGGAGATAGAGAGTATGTCTGCAGGGAATTCCAGAAGGGATACATATTGAAGGACAAGGTAATACGACATTCCAAGGTAAGCGTTAAGAAGGGAAATAAGGATGAAAATGGTGATTTAAATGGGTAAGATTTTAGGTATTGATTTGGGAACTACGAATTCGTGCATGGCCATAGTGGAAGGTGGCAAGGCCAGCGTTATCACGAATGCCGAAGGAGAAAGGACAACGCCGTCCGTTGTCGCGTTCAAGGGCAATGAGCGATTGGTCGGTTCCGTTGCAAAGAGGCAGGCAGTCACTAATCCAGACCGTACGATAAGGTCCATCAAAAGGGTGATTGGCACTGACAAGAAGATAAATATCGATGGAAGGGACTACACCCCTCAAGAGATCTCGGCCATGATCCTGAAGAAGATGAAGGATGACGCTGAAAGCTATCTAGGCGAAACTATCACAGATGCCGTGATAACCGTGCCGGCCTACTTCAATGATGCGCAGAGACAGGCCACGAAGGATGCCGGGACGATTGCAGGCCTGAACGTTCTAAGGATCATCAATGAACCTACCGCCTCTTCCTTGGCCTATGGCCTTGACAAGGAGCAGGACCAGATAATTCTGGTGTACGACCTTGGAGGGGGGACCTTCGATGTTTCCATACTCGAGATAGGTGAGGGTGTATTCGAGGTCAAGTCCACATCAGGAGACACCCATCTGGGCGGGGATGACTGGAACAAGAAGATCCTCGACTGGGTACTGGATGAGTTCAAGAAGGAGACTGGAATCGACCTATCCAATGACAAGGCAGCCCTTCAGAGGGTCACGGACGCAGCTGAGAAGGCAAAGATAGAGCTTTCGACCCTTATGCAGGCCACTATCAGCCTGCCTTTCATAGCCATGGGCCCTGACGGGCAGCCCAGGAATCTTGAGATGATGCTGACAAGGTCCAAGATGGAGAGCCTCACGGAGGACCTATTGGAAAAGACCATAGGCCCGATGAGGCGTGCCATGAAGGATGCGAACATAGAGCCAGAGAAGATCGACAAGATACTTCTTGTCGGCGGCCAGACCAGAGCCCCGGCAGTGAGGAGCATAATACAGAAGTACTTTGCAAAGGAACCTTACAAGAACATCAATCCGGACGAGTGCGTTGCCATGGGTGCCGCCATACAGGGCGGTGTGCTGGCGGGCGAGGTCAAGGATGTCCTGCTGCTTGACGTCACTCCCCTATCCCTTGGGATAGAGACGCTTGGAGGAGTTTTTACTAGGCTCATAGAAAGAAATACTACCATCCCAACAAAGAAGTCCCAAATATTCTCTACTGCGGCAGACAATCAATCCTCCGTGGAGATCCATGTTCTACAGGGAGAAAGGCAGATGGCAAAGGACAACTTTTCCCTTGGGAGCTTCCAGCTGATGGGCATACCCCCAGCCCCCAGGGGAATACCACAGATAGAGGTCACTTTCAATATCGATGCAAATGGAATTATGAACGTCAATGCAAAGGACCTTGGCACGGGCAAGGAGCAGGCGATAACAATTAAATCTTCGACATCCCTAAACGATCAACAGATAGATCAGATGGTGCAGGATGCAGAGAAGTACGCAGAGGAGGACAACAGGAGAAAAGGCCTTGTCGAGGCCAGGAATCAAGCAGATTCCCTCATATACTCCACTGAGAAAGCATTGAAGGAATTTGGGGACAAGGTGGACCAGTCTAAGAAGGACGACATCAATATAAAGATTGATGCCCTCAAGTCCGTACTCAACAGCGAGGACCTGGAAAAGATCAAGAAATCGACCGAGGACCTGTCTAATGCGGTCTATGAGCTGTCATCCGAGATCTACAAGCAGACGCAACAGCAACCGGGCGGCGGCCAGGACGGCGCAGGTCACAAGGGACCGGACGACGACGTGATAGACGCGGACTATACCGACATGGACAACGATGACGGTTCCTCCTAAGCATTTTGGGTGAGCAATTGTCTAAAAGGGACTACTATGATGTCCTTGGAGTGCCCAAGGACGCATCCGAAGAAGAGATAAAAAAGAATTATCGCAAGCTGGCCAGGGAACACCATCCCGATATGAATCCAGATAAGAAGGCGGAGGCCGAGGAGAAGTTCAAGGAGCTCTCTGAGGCCTATGAGGTCCTTATGGACAAGGACAAGAGGGCCAGATACGATAGATTTGGTCATGAGGGTGTGTTCAACCAGGGCGCAGGGGGCTTCCAGTGGTCCGATTTCACCCATTATCAGGACCTCAACGACATATTCGGGGACCTTGGTGGTTCCATATTCGACATGTTCTTTGGAGGGGGCGGCAGAAGGAGGCGCACATCTAACAAGGGCGCTGACCTTCGATTTGATATCAAAGTTACCCTCGAGGATGCGTTCAACGGACTGGAGAAGGTCGTATCGATTAACAAGAACATAAGTTGCGAGGATTGTGGCGGAAGTGGCGCCAAGAAAGGGACTTCCCCCAAGAGGTGCCCAAGATGCAACGGTTCTGGCCAGGTGCAGACGGTACGCTCGACCCCATTCGGCCGTTTCGCCTCAGTGTCCACCTGTGACATGTGCAAAGGGCGCGGAAGCGTAATAGACGACCCTTGCCCAAGGTGCAGGGGAAGCGGTTCTATCCCAGGCAACAGGAAGATAAAGGTGAAGGTCCCTGCCGGCATAGACAACGACTCACATATCAGGATTAACGGCGAAGGGAATCCAAGCACAACAGGGGGGCCACCTGGAGACCTTTATGTGGTGGTCCATGTTGAGGAGGATCCAAGATTCTATCGCGAGGACACGGAGCTTTTGTACGATCTTCCCATTACATTCCCTCAGGCCGTCCTGGGCGACGAGGTCGAGGTCGAGACCATCGACGGCAAGGTCAAGATGAAGATACCCCCTGGAACAGAGCATGGAAAGGTGCTTAGGCTAAAGGGAAAGGGAATGCCGAATCTTAGGACTGGAAGGAGGGGCGACCAGCACGTGAGAATATCCATAGACATACCCACATCCCTTAACAAGGAGCAGAAAAATCTTGTTGAGAAGCTGGGAAAGTCCTTTGGGCACATCCCAAAAGAACAGAAAAAGAGCTTTTTTGGCGCCTTCAGATGAACGATATGGACTAGTCAGCGAAGCCTTTCGCTCAACAACATCTTGCAATAATACAGAAGCTCCCTTTTTGATGTGAAGGTCAGGGCGCCATTGTCCAATAGTTCATTATGGATCTTTGTGGCCCTTCCGTCAGTAAAATCCTTTTCCTCTATTCTTCTCTTATCAAGCATCAGGACAGGTATCTTGTGCCTGAGGGCTATGAGTGCCGCCTCAAGATTCATAAGATTTCCACTCCCTATCGAAAAGTCGCTCAGAATGAGTATGCTCGAATCCTTGATGAGGGCGATGTTCTTCATATGATTCTCGTAACTTATCGGCGAGAAAGGCGCTTCCAGCACCATTTTATCGATCTTCATGTATTCTGCGGTCTCCTGGTCAGAATCCAGCATGTTGAGGACGCCCACGCTTATGTCATACTTGTCCTGGTCCAGCTTGTTCAATAGGGAAGAACCGCTTCCACCCCCGCAGATGAGATGCACTCTTTCCCTTGGTTTTGATTTCCTAACGCATGCCTTTGCCATGGGGACAACGTAGAGGGAGTCCGTGATAGGATTGTTCTTCACCACGACATCGACGCCGAAGACCTCCTTGATGTTCTCCTCGGTGATCACCCTCTCCGGAGGGCCGTCGGCATACACCTCTCCATTGTGCAGGAGAAGGATACGGTCAAAGTACTTTGCGGCCATGTTCAGGTCGTGGAACGCCGCAATTACCATCATGTTCTCGTTATCGACAAGCGACCTTACCGTTGCCAATATCTCTATCTGGTGGTTGATATCGAGGCTTGATGTGGGTTCATCGAGCAGGAGTATGTGGGGCTCTTGGGCCAGGGCCCTTGCTATTATGACCCTTTGCTTCTCGCCCCCGCTGAGATTGTAGAATAGCTTGTCCTTGAACTGCCATGTGTTGGTCTTCTCCATGGCTCCTCGTACGACCTCGAAGTCCCTTTCCTTTTCCGAGCCCCACCTTGAAAGATGCGGCGTTCTCCCCATGAGCACAATGTCGTGAGCTGTGAAGGAGAATGTCGTATCGAACGACTGCGGTATGACGGCCATCTCCTTGGCAAGCTCCTTGGGTGTGATCCCCTCCAGCCCCCTGTTATCTATGTTGATGATGCCGCAATCTGGACACAGTATCTTTGCAAGTATCTTAAGCAGAGTTGTCTTTCCAGACCCGTTCGGGCCGAGCAGGGCCACCATCTCGCCACGATGAGTGTCGAATCCTATGCTCTTAAGAACCTCCTTGTCCTTGTATGCGAACTTGAGCTCATCGATATTAATTCCCATGGTATCGCCTAGAACATTGACCTCTTTCTCTTTAATAATAGATATGTGAAGAAGGGACCTCCAAAGAGGGCTGTTATTATTCCAACAGGCATTTCCGTAGGCGACAAGAGCGATCTTGCCGCCGTGTCCGCAAGCACGAGGAATATGGCACCAAAAAGGGCCGAGGAAGGTAATAGAATCCTGTGGTCAGGGCCTACTATCAGCCTCATTATATGGGGTATTACGAGGCCAACAAAGCCTATGAGGCCGCTTACGGAAACGGAAAAGGCCGTGATTAGGGAGGAAGCTCCCAACAATATCTTTTTCACCTTGTTCACATCTATGCCAAGGCTTTGTGCAGTCTCATCTCCCATCAATAGGAGATTCAACTCCCTGGAATAGGCAAAGATGATGAGAATGCCTATGATAATAAATACCACTACAGCCCGTACATCGTCCCAGGATGAGGTCCATAGGCCGCCCATCATCCAGTATACCATCTGGTGCAGCTTATCACCGGCTATGTACATTGTGAACGAGGTGATTGCCGAGAGGAAAGCGCCGATCGCAATGCCTGAAAGTAGAAGGGTCTCAATGTGTACCCTTTTTCCTATCTTTGAGATATTGTAAACTAGGAATGTGACAGATATAGAACCCAGGAAGGCCAAGAAGGTTATGGGCGAAAGGCCGAAGTACGTGAAGCTCAATCCAAAAAGTATGGCAAGATTGGCGCCGAGCGCCGCACCCGACGAGACCCCTATTATGTAAGGGTCTGCCATGGGATTTTTGAAAATGGCCTGATAGGTCGTGCCGGCTATGGCAAGGGCGGACCCTATCAGGATGCCAAGGATCACCCTAGGCAGCCTGATGTTGAAGAATATGATCTCGCTGCTCTCCTTCCACGAGACCCCTATGCCGTCACCTATTAACGGGAGCTTGTGGGCCACCATCCTCAGTATGTCCAATTTGGAGATGTTGGCAGAACCGGTCACGGATGAGATGATGACGCTCACGAACAGTATGGCGGTCAGGGCGGTTATCACGGTCACCCATCTTTTGTACCTGTTCTCAGTGTTCGCAGCGTCCATTCAATCTCCGCCAGAATAAAAAGAGAAAGTATCAACCGTAAATCAGGTTGAATATCTCCTCTAGCGCATCGACGATCCTGGGCCCCGGCCTTAGTAGCAAGTCCTCGTTTGACATCACGAATACGCGCCCTTCCTTAACAGCGCTTATGGTCGAATAGTTGGGGTCGCTCATCAGGTCATCCTTTCCGAGCCCGCTTCCGCCATGGGGCGAGAGCAGTATCACATCAGGGTCGTTGTCTATCAACCATTCCATGTCATACATCGGCCATGCCGTGTCCGCATCCCCTGAGATGCTGAGGGCCCCGGCCTTTGTGAACACCTGGTCTATGAATGTGTTGGGGCCTATGGACATCAATGGATCGTTCCATAGCATGAAGAACAGCGTCTTTTTGTCCGATATGCCCTCCACCTGGTCCTCTATGGCAGCTATCCTGGCCTCAAGGTCTTCCACCAGGTCCTTAGCTTCGTCCTCTTTTCCAGTTATCTGGCCCATCATCTCTATGTCGTCCATTAGGACATCGAACGACATCGCCTTGAAGAGCACTACAGGTATTCCTGCATTGGTAAGTTGCTCGGCAGCATCCTCGTGTCCTGCCTCTCCAAAGACCACGTCAGGTTCAAGCTCGATTATCCTTTCAACATCGACAGTGCTGAAACCGCCTACCTTCTCCTTTTCAAGCGCTGCGGCAGGATAGTTGCAGAACTCTGTCACGCCCACTACCTCGTCATCGAGTCCAAGTGCGAAGAGTATTTCGGTGTTTGCAGGGGAGAGAGAGACTATCTTGGACGCTTCGCCCACGATATTGACCTCCCTTCCCGTATCGTCCACTATCGAGTACTCCTTATCGCCCCCGGATATGCATCCGGCCGAAAAGGCCACGATAAGCAGCATCGCCGTCATAGAAGCAATATGTCTTTTCTCCATGTTATCACTATGGATGGATAATCCATACCAGAATAAAAGGTTTATGCAACTACCATCATGCAACTAGCCATAATATCACTCTTCGCCGGCCATTATCAGGTCCTCGAGCGAGTTGATGTTGAGAAATTGCCTTTCATGGTCGACTATTATGTCCAGCTGGGACATTTCCGCCCAGCTTATGCATTCACCGTTGATGATGCTAATCCCAGATGGGACCACCATATTGCCGTCAAGCTCGAAAGGTCCTGAACGTGGGATCCAGCTGCCATCGACCCTTATGAACACAGATAAAGCCATGCGTTCGCATGCGATGTACCTCTCGATCGCATAGTCCAGGAACTCTGGCCTTATGAACGGCATGTCT
>JAFGGT010000088.1 GCA_016930445.1 Candidatus Methanofastidiosia archaeon | reverse complement strand
CTTAGGCCTTTAGAGGCATGAATCCCAGTTCTTCGCCCCATTTGCTTCTATATACGCTGGAATTATCCGACCCGTTATCGAACAAGTACTGTCTATGTGACAATAACAGGAATAATGCGCCCAAAATCAATATGAGCCAGAAAGTTATGAATCTGTCGATAAAGACGACAGGGGTCGCAGCAGATGTGGTGACATCGGGCACCATAGAAAAAATCGCTATCTTTCCGGATTCCGCGGCCCCTATACCTCCAGGAGTGATGGCGAACATCGAGATCATCACCCATACTATCTCAAAGAGAAGAAAATGGTAGAATGGCAGACCCATTCCAAATGCCTTGAATAACATCATGAGCCTAAGTGCCTCTGAAAGCTTGATACAAAGGCTGATGACCATAGCGTTTAGGGAGCTAAACGGATAATTGACGATCACCTTGAATGATGTGAGGAACTCAAGCGCCTTGGAAAACAACCTATGTTTTGTCAATCGGGAAAGAATGCCGGACCCGCCATCTGCTGTCTTGATGACCTCTATCTTCCTTGACACCTTAGGGGTATTGATGAGTACCACACCCAAGGTGCCTAACCCCAGGAGCAGCATGCAAAGGTACAGAACGCCAGAGGCGGAGAATGAGAGCTTAGAATGCATTAGAATGATTATAGGGATCCCTAGGGCCAATGAAGCGAACATCTCGAATCCGTAGTCAAGAAGTATTGTAGCAAAACCTTTCGAAGGCATTATGCCATGCTTTCTTTGGAGAAGGAGGGTCCTGGCAGTTATGCCTACGGCCGATGTTGGAAAGAATGCATTAGAAAGCTTGTCTATCGTGAGAAGCTGGAAAGTGCTAAGGCAGTTGACAGGCTTTTCCACCATCCCTATCAGGGTGCTCCATCTGATGGCAGAGAGCAGTATAGTGCCCAGATATATAAGGACAGCGAATAGGAAGTATTTTTTCTCCATCCCCTTGAAGGCAGAGATCAATTTGCCAGGACCCACAAGATATATTATTAATGCAAGGATCGCTATTGATAGGGCAATGGAAAGTGATTTCTTATTCTCAGAAACAAAGGATCCCTGCCCTTTTGGCATATTCTCTAGTATCCTGCCTATTCTTGCACAGATGACCTTTATGCTAAATTCCCCCAAAGAATCATTGAACAATTCATAATAGAGATAATTCTATACTTAAGTATAGAAAAAATATGTAAATATAAATTTTATCTTAATAGTATATATATTAATAATAAATATAGATATTATACATATTATATATAAATTATATTATTTTTAAATGCAAAGAAGAAGCTTCCAAAGCGATGAGGGACTTCATGAAAAACGAAACGACGGTAACGACAAATGTTCTTTTTTAGCGATAGCACAGACTATTATGACCGTTGCAGAGAACGAGGGATGTGACCTCATAGTGATGAGCTCGAGGATTCAAGAGGCTTTTGATGTGCCATGTGTTAAGCCAAACTGACGTATTGTCATATCATGGCCATGAGATAAAAAAATTGAAAATGAAGGATTAGTACATTGTGGTGGCCATGCCAAGCCTCTTTTCTACCAGATCACGGCTTGATAATGGCCGCCTCTTTTTCCAATATGCCCAATATCAGCGCCAGCCCAAAAATGATGAAAAAACCGCCGAGAACGACAATAGGGGATGGCATCTCCTCCAATATCAAGGCAGCGAGAACGATGGCGCAGATAGGCTCCGCAAGTATTGAAGCGCTCACCTGTGAAGCCTTGAAGTGCCTAAGGCTGTAGTTGTAGAGGGTGTGCCCGACACAGGATGGTCCTATCGCGAGGAGGAAGAATATGAGATACTCCCTCCCGCCATAGCCTAAAAAAGATCTTCCAGAAACTAGGGAGAAGGAGAAAAGGAAAAGGAACGATACAAAATAGACGAGGGATACATAGCTTAAGGTGTCCATGTCCCTGCGCATCCTCCTTCCTATGACCAGATAGCATGCTAGCGTGACAGAACCCAATAAGGCCAAGCTGGCACCGATCAGAGAAACATCCTTTGAGATCTCGTTTTGGACTATCAGTATGCCACCTATAAGGAGCATTACCATTCCGGCACCCCCGTGCCTTGAAAGCCATTCCCCTAAAAAAATGTAGGAAAGTACGAGAACAAAAAAGGGGGATGAATCGACGATGATCACGCTTACCGCCACAGAAGTGTAGGACAAGGAGGATATCCATGAAGCGAAGTGGAGTGCAAGGAAAAAACCTGAAAGCAACAATAGCTCCTTGTCCCTCCTGGAATACCTTGCCACCTTTTGGGCAAGCCCTGCCTTCAGAGCCAAAGTGCACATTACGATGGAAGCAAATCCCATTCTATATGTGGCTATGACCAACGGGTCAGCATCGCTCATCCTGATAAGTGTGCTTGAGGTCGCTGCAACCACCACGCCAGTGAATAGTATGACATATTGTCCTTTCACGATATCACGTCAATTGCGGATTATAAATGACTTTAGCCAACCCGTTCCTTAGGCGCCTGGTCTCGATAAGGAACCAAGACCCTCCTGCAATGGCCGATACCGTGTTGCCGATGACCATGGACCACCAGATGTAGGTGATGCCCAGGTCAAAAGCGAAAGAGAAAATCAGTGATAGAGGGATCACTATGAGCCAGGAACGCAGAAGGGATATGATCATCGGCGGATTGCCCTTGCCCAGACCTTGGAAACCAGCAGCCGAGATTGCAGTGAACGGCACTATCGGGTAGACTATGATGTTTATCAGGAGATAACTTCTCCCCATGGATATCACTGTGGGAGAATCGGTGAAGACGCCGTAGATCCTTTCGGGCGCTATGAAGAATGCGACAGCACAAATGCTCATGAACGCTATGGTAGAGGAATACGCGAAGTTCTTTAGTGAGAACAAATTTGATATCTGGCCGGAACCCCTAAAGAAGCCAACTGCCGAAACGAAGGCGCCAGCCATGCCAAACATGGGCAGGAATGCCATGGACTCTATCCTGAATCCGATGCCAAATGTGGCTATGGCGTCCGCCCCGTAGGTGGCCAGAATGGTGTTCATGACGAAAAGTGAAAGCGAATAGGAGAGCTGTGAGAGCGATGCCGGGATGCCGATCCCCACGATCTCTCTGATTATCGGCCTCGAGACCCTAACGCTCCCAAGGTCAGGTTGGGCATAGGCGCCCTTCCTTATCAAAATGAAGTATGCCATTGCCACCACCACCAGTGCCCTTGCCAAAACTGTCGCAATGGCAGCACCCGCCACACCCATGTCAAGGGCAAATATGAAGATAGGGTCCAGAAAAATGTTCAGTAAGGCGGAGGAAGTCATGAAGGCCATTGAAAGCTTGGTATTTCCCTCGCCACGAAGGATCGAGTCCATGCCGAGCATGAGGTACAGGAATATCGAACCTGATATCACGATATAGAGATAATCGAGTGAGAGCACGTTAACGCTTTCCGGTGCCCCGAAAGAGCGGAGCACACCGCCAACGGCCGCTATGCCTATCACTCCTGTCAAAAGGCCGCTTAATAGGGCTATCATAATGCTGTGCATCGCAGCATTCTTCGCATCTGGCAGATTCCTCGCACCAATGCTGCGTGAGATCAGTGACTGCGCGCCTATGCCAAGCCCGCCCCCGATGGCATACATTATCATCTGAAAGGGATATGCAAGGCTCAACGCAGCTATGGCATCAGGCCCTATCCTGCCCACGAAGATCGTGTCCACGACGTTGAAACCTGTCTGAATGCTGAAGGCGACTATGAGGGGATAAGCCAGTTTAAGAAGCCCGACATAAGGACTTCTCTCAAGCTCTTCGAAGTTAGTTGGTGACATCTCAAACGTTCCTGGAACGGCCGATATGATAATGAGGTCTGATAAACTATTAAAACTGATTCTCAGATAGGGTGATGATTCGGATGACTGGCAACAAATACACATACCTCGCAATTTTGGCAATCGTGTTCATCAGCGGAATGCTCATCGGGGTAGCGATGGACAATGGACATGATGAAGGTGTTAACAATGACACCATTTACCAATATTCTACGATAAGTAGCCTGATGCAGGGCGTCTTCGACGGCGATATGAGCATCGGAGACATTAAAGGATACGGGGACGCCGGCCTGGGTACTTTCAACGCTTTGGACGGCGAGATGGTGGTGCTCGATGGGACCGTATACCAGATAAGGTACGATGGTGCCGTGCTCGTGACAGGTGATGATGTCAAAACCCCCTTCGCCTGTGTTACCTCATTCGAGAAGGACATAGTGATGGATGTTGAAGGACCATATAGCATGGAGGACCTGGAACTGAGGATACTGGACGCGCTCCCAAGTGAGAATCTTGCCTATGTAATAAGGGTTGATGGCAATTTCGAGCATATGAGAACGAGGAGTCCAAGACCCCAGCAAACGCCGTATCCGGACCTTGTGACAGCCCTAGAGGACCAGTCGATCTTCGAATTTGAGGACATAGGTGGGACCGTAATAGGATTCTGGAGCCCGGCGTT
>JAFGGT010000087.1 GCA_016930445.1 Candidatus Methanofastidiosia archaeon | reverse complement strand
GACATCAGCCAGCAGTTCGACATACCAGTGGACTTCATCAAGGACCCCCTCGACATCAACGAAAGGTCCCGTACAGAGAGCGAGGGCACGGTGACCCTCATAGTCATCCGTACGCCACACTTCGACCCTGAGGAGGAGAGCGTCCAATTCTCGACCACATCACTAGGTATAATCATCTGCGAATCTGTCATCATAACGGTCTCCCTCAAATTCAACGACATCTGCGAGAAGATCACGAGCAAGAGGGTAAGGAACGTAAATCCTGCAAAAAAAAGCAGATTCGTGCTACAACTGTTCTACCATAGCTCCCTGACCTACCTTGACTACCTCAAGAGGATAAATGCTAGGTCAAGCGCCGTGGAGGGCGAGCTTCATGAATCCCTGAAGAACGAAGAGCTCATAAAGCTGCTCAATCTCGAAAAGAGCCTCGTATACTTCTCTACTTCCCTCAAGGCCAATGAGCTGATGATGGAAAAATTGCAAAAGAGCGTTTTCCTTCACCTTTACCCCGAGGACGAGGACCTCTTCGACGACGTGATCATAGAGAACAGGCAGGCCATAGAGATGGCCAAGATATACACCGACATATTGACCGGGACCATGGATGCCTTCGCTTCTGTCATATCCAACAACCTCAATGTAGTGATGAAGGTCCTGACATCGGTCACCATCATCCTTATGCTGCCCACGCTTGTTGCAAGCATATACGGCATGAACATCAGGCTCCCGTTCATGAACGATCACTATGCCTTTGAGATAACCATGGGCATGTCCCTTATATCAGCGCTTTTGGGCATATTCTTCCTATATAGGAAGAAATGGATCTGAGCTTTGGAAGCAAGGAGCCCTTTATTAAAAACATTTATAAAAAAAGTTCAAGACCTAATTATCAATATCGTTCCAAGTGATCCCATGAAAGATTATTATATCAAAGACCTGACAGACAGGATAGGCGAAGAGGTGGAGATGCTTGGCTGGGCCTATAGGAAGAGAAGGCACGGCAAGCTGGTATTCATAGTCATCAGAGATTCGACTGGAATCATACAGGCGTCTGTGAAGAGGGAGAACGTTGATGAGGAAAGCTTTGAAGAGGCAAAGACATGTGATATAGAGGCGTCCGTTTACGTCAAAGGGGAACTGAAGGAGGACAGCAGGGCCCCAGGCGGTCTGGAACTGTCATGCAAAGAGTTCAAGATCGTATCCCCCTCGCCGGATTTCCCCATCCAAGAGGACACTGGACCGGAAGTGCTCCTGGACATAAGGCACATGACGCTGCGCTCCATCGACTCACGAATGGCCATGAGGGCCAAGATGGGCGTCATACAGGGCGCAAGGGACTTTTTCGAAAAGAAGGGATTCACAGAGGTGTATGCACCAATATTCGTAGGGGTCGCGGGCGAAGGCGGCGGTACGCTCTTTTCCCTGGATTATTTCGGTAGAAAGGCATATCTCTCCCAGACGGCACAACTGCACCTCGAAGCTGCTATCTTCCAGTTCGAAAACGTTTATTCCCTCACCCCCTCGTTCCGGGCAGAGAAGTCCAGGACCAGGAGGCATTTAACGGAGTTCTATCATCTGGAGGCCGAGATGGCCTGGTGCGAAGAGGATGAGAACGAGAGGATCGAGGAGGAGCTGGTCACCCATATATGCAACTTTGTTGGAGAGAGGTACGCCGAAGAGCTAAGGCATTTTGGCCAGGACCCCAAATACTACCTTGATATGGAGCCAAAGTTCGAAAGGATCACATATGACGAGGCAATATCGATACTTCAATCAAAGGGTGTCGGGATCGAATTCGGGAGCGATTTCGGTTTCGAGGAGGAGAAGGTGCTGACAGAGGACTTCGAGCACCCGTTCTTCGTCAAGAACTTCCCTAAGGGCATAAAATCATTTTATATGAAACAGAAGGGCGACAGGGCTGTATGCGCGGACCTGGAGGCCCCAGGCGGCTATGGGGAGATAATAGGCGGCAGCCAAAGGGAGGATGACCTCAACCTCCTTGTCGAGAGGCTGCTCAGAGAGGGCGAGAAGCTGGAGAACTACGAATGGTACCTTGACCTGAGAAGGTACGGCAGTGTGCCGCATTCCGGCTTCGGTCTCGGAATAGAGAGATTGTTGAGATGGATCCTAAAACTGGAGCATATCAGGGACTGCTGCCTCTTCCCAAGGACGCCTGCAAGGATATATCCCTAAAGCCTCTGCACCTCGACCATCTTCTTTGAACCCTCGGGGCACTCTATCGCCCCCTTTATCCTCTTTATGAGGACCTTCTCCCCTTCGGCTATCCCTATGGGGACGCATTGGTCCCAGTTCCTGCACCTCTTCTTGTTGCAAGGCGGAGAATATATTATCGTCATTCCCAGGATGGCCTTCCTCTTATCGATGGCGAACTCCAAGGGCGGCTCTGTTATCTCTACAAGGGTCAGATACGCGTCCTCCTTTGGGCAAAAGTGCTTCATCCTCTTGACATCGATGATCTCGTAGACCCTGCCCTTCTCAAGGTTGTTGGCACATGTGAATCGGAGCTTGCACGTGTCGCATACCTCCGTAGTTCCCTCGAAGACGAACTTCATGCCTACTTTGGCCATGCTCTCACCAATGAGCGTCATCATCCCCTGATCACCCCAGTGGTCCTTGCGAGAGACCTTGCCGCCTCCCTAGTCAATCCTTGTGACCCCAGTATCGTATATCTGTCCCTTATGGTATGTGCCATTGCCAAGGCATCGAGTATTGTCTCCTCTTCGATGCCCAGTTCCTCTGCATTGGTAGGCGCCTTTGCCGTCTTTAGGGCCCTCTTTATGGACAGCCATTTGCCTCCATGAAGGTACATCATCATGATGGCCCCCACGCCGCACTGCTCACCATGCATTGCAGGTTTTGGCGCTATCATGTCCAGGGCATGTGAGAAAAGGTGCTCGGACCCCGATGCTGGGCGGGAAGAGCCTGCGATGCTCATGGCTATGCCAGAGGATATCAATCCCTTGACGACCTTCCTGACACTCCTCTCAGTGCCCTCCCTTATCAGGCTGGCGTTCTTTATCATAAGCTTCGCTGAGAGAAGGGATAACTGGTGGGCGTACTCTGAGAAGTATTCCCCCTTCAATCTGTATGCCAGCTCCCAGTCCTTAACAGCAGTATAGTTCGATATCAGGTCGGCGAATCCTGCAGCCAAGAATCTATATGGTGCGCTGGCGATTATATGGGTGTCTGCGACCACGGCAATGGGTGGCAGAGCCTGGATCGAGGTCTTCTCGTCCTTCTTTTTGATAGAGGCCCTTGATGAGGCTATCCCATCATGCGACGCCGCAGTGGGAACGGATATAAAAGGTACGGACCTCAACCTCGATGACAACTTAGCCAAGTCGATTATCGTTCCGCCGCCTACGCCGATCAGGACGTCTAAACCAATTGGCAGTTCGTCAACGATCCTTTCAACCTCATTGTAGTCGGCATGTGTTGCATAGATGACAGGACAAGACAACAGTTCTGAGACATATTGAGCGGCTATCTCATAGGTGATCTTATCACAGAGTATGATCGGATTATGGAAGCCAAGGTCATTGACCACGCCCTTGACCTCGTCAAGGATCTGGCTGCCCATCACTATCCTTCTTGGCATCTCCATTGTATGAGTATATTTAGCCATATGTATAAAGCAACGGGGAAGATGTTTAATAATCTTTGTATATTGTACTTTTTCGCCCAATTACCAAAGTGTTTTATATAATTGTATGCACTTTTACCCATGACAAGTGCCTTAGACAGCGTCGTGGATTTTATCACAAAGTACTTCATAGACCCGATTACACAGCACTCCGGCTACAATATAATCAACACGCTCACCTATGCGATCATCTTGGCGATAGGCACGTATTTTAGCATCAAGTTCTTAGAGAAGATAAATGTGAGGATAGACAAGAGGTTGATACTGGGATTGGTCCCATTCATGGTGTTCGGAGGCACTTCAAGGGCACTGGTGGATGCAGGGGTCTATCCTGACACGCCTCTGCTCATCACACCTTTCATCTACATAAACATCGCTATTGTGACCATAGCGACCATGGTCGTCATCAGGATCCTCCAACAAAGAAAGGGCATAGATTTCCACAGGAACGTGTTCTATGTGGGAACGGCACTCGCAACAATAAATTTGATCTTGGTAGCCATCAATCTCGAGAGGCCTGCTGCATTCGTCTACATCCTAGGTTCCTTTGGAGCGCTCTATCTGCCACTTCTGCTCATCTCAAGGGGGCATGATGGATTTCTGAGAGGGAACGAGTATATCGTTGGCGCCCATATCTTCGATGCGGCGACGACCTTCACTGGGATACAGTTCTATGGGTATATAGAGCAGCATGTGCTCACAGGATACTTCATAGACCATTTAGGCCCGCTTGTCATGTTCCCCCTGAAGATAATCTTCATTACATTAAGTTTATATCTTCTGGATTGGATTATACCTGAGGAGGATAAGGACAATCTTAGTATAAAGAACATACTAAAGATGGTCATTCTCATACTGGGATTGGGCCCGGGTGTCAGGAATATGTGCACGATACTTATGGGCGCATAGGGGTGAGCTTCATTGAAAAAGGCATTGGTCATTTTACTCTTTTTGAGCATAATAGCTTCAGCAAAGATGGACTTCTCAGGGGCAGATACGACCCTTGTCACTCTCGTGTCGACATACCCTGAAAGGGCCGATCCGCTTGAGGAGATAACCCTCAACCTGCTCATAACCAACACCACATCCTTGATGATGTGGAACCCTGTGATAAGCCTGGACCTATCAAGTGACATAAACGATTACTTCACATTGGTGGACCAGGAGGTCGTCGTGGATATGGGAAATCAGAACTTCGTCCCAGTAAATGGCACCATATCGACATCCTACAGGATATTCGTGAATTCGAACTGCCCTGCACAAAAGCACATAATACCCGTGAAGATCTCATATAGGAGCGGGGCTTGCGAAGGAGGCTGCCAAAATGCCGAGATAACCGGCCAGATAGCTGTTCCCATATACAGGCAGGACCCGAAAGTGGCAATGTCGATAACCGGCCCCACTGAGGTGCTGCCAGGGGACCCCCTGATCGTATCGGCAGAGTTCAGGAATCTTGGAACAGGCTCCGCCCTCGGCCTACAGATATCCGCGACAAGCGACCCGATCATCGCAGACCTGCAGACCGCTATTAAGAACGGTTCAGAAGATCTCGAGCTCATGGTCAGCAGTACCCTCACCGCAACAGTATCTGCCGATACCATGAAGATGGAACCGGGCTACTATACCTTCTATGTGTACCTTCAGTATGAGGACAAGTATGGCAACATAATGTTCAAAAACGACGAGTGGGAGGTAAAGCTGGTGGGCACCCCAAGCCAAGAGGCGCTTTTCCAGGCAGACCAGCTCAAGGAGCTGGGCATCAACGCCTATCAGATAAAGAGCTATACCACCGCGATATCATACCTTGAGAGGGCGATAGAGCTATACGCGAGATTCGACAAGGATGTGGAGATACAGGAATGCGAAAGCTACATATACCTATCGACGAACTACCTTCAGGCCAACAATTACTTCAACATAGGGGAACAATACTTCCTTGAGAAGGATTATCTAAACGCCAAGAACTACTTCAGCCTCGCGAGGGATACTTACAGCCAGCTTGGGAACACTAAGAAGGTCGCCGAAGCAAATAGCAGGATAGACACTTGCGAGGAGGAGCTGTACAGATACCAGACCATGGAGTACGGAATTTTCGGCTCAATATTGTTCTGTCTGGCCTACGGATTGATCGCAAAAAGAAAAGCGATATATGAGAGGGTCAGAAGGTAATCGATTCCCCAGGTTTTAGTATAATGACCTTTGCGCGCTCCCCGACGGCCTTCTCGAACTGTAACGGGTCCTCGTTCACGGCCGGGTAAGTGCCATAATGCATCGGTATGACGAATTCGGATCCCAAAAGTTCCACGGCCTTTGCAGCTTCCTTTATGCCCATGGTAAATCTTGAACCTATGGGCAAGAGCGACACATCGGGCCTGTAGATCTCGCTGATGAGCTTCATGTCATAGAAAACGCCTGTATCCCCGGCATGGTAGACCGTATGGTCAGGCAATCTTAT
>JAFGGT010000086.1 GCA_016930445.1 Candidatus Methanofastidiosia archaeon | reverse complement strand
GCCGATTGCAGGCGGTACATGTCAAGCGTATCTTTTCACTCCCTGCCCCAGGCCCTCAGGACCCTGATGGCATCCACTGTGACATTAGGGTAATACTTCTTTCCATCGGCAGTTCTCCAATTTCCCTCCTTGTCCTGCATGTCCTCAAGGGCGTCCAAGAGCTCTTCTGCCAACATGTTCTCCCTTTTGGCGCGCCATATGCAATCCAAGTACATTATTATGGACTTGGCATCCTTCTCCATGCTACTTTTGAGCAGCGGGGCAATGCTGTCCGCCTTCTTGGTATCCCCTATACGCGAATATATCGAGAACATCAGCCAATTGGTGATGGGAAATCCTTCGAATGACCCATCCTTGTGCATGAACTGCTCCATATACAGGATGGCCTTCTTAACGAGATATTCGTTGACATCGTAATAGAGCAGCTCATCTGAGATCTTGCTTGTCAGGAAAAGTTTGGTTGAGAGCATCTCCGGCACGAGCATGCCCTGTGGGGCCATGTCCTTGATGGCTAGATTCTCGTCCCAGGACCCATCAGGGGACTGGCTAACCAGGAAGAAGTCCACACATCGTTTGAAGGAACCTGTGTAGGTAACGTCCAGGAGGGAGTACCATGGCAGCACTGACAAGGTAGTCCCCATGGAGGAGGGATTTCCTTCCTTTAGCTCGAAACAAAATCCGCCATCATCGTTTTGATATCTTTTGAAAAATTCCAGCGGGATCTTATCATCCCTGCCGAGCTCCAAGAGGAACTCCAGCTTATAGGTCTCCATCACACTACCATGTTCCATCACATAGCTTAGTGCCTTGTCCATGTCATATACCATAGCAACACCAACTGGCTTTTTATTATAATAAAGATATCATAATGTCATTAATTTATCTTTCTGCGAATGTTCAGCGATTTTTTTGGACAAAGGGAAAATATCGGGGGCTAAGTTGATGTCAATCTGTAAATCTGCCTGCCTGAATCAGATTCATTGTCATAGGTCACTACTTTTTCCTGGTCATGAGCACACATACATCGTCGCTTCCGAAGAGGTGACAATTTCGTGATCTGCTCAATATAGTGATGCTCATCCCCCCACATCCTTATTGGCGTTTCCCCCATAAGTGATAAATATCCTACAATTGAATCTCTAGATAAGATGTCTAACGTCCTGATAGTTGGGGGAGGCGCAACCGGCATCCATTGTGCCAGGTACCTGTCTGAAAATTTCGATGTCACTTTGATCGAAAAGAAGAAACATTTTCATTTTACCCCAGACGTCCTTTCCCTCATAAGCGGGAGCCCAAAGTCGGCAGAGGCCATACCGTACGAAGAACTCTTGGATGATGTACAAATGATGCATGCTGAGGCATTGGGCATATCCGATGGTTCCATTCTCGTCAAGGGCAAGGAGATGGCCTTCGATTACCTTGTCCTCTGCACGGGATCGCTCCCAAGGATGGCCTTTGATGGCGGAGATGCGCTCACACCTTATGAGTACGATTCCATAGTCCAGAATCTTGAGAGGATAAGATCTGCCAATTCCCATGTGGTGATAGGCGGTGGGCCGGTCGGAATAGAGCTCCTGGGCGAGCTCGACAAGCTTGGCAATGGTCCAAAGGTGACCATAGTCTCTGGGAAGGACAGGCTTCTCGACAGATTTGGGCCCAAAGTGTCCAGATTCGTACAGAGCTATTTCAAAGGGCCGAACATAGAGGTCCTGCTCTCAAAGAGGGTACTGGGCATGGCAGACGGCCGTTTTTTCACAGACGAGGGCACTTCCATCGAGGCTGATATGGGATATGTCTGCACAGGGTCCTACCCTAACACATCGTTCCTTGAGGCGGGCCTTCGCGATGCGATGTCGGCATCCGGGCATGTGAGAGTGAACAGCTCGCTGCAGGTGCAGGGGCACAGGAACATATTCGCAGGAGGGGACATATCCTCTATCTATGAGGAGAAGACATACTTGGCGGCCGAAAGGCATGCGGTGACGATAGCTAGTAACATTGCCTCCCTGGACAAGGGGGGACGATTGAAGCAGTATGTTCCACGCAGGATGCCGCTTCTGATAAGCTTGGGGAGAGGGGATGCCTTCCTGGCATATAATAATGATTATCTTCACATCCCCTTACTGCACAAGGCGAAGATGCTTGAGAGGGATTTCACACTTTTCACTATCAAACACCCAGGTCTTTCGAAGATTTTGTTCGTATGAAAGATTTATTAATGCCTTGCCTCAATCTAAGTCATGCACACCACTAACGTTTCAAGACTAGTGACATCCAAGGACCTGAATCACCATGGCACCCTATTTGCCGGGCAAACGGCAATGTGGATGGTGGAAGCGTGCTTTGCATGTGCAGCCAAGGTCAATAAGAGAACTGACAACATATTATGCTTAAACATAGAAGGCTTCACATTCAAAAGGCCGGTGAACAACGGGGATGTCATCGACATCATCGCATACCCTGCATATGCTGGCAGATCCAGCCTGACGATAGTTGGAAAGATATTCTGTGAAAAATACGGGGAGGAAAGCCTCTTAGAAACGGCCGTCACCTTTGTGATAATCGATGAGAACGGGAATCCAACGCCGCATGGCATTGTCGTAGAGCGACCAGAGGACCCCATAATGCAGGCGTTCTGGGACAAGTGCGACAGGAAAAGGAAGCAAAGGAATAAGTGAATGGTGGCGGGGAAGGGATTTGAACCCTCGAACCACTTCTGGAATGGATTTCTCATCGAACTCCAAACGGGTCTTAGGCTTTATCTTGAAATAAGATCTTGAGTCCATCGCCTTTGACCAAACTCGGCAACCCCGCCTCAACTTATTTTTCATCGTATTGGACCAAGGTCGATAGTGATAATGTCCCGATTTATTAAAAAACTTTACTGATGGGCCTTCCCTATATTAGAAATGGGACGCGCTCCCTATAAGCGGCGTAATCATGCTCACCCAGAAGCTCCTCTTCCTCCTTCAGGCACACCCTTACGTACATCACTACCAATATGGCGCCGAAGATCAATGTGATGACCGTTGGCCATCCTATCATCCAGCCCACTATGACCAATAAGAAACCAAGGTATTGGGGGTGCCTCGAGACCGAATATATCCCTGTCGTCACGAGCTCCCCCTCCTTTCCCTTTTTATATAGCGTTATCCAACCTATGACGATTATGGCAGTGCCTACGGCCATCATCAGGGTCCCGTAAAGCATTGGCAATGTAAAGGCAAAGCTCACACCAAGGAAATTGACAACGAGTGCATTATGCATCTCCACCAGCGGCGAGGGATGTACCACGTTCGAAACGAACAGGACCGTGAAGGGGATCCCATACATCTCGATGAACAGTGAAACGAAGAATGCGGCAACGAGCCCGTGTTTACCCCAAGAGGCCTTCTTCCTGTATGAGAGGGGTACAAGGAAGGTCACGAAGAACAGCACGTTCAATATCACCACCTCCCACTGCCCCGTGATCATCCTTGTGCCTATCAGGCCGGTGAAGTGGCCATAAAAGTGCGAGTACACCTGTCCGGGGAACAGGAACATCGAAGCTATGAATATCACAAGTCCCATCCTCAGGGCAAGATTGGGCCTTCTTTTCGGCCCCCTTTCATCATCATGAGAAACGGCTTTTTCAGTAATGTGGCTCACCTTACAGTCCACAATACCATTTAGAGCTTTCTTTAATATATTTTTTCAGCCAGCCCTCTTAAATCCTTTAGCGATCATGCCTTTTGGGACGACATGCCCTTTGAAGGGGATCCAGAACCCTTTATAATATTCGATCGTAACGTCGCAGAACCCGGCGCTCGCCAACATTTCCTTCATATCTTCCCCGCCATATAACTTCAGGTTCATCTTCCTTATGTGCTTAGCATGATCGATCCCATCATCATTGTTATACGCCATTTCCAGGACCAGCCTGCCCCCGGGCATTATCACTCTAAATGCCTCTTTTAGCGACACCTCAGGCTCAGGCCAGAAGTAGAATGTCTCAATTGCCGCAACGACGGAAAATTCGTTATCCCCCCATGGCAGGGACGATGCATAACCTTGCTTAAACTCGGCCCTTCCAGATGCAACATGCTTTTTATTGATGTCGCTTGCCAACTCGACCATATCCTTAGAGCAGTCTAGGCCAGCTATCCTCGATACATGGGATGCGTATTTATTTATAAACAATCCTGAGCCGAATCCTATTTCAAGATATCTATCGTCTTCTTTAAGGTCAAGCGCCTTTGCAGAGCTCTTATAAAAGTCCCTATGCCCCCAGGCCATGCCCCTTGCCAATATCTTTCCAAGGAATCCCGTGGGGTTTTCAAATTTCGGCATTTTCATCTCTCCTTTTAGACCGTGCCAATGAAAAGGCAATGATATGTACTTAAATCAAAAAAATATAATGTTTATGATTCGATCAAGGTAGATCAGCAGTACCTTTTCACGAACTCTTCCAAAACTACCTGCTCTTGAGTACCGGATGCCATGTCCTTCAATGAGAAGACGCCCTCTTTGATGTCCCTCTCGCCAATGATTATCACTTTTTTCGCCCCTAGATTGTTGGCAAGATTCATCTGATTTGACATGTTCTTGCTCCCTAGTGAATATTCCACCGTATGGTCCTTTCTCAGCAGCTTGATGATCCTCAACGCCTCTTTCTCGACATCGCCTATGGTGACAACGAAGAAGTCAGGCCCAAAGTCCGGCTCTGGCCAAATACCGCTCTCCTTCATCAGTATCTCTAAGAGCGGCAATCCTATGGCGAATCCAACGGCAGGCATGCTCTGGCCTCCCAGCAGCTGGACCAGGTCATCATATCTTCCCCCTCCAAAAAGGGACCTCAGGCTCTTCTTCTTGTCGAACACCTCGAACACCATATCGGTGTAGTATGCCAATCCCCTGACTATCGAGAGGTCAAACTTGCAGTTCTCCTCAAATCCGTAGTTCTTGAGGAGGTCTCCAACTTCCCTGAGATTTTTCAGCGCAATGACAGCCTTATCGCCCAAGGCAGGGTAATCTTCAAGGATCAGGTCCGCACAATCGTTAACATTGCCGTTTATGTCAAGCAGGCCGATCAAGGAATCGTATCCTTCATCGTCCATCCCCATGTCCGAGAGCATCGACCTGAATTCAGGCTCATCCACCTTGTTCCTCTTGTCCACGACCGTGAAAGCCTCGTTCACAGGCAAGTGGAGCGATTCGAAGAATGCGCCCAGGATGTTCCTGTCAGACAAGTGGAACATGAAGTTGTCTATCCCAAGATTGAGCAGGCAGTCTATGCCGCATGACAGGATCTCGAAGTCTGCACGGCTCGAGCGACTGCCGAATATGTCGACGTTGAACTGGTAGAACTCCCTCTGGCGCCCCTTCTGTGGCCTTTCATATCTCCAATGCCTGGACAGCGAGAACCACTTGACCGGCTTTGTAAGGACCTTCTGTCTTTGCACGACCATCCTTACGACGCTTGGGGTAAGCTCCGGAATCAGGCATATGCCCCTGCCTCCCTTGTCATTGAAGGAGTAGATTTCATCAACGATGGCTTCGCCCGACTTCTTAGTGAATATGTCGAGGCTTTCGATAGAAGGTGTGCATACTTCCTTGAAGCCGTAGTTTTTCGCAGTCCCTGACAGATTCCCATAGATAACCTTGCGGCCATGGAAATCCTCTGGATAGAAATCTCTTACGCCCCTTAATTTTTCAAACACGAATGACACCTATTCGAATTCCCTTAATAGATTGTCCCTTGTCACGATGCCGATGTAGTTGCCCTTGTCCTTGACTATGACGGCCCTCCTCTCCTCAAGCAATCTTGCCACGGCCCTCACAGAAACGTTCTTGTCAACGGTAGGGAATGGTTCGCCCATCACTTCCTCCACCTTTGTCACATGGAGGTCCTTTTCTCCTTGCGATATGAGCTTTGTGAAGATCTTGTCCGTTATCGTGCCAATGATGTTCCCCTTCGACCCTATTATGGGCAATTGGGAGTATCCCTGCTCATGCATCTTTTGGGACGCGTCGATAAGGCTGCTGCCCTCCTTGATGCCAATGATGTTGGGCGTCATGATCTCCTCTATCTTCTTGGAGGACTTCTGCTCTAGGTCGGCCAAGGTATCGAATATCCTCTTGGCCTTGTCATAGCTAAGATTGAGCTGATTACGCTCCACCTTCGCGATCACGGACTGGGACACGTTAGCCTTTCTGGCCAACTCCTTCTGAGTGATTCCCAACCTCTTTCTAATGACCTTTATCTCGCTCAGCTCTCGCATCAATCATTAAACTTTTCTATGATATATAATTCTTTTGTTAAAAAAATGCTTCACAAAAATTCTTATAGCTCTTTTTATATTCTAAATTGGTGCAAAAATGCAAATAAATGAAGCTCAAAAAAGAATGAACGATTTCTGTAACGCAAGGGACTGGGACAAGTTCAGGGCATCATTGGTGTATCTTCATCTCATGGAAGAGCTAACCGAGATAGGAGAGGAAATATTGTATGAAGAGGGTTACAAGAAGGAGGGCATCGGCCATGAACGCTCAAACAGGGATGTCTCAAGGGAATTTGCGCAATCGTTCGCTCTTTTCCTGCAATTGTCCATTCATTATGGGATAGACCTTGACAAGGCCTTCGGCAAGGAGCTGGAGATAATGGAAGAGCGATTTCCTGCAAATTCCTGGAAGGGGAATGTAGGTTGACAGCATACCCCCTCTCTCTAACGTTATTCTTATTTACCCATATTGGGCAAGAGCGCGCATGGGGAGATTTTGTTGCCAGTGCGAACACTATATGAACGAATACGCTGGGATAGCGTTTTGCAGGGTCATTGGCAGGATCGTCGAATTCAATGATGCCGCTTGTCATTTTTTTAATCGTTTGGAGGATTAATTAGAATGCCTAAAAGGATAGTTGAATATCCATTTAAAAAAGAATCCTCTATTATAATAATATTTATATATTTTCAAACCAATTATCTATTGGTAGTTTTATACTTTATATGTTTTTTCGAGGTGTTTAAATTTGTATAAGAAAGTATTGAAGATAATGCCCTTCTTGATTGTGCTGATCTTGTTATGTGGCTGCATCTCCGGAGGAGGTGAGGAGACAACGACCGCTGCCCCTACCACTACGGCCGCCCCAACAACGACCGCTGCCCCTACCACTACGGCCGCCCCAACAACGACCGCTGCACCAACGACAGCAGCCCCCACAGAGCCGCCCAAACCATCCGAGATGGATGACGCATGGACCATGCAGTACCATGGCTCATATAACTCCAGCTACTCTTCTAGCTTCCTTGGCGGAACGCCGGAGGTCTTGTGGTACAAGAATGGGAGATTCAGCAGCAGCGCTGTGATAGAGTATGGGATGGTGTACGTTCCAGTCATAAAGATGGATGGCCTGGAACAATACAGGCTAACATGCCTTGACCTCGAGGATGGGTCCCTTGTATGGGAGCAGCCGACCCAATACAATGCCTCGACCAGCTGTGGAAGGCAGGGCAATGCCCGGACCCCTGCAATCTCCGATGGAAAGGTTGTGTTCCTCTCTTGCGCAAGCCCCGCAGTATTGTATTGTTTCGATGCTTACGATGGCACACCCTTATGGAACAAGACCATTGATAATACATCCCGAGTTTATGAAAGCCCGGTGATTTATGATGGAAAGATTTACACCCTTTATACGAATCCTGTCTGCAATCTG
>JAFGGT010000085.1 GCA_016930445.1 Candidatus Methanofastidiosia archaeon | reverse complement strand
TTCGAGAATCTTGGGATCAATCCGAGGGAAGCCGATTTCGAGGATGTTGCAAAACTGGCCATCCCTTCCGATATGCTCAGAGGGGAGGGTCAGAGGCCTTTCCTTATAGAAGGGCTTGACCAGAGGGGGGAGTACTTCACATCTAGCGGCACTACTGGAAAGGTACCTGTCAAGGTCTACAGGAGCCCGATAGACCTTGATATCATGATGAAGGCAAACACGGACCTCTTCGAGTATGTGTACGGAGATGCCCTGGACCAGGACAAGGGCACGGCGCTCTTCATGGCCGCGCCTGAGCTGCGCGACAGGCTATACTTCATAGGGTCTGTGCACCTCACATTGGAGAACAAGGGACTTGAGCTCATATACGGAATGGACATGGTGGAAAGCGACGACCCTAGCAAACCGTGGCTCAAGCTGCAGCCCAACAAGTCCCAGATAGTGAAGTTCCTAAAGTCCAAGAACGGCCCTAAGCTCTTCTTTTCCGCTCCGGCCGGGGTCCATGCGCTTACCGAAAAGTTCGAGAACATGGGCATTGCCAATAAGATAGCCTACAAGCTTGCAACAGGCTCACCACCAATCGACCTTAAGGAAGGCGGAATCATTGTCACAGGTGGCGGAAGCAAGGGCGCAACAAACCTGCCCCCATATCCCGAAGTGGTCGACAGGTCAAGAAAGTTCTTCAAGAGCAGGGACGGGTCCGGCTCTGCGAGAACAGTGCCCTTCATGGACGTCTTAGGAATGACCGAGACCCTGACTGCCCTGATAGACAACTATGGCGTGATGGACAAGGTGCCACACCCTCTCTCGCACGTTTTCCTCCTGGACCCGAACACAATGGAGACCATAGGAGATGACAATGGGCAAGGCGCGCTAGGGATCTTCAACCCTTTCGTCACTTCCTGGCTTGAGGTCTTCTATCCTGGGGATATCATGAGCTCGCATCCATCTGACCGTTACTATGGCAAGGAGTATGTCTACACGAGAAGGCTGACTGTCGAGGAAGGTTGGGACCTGCAGAGGGCTTGTGGTGGCACCCTAGAGGAGATGATGGGAAGAGGGAGCTGATGCCAATGGACCTCACACCTAACACGTCCAATCCGGATATCAGCTTTGTGAAGGTCGAATCCGGTAAAGATATGATCTACGAGCTGAGCGTTGAATCGCTTGAGCGCATCCTTAATAGTGCTAAGGATGTACAGAGGGAGCTGTCCTCGACAACGATATACGATCGCATGGATGTCTTCGAGGAGATGGGTGCCATATGGACCGAGAATCTCAACTCTGGCCTATATGCGGGGCTCGTGTCGGATCTTTCCAGGACCACGGGATACTCTGAGAAGCTTATGGCGTTGGAGCTATCCTTCGTGAGGAAGATGTTTTCCAAGGATAGCATCGAGAGGAATCTGGCGTTCTCATTTCCGAATGACATCACAGGCCTCCACTCATTCGTGGAAGCGGACAATGGTGAATACTATCGGAACATGCCAGCAGGCCCTATATTTATCATAAGTTCTGGGAATTCATTGATACCCCCCCTAATACCGACGACCTTGTCTCTCGTCACTGGGAATCTGACGATCCTGAAGCCATCAATGTCCAACTTTCTAGGCGTTTCTGAAGCCTTCAAGACGCTTGAGATGGTCGAGGGCAAGGTGGCAAAGGCACTTAGAGATGCTTTGTATATCAGCTACTTCACTCACGACAGCAGTTCTTTGAGATACCTTTTGGAGCGATCGAGCGTTGGTGTCGTGAACTTCTGGGGCGCAGACCCCGCCAGGACAAAGGTTGGCACGATGGTCGCCTCGAACTCGCATCATCCCAAATACTATATCAATGGCCCACTGACGGGGGTGGCGATAATGGATTCAGAGACAGCAGGAGAAGGACCTGCAAGGGACCTTGCCCTAAACATACTGCTCTATGACCAGCAGCTGTGCAGCTCCCCGACACAAGCCCTCTTCGTAGGGCAGATTGATGACGCGTTGGCATTTGCAGAGAATGTGGGCAGGCACCTCGACGTGATTGGAGGCGAGATGCCGATGGCGCTCGGGGACGGGCAGATGATGTGCCTGCAGAATGCGCGAAGGGCCATCATGTTCAGAGGATCAAGGGTATTCTCTTCCAAGAGCAAGGACAATCCATGGACAATTGTAGTTTCGAGGGATACACCCTCATTAGACGGCATCATCATGTCCCAACCCGAGTTCAACATATACAACAGGAGGCGATTCCTTGAGATCGTGGTCACGGATGACATAGATTCGGCACCAGGGTTCATAGAGGACGTGCCTGAGAGGGCCGCTTTCAGGGGCGTTGACAAGGTCCAGACAATAGGGCTTTCCCTTTCCAGGGGGAACACCATGGCATTATTGGACAAGCTGCCTCAAACAGGCGCATTTAGGATCACCCCCCTCCAGGACATGTTCATGAGAAGCCCGCTTGAACCTTACGATGGCATGAACATCGCTTCAATGTTCACTTATACGGTTTATTACAGAAACAGGGGCATCCAACCAGATGTGATGATTTGAAGGTGCTATTGACAGGATCAACAGGCTTTCTTGGTGGGCACATGGCCGAGGGACTTGTAGGGCGCGGCCATGAAGCCGTGGCGATGTCTCGCAAAGGCAGCAACACATCCCTGCTCCGGGACCTGGGGGTCGAATTGATCCATGGAGATGTCACAGATGCTCCCTCACTTGTGTGCGCCACCAAGGATGTGGATTCGATAATCCACCTGGCCGCCTACTATACTTTTTTTGGAAGGAAGGACATCTATGAAAGGGTCAATGTGGAAGGAACGAGGAACCTGATATCCTCTGCAATGGAGAATGGGGTAACAAGATTCATCCATTGCAGTTCTACAGAGGCAATAGGGCCGGTTGAAAATCCTCCTGGCAATGAGCTCACCCCTCCCAGACCCGCATACGATTATGGGAGGTCAAAGCTCGCATCAGAGCGTGTCGTGGAATCTTATGGCAGCCTAGGTCTTGATTACACGATAATGAGGCCTTCCGGGATATACGGGCCGAGGAACATAGACGATGTGGCATTCTGGACGATAGTCTCGTATGCCAAGAATGCCCTGGGCACAAGATTCTACATCGGCCCGGGGGAAAGCCATGTCCAATTCTGCCATGTGAACGACATAGTGGAGGGATTCATGCTGGCGCTTGAGAAGCCCGAATTGTCCTCTGGCAGGACCTACATAATAAGTGACGAGAGGGCATACACGTATAGGGAGGTATATGCACTACTTTCCGAGATCACTGGAAGGAAGGGGCCCTCCCTGCATTTGCCCAAGGCCATTGCCAAGGCGATGATACTGCCAATAGAATCCTATTACAGGCTCGCTCGCAAAAGTAACTTCCTATATTGCACTAGCACTGTGGAAGCGGTAACCTCAGAAAGATCGTATTGCATCGACAGGATAAGGGATGAGCTAGGGTTCAGGCCACGTTATGACCTAAGGACAGGGCTGGCAGAGACCGTGGAATGGTACAAGGATAATGGTTACATCTGAGGCATAAAATGTTGACATGCCACGCCCATAGGAAGAAAGATATAATAACATTGTATATTAAATATCATTTGGTGATAACATCAGAATGATAAAGAGCATTGCCATTTTGGCTTTCATTGTTGTTTCAATTTCCTGTATCTCTGGCTGCATCTCAGGAGGGGATGAAAAGCTGACGCTTGAGGAGATCGCCGAATACAAGGTGATAGACAACTTCCGAGAAGGCAACTATGAGGACATCTATGAGCTTTTCAACGATGATATGAAGGACTATCTCAACGTGTCCGACCTGGAAGACCTTTGGGACGCCGTAGTAGAGCAATTTGGGGTCGTCGTGGACATCGAAGGGGAAAATGCATCCAGAGAGCCCCTCACCGAAGGTGGAGAGGAATACATAGCTGTCTACATACCATGTGACTTCGAATCAGGCACAAGGCTTAGCGTCCAAGTGGTATTTGACAAGGATGAGTTGATCGCTGGGTTATGGTTCCTGCCACTATAGGGCATTTTATCTCTTCATTTTGAAAAAGATGCCCCTCTCCCTTCTTTCAGATTCTATCTTTCCGCTGTCCTCGAGGTAGTTTAGATATTTATTGACCTCGTTGACATGTACGTTCAAGATCTTTGTGAGGTCCTCGGTCGTGCAAGGCCTCCTCCTTATGGTGGAGATGATCCTCTCAAGAACACTCTCGTCAAACGAATCTGCTTCCCTAATTGATGAAGGCCGTCCTATTATCTCTCCCCCAAGGTAATCGGCGATCCTTTCCAGGGCGTCCTGGTCGACGGGTTCGACCCATATCTCTGTCGCTGGCCTGTCCAATGAATTGATCTGCACCTTATCGGGCCTTATCTCTGATATGTGTTTATTTATGGCCTCAAGCTCGGCTTTTCCGTCGTTCATTCCTGGAACTATCAGGACCTCTAGCCATATCTCTCCCTTGAACTCCTTCCTGAGCTCTTTCAGTCCTTCCACAAGTCTTTGGATGGTGATATTGGGATGTGGCCTGTTGATCCCTTCAAGGCATTCCTTTGTGCCTGCATCGAGCGACGGCAGGATGACATCGCATCCAATCACTTCAATCCTAACCTTTGGATCGTAAAATAGGGTGCCGTTGGTCAATAGCGCTATCTTATAATTAGGATATCTGTCCTTGAGGAAGGACACCATCTTGCCCAATCCCTTGTGCAGTGTTGGTTCCCCCGAGCCAGAGAAGGTCAGATAGTCTATGTGCGGGCCCTTGGAGAGCAGATCGTCTAACTCAGCTATGACCTTGCCTGTCGGCGTGTATTCCTTTCTTTCCACTGTCAGTTCCGTCGTATTGCCGCATTCGCAATAGACGCAGTTCAATGTGCAGGTCTTGTAAGGGATGATATCTATGCCAAGGGAGGTCCCCAGTCTTCGAGATGGCACCGGGCCAAATAAGTATTTATAGGACAAACAATCACCAGACAATTAATTTGTTAAGGACCATACAATATAAATGTATATCATCATGAAAAGATTTTTCATCTTCTGTTAAAAAGGAAGGGGGAGTGATATATTGAAGATCATCGACCTTACGCATCCCATAGATGAGTCAATGCCTGTCTACCCAGGTACAATGCCTCCAGTATTCAATGTTGCGAACACCATCGAATGTGAAGGTTTCAAGGAGATTCGTATGGACCTCTGTTCACATACAGGCACCCATATCGACGCGCCTGCGCACATATTTCCCAATGGCAGGGCGCTCGATGATTACGAAGTCTCCAAGTTCATCGGTATGGGGACGATGATAGACCTGAGGAAGATGGAAGGCAAGGAGGCGCTCATAGAGGACCTGGTGGCGCATCTTGACATCATGGCAATCTCAGACTTCGTTCTGCTACGCACCGGATGGGGCGAGAGATGGGGTGATGAAGGGTATTTCTGTGAACATCCAACATTATCGGTCGATGCAGCAAGATGGCTTTCCATGTTCAATATCAAAGGGGTCGGAATAGATGCAATATCTATTGACCACACATCCTCCAAAGAGCTTGAAGTACACCATCTACTTCTTAAAAAGGACATCTTGATAATTGAGAATCTGGCCAATCTTGATAAGATCGGCTCCGAAAGATTCCTTTTTTCCTGCGCTCCCCTGAAGCTGAAGAACTCTGATGGCTCCCCTATACGGGCATTCGCCATAGAGCTATGAATTCATAACGGGTGTCGGTGGCATTATGTCCACTTGCCTAATCTCCTTGATCCAAGAAAATCTGTCAAAACGCAATAAGGGGATACCTATAGATATCAGTCAAATGCTCAAAGAATTCTTAGGGGCCACAGAAATATTTGATGGTATCAAATAGAAAAAAAATAAAATGATTAAATAAAATGTGAGTTGGGATTACTTCTTTTTCTTTTTAGATGAAGCTTGGGTAGTTGTAGTTGTAGCTGCTGCCTTCTTTGGTTTTTTTGCCCCCATACATTCACCTCCTTGTATTATAATATTACATCCTATTTATAAATTTTTCTATTTTATTTTCAATAA
>JAFGGT010000084.1 GCA_016930445.1 Candidatus Methanofastidiosia archaeon | reverse complement strand
TGAAGTGGGTGTGGGAAGGGCCTTCCATGGCCATTGTGAGAAGCGTCATCGTAAATGATGTTGAATTGGATGATGGGATGTCCGATTTTGAGATAAGGCACTGAATTATTTTTCTTCTTCCTTGACTATCTCAATGCTCACTTGACGAGGGACTGCAAGCTCTGCCTCCACCTCGACCGTTTTAAGGATCGCGCACGGCACTGGGCATGACACGTGCTTTATGCATTCATTCGCCCTCTTGTATACCTTCGAGTCCTCGAACTTGCCGAAAAGGTCCTCCATTGCGTTCACTATTCCGATGTTCAGCTTATTAAGGCTCTCACAGTCCGATATCACCTTGACATAAACGTGACCGGGAGCGACCTGTTTGGCCTCTATTATGGTATTGAATCCACATGCCCCTGGCTTGATTTTAGTAATCGTCATGATTCAATTAATTAGCTGCATCATAAAAAATTATCTATGCTGTAATATTAGTATTTATATATAATAAGAATATTATTCTTATACTTATGCATGAAATACCGAATAAATTTAAGAATATGATTCTATTTTTGATGCCATTTCAACAATTATTTTTAATTAACGAAAGTTTTTTATATTACTATCTTTATTTTTTGTCATCGGTAGTTTTGTGTCCTTTTATAGCTACCGAATAATTTGATGAAGGAGGAAGGAATTTGGTAGGAAATACTAATATCTTAGGGGAGCTTAAAGGGATAGTCGGCGATGAACACGCAACCTCTGACAAGCACATAATGTATGCCTATTCATACGACATGTGTTTTGTTCCGAACAAGTTGCCACAGTATGTCGCCCAACCAGCAAATGTCGAAGAGATCGTAGAGATAATGAAGCTCTGCAATAAAACAAAGACACCAGTGATCCCAGTAGGAGCGAACACGAATATCGGTGGTCTATGTATTCCCAAGAAGGACAATACATTGCTAATTGATCTAAGAAGACTTAATAAAATCATCAGAATTGATGAAGAGACAAGATATGCCATAATCGAGCCAGGTGTTTCTCATGCTCAATTTGCAGAGGAACTTTACAAGAGGGGCCTCAGATTTGGCTGGCCAGTGGGTCCACCATCCGGCACAGTCACTGGGTGTGCAATCAGTCACGGTATCAGTGGTATGTCTGGAAGATACGGGCTTAACAGCCAAATGATCACCAGTATGGAAGTAGTACGCCCTACTGGGGATGTCTGTAGAGTTGGTTCATGTGCAATTAAGGAAGACTCATGGCACTCATTTTTACCATTGCCAAGAATGGACGGCATATTCACCGGATGGTTTGGAACGACCGGTATAGTTACGAAATTGGCCGTTTATACACCTGCAGTACCACCCTACGTAGATGTTGTCACTTGTTCTACAGAGGAAATAAGGGACATGTACAAGTACATGCTCGAGTTCGGCAGGTATGAGATGGCTGACGACCTCACAGCAGTCAACTGGTGGCTGTCACAGGTCCCAATACCATACCCATACAAGGAGAAACCTGCAGACCAGCACAAGTGGAACAGCTATGCTGTACTATACGGTTACACTGAGAAGGAGCTTGAGGCAAAGGTCGATGCTTTCCACACTGTTATAAAGCATCAGCAAGAGCTTGGAAGCACGGTCCAGGTTACCGAGTATCCCGAAGAAGCAAAGAGAGGCAGGACGGAATTGCCCTCACAGATAGTAGGTTCAACTAAGAACTACTGTAAGGAAGCCGGCGGAGGCATATCATGGCCTGGCACTTTCACACCAGCAAACAAGTGGGAAGAGGTCTACAACAAGTGGGAGAAGATCTACAAAGCAAGGAATCTTTCACCAGCCACCCGTATTACTATGTACAGGGGCATCCACTACGGTATGCTTAGGGCAATGACGCCAATCAACAAGCAATCTCCAGAGGAAACAGAGAACGCCAAGATGGCAATTGTTGAGGCACTTGGAGCTATTCTTGATGCCGGAGGTATCCCATACAAGCCACCTGTTGACTTCAATGTGGAAATCAACAAGCGTGCAGATAAAGGATACTTAAAACTCATGTGCGATATCAAGGATATGATCGACCCCAATGGGATAATGAATCCAGGACAATTATTGATTAGGTGAGTACGATGGAATGGGATTTTAGAAACATAGACGATGAGGGAGAACTCAATCTCAAGAAATTCTTCTGGAAGTGCACAGCCTGTGGTACATGTAGGAGTGGATATACATACGGTCCACCACCAACGTTCAGGGTAATCTGTCCCCAGGGTAACAAATTTGGATACCAGGGATACTACGGTTCCAAGGGTAAGGCCGCCTTGGCTCGTTGGATGACCGGCTGTTCATATTTGAAGGATGAGAAATTCGAGTACACACCCGAGTTCTTGCATACACTATACTCCTGTACTGAGTGTGGTGGCTGCCAGAATCAGTGTATGATCGACTTCAAACCACACATCATCGACACAATAGAGGCAATGAGAGCAAAGGCAGTCCAGGATGGCAAGGGTCCATTGAAGGAGCACCACGTTCTTGTCATGTCAATGAAGAACAATGACAACCCCTACACAGGGCCAAGGGCCATCAGGGCAAAGTGGATGAAGAAGATCGATAATGATTCAAAGCTTAAGGACATCAACAAGGAAAGTGCACCTGTTCTCTACTATGCAGGATGTACTCCAGCATACAACGCACCAGTAAGGGACCTTGCCCTCTCAACCGTCAGAGTCTTTGACAAGATAGGGCTTAACTACGGTGCACTCGGAAAGAACGAGGTATGCTGTGGTTCCACAGTGCTAAGGATTGGTGAGCGTGACCAGTTCGAGCGCGTAGCATCAAAGAATCTTGAGCAATTCAAGATGCTCCACGACGAGCGCGGTGTTGACACCATAGTCACGTCATGTGCTGGTTGTTACAGGGCCTTCGTAGAGGACTACCCACATTCAGATGCATACAAGGAATGTATGGATGGAATAAAGGTAATGCATACGTCCGAGCTTCTCTACGAGAAGTTCAAGAACGGCGAGTGGGAACCGACCAAAGAAGTTAAGATGAAGGTCACATACCACGACCCATGTCACCTTGGAAGGCATCTTAAGGATTGGATCATCGATTGGGACGGTTCAAAGCAATGGAAGGGTTCATACCTCGATTGCATTGACAGAGGCGTGTTCGAAGCGCCAAGGGAACTGATAAAGGCCATCCCAGGAATTGAGTTCGAAGAGATGAAGCGTTCCAGGAACAACTCGTTCTGCTGTGGATCCGGCGGCGGCATAAAGACCGCATTCCCGGACTGGGCAGCCGAGAACGCATCACTCAGGGTAGAGGAAGCAATAGACACTGGCGCGGAAATGATAATCAGCTGTTGCCCATTCTGCCACGCGAACCTCAACGATGGTGCAAAGGTAATTAAATCAGAATGCAAGACAATGGACTTAATAGAGCTTCTAGACCAAGCTCTTTAATCCTTTTTTTTTATTAAGGAGGTAAAAAAATGTCTATTAAGGTCGAACCAGAAAAATGCATAAATTGCGGCGCATGTGAATTGGCCTGTAGTTTCTACAGGGATGAAGTTTTCACAACGATGTCCTCATCAATCATGATGTACCGTGAGGAAGTCAGGAACTACTTCGGTCTCATGCTAAAGGAAGAGGACGGAATGATAGAAGGTAGGCCAGAAGGAGCCAAATTCGTAGCTGAGGGAGAAGCCTCTGACAGTGAAGCGGGCGCATCTGCAAAGCCTATCCTCATGAGAGAACCATGTGATAAATGTAAGAACGCGCTTTGCGTTAGATTTTGTCCAACAGGATGTTTAATAGAGGTGGACTAATTGGATTACATGTATACTGAATATTATCTTGTAGTGGATCTGGCCACAGGGGAAGCAGAGGAAGTCGAACTCGAGGAGAAGTTTGTCAAAGAATACGTGGGCGGAGCAAAGTTAAATCTTGCATTGTATGAGAAGTATAAGGACGAAGACCCGATCGTTTTTGGTAGCGGTCTTTTCACCAGCACTATGGTTCCAGGTTCCTGCCTTGGAGTTCTTACAGCAAAGAGCCCAGTAACGGGCAAGATAGCCCACGCACCGATCACTTGGAACGCTGGAGCAGAGCTTAAGTTTACAGGATATTCATTTGTAGTTGTCAAGAACAAGGCTGAGAAGCCAACATACCTTTGGTTGCATGATGAGATAGCTGATTTCGTGGATGCCACCGCCCTCTGGGGCAAGGACACATGGCAGACGACTGATGCGATAAGAGAGGAACAGGGAGAGGACAGGATCCAGCTTCTTGTCATAGGAAAGGCCGGAGAGAACAAGCTCACATCTGCCCAAGTCATTAATAACTATTGGGGAGACGGGGACAGATTCGGTTTCGGCGCCATATTCGGTGAGAAGAATCTCAAGGCAATAGCGATGAGAGGTATGGGCGAACTAGATGTTGACGATGCTGAAGGATTCCTCGAGAAGGTCGAGGAAGTGTTCAAGGATGTCGTGTCCCAGGTCGGAAGCGCAAAGGGATTCGACGCAGCAGCATACGCGAACATCCCGGCTGCCGTCAAGGCCGCCGCAGCCAAGCAGACGCACAGGGTAGAGGCAGACTTCAACAGCCCCCTGGCATACAAGGTCTATCTCAAGTACAGGGAGGACCCCAGTGTCATGGCCATGTCTGACATATGGAATCCAGGAGTGCTAGTATCCGACCCAATTGGATTTGCCGCAATTGGAAATGCGGTCAACCCAGAAGCGGCCGGCGAGGTCCTCGAGGCAGTATTCAGGCTTGGCCTGAACCCAGTGGCAATAGCATCAAAGATAAAGGCTAAGGATGCCAAGGGTGCGATTGCAGACCTCGAGAAGTTAGCTGAATCCTCAGAAGCAGAGAAGTTTGACGCCGTATACAGCCCGATCTCTCCAGAGAGCGAGAGAACAGAGGCCGCATACATCGCTGGCATCTGCCCAGTCCTAGCTGCAAAGGCTGAGGCCTTGAACGCCGAGACACTAGCAGAGCTTGCGAGCATATCGACAGGCATTGACTTCGACGCTGATGCGTTTAAGATGTAGATTGAACCTTCAAAAGGTTCTACTTTATTTTTTAAAATCAAGGGTGGAGAGTTATTTTGGGGAGAATGGACTCTGAGAACCTGAAAATTGCCATATATATTGGTCATGGGGCATCCTACTCATGGATATGGTTCGTGAAGACCTTTGATTCGCTAGATTTTAATGAGGTTTATTTTCTGGATGAATCTGACATAAAGAACGGTGAGCTAAGTAACTACGATTGCTTGGTATTGCCCGGAGGGGATCCCTTCCTGATTGCTGATGGGCTTCTGGAAGAGGGGCTTGACAAAATAAGACAGTTTGTCAAGAACGGTGGCACTTATATTGGGGTATGTGCAGGCACTTATCTTTCTATAATATTCAACGATGACCCAATGCCATGGTTAAATTTTGCCGAGGTCCCGATAAACAATTTTTCTGAACGCCCCCCAGAGGCGATCAGGATGAAGTACAAGTACATCGTGCCATACAAGGACGGTTTTGTATTTCACCCGGTCAGGGGTTCCTTGGAAGTTGGTAACAAGGACATGAGCTTCAAGGCACCGCTATATGGCGGTCCATCAATGATGGCTCCTGCAGAGAATAGGCTGCTAGACTATGTAGACTTCGATGATAAGACATTGTATCTCGTAGAGGAGGATACAGCGAAGAAGACCATGGTCGGCAATGCAGCTGGCATAAGGGTGCCGGTAGGCAGAGGCTGCCTATACCTATTTGGGCCTCATTTCGAGCACCCAAGTTACCCAAGGGCAAACATGTTTCTATACGACATAATGAGCAAGATCAAGCCTTTTGCCATCGGTCCAGCAAAGAAAGGTGACATTGTGCTTCTGCACGGCGATGATCTCGGCGAATGGCTGGGCATCATCAAGAGGGAGCTTTCCTCCGCCAGGGTGCTATCCAGCGGTCTCGTCAATCTCCGTTGGAAGATAGGGGAAAAGATCTGGGAGGATGAGAAGATAATCTACTTCCTGAACGAGACATGGAAGACGATAAGGACTTTGCAGAGGTATGATCTTCTGCCCATAGAGGATCCTAAAGGGCTGGAAACGAATGCGAGGCTGATACACTCCTTGCTGGCCGAGATACGTGTCTTATCGAAAGGGGGGCAAGACACCAGTAAAGAGGCCGAGATGTTGATAGAAGCTACCAAAAAACTCTCCAAAGGTCTATTTGACACTTACTTCAACCTTAAACGAAATAATTGGTGGTCTAATGGGAAAATCAGTTAAAGAAATCTTAATCGACGGAAATGGATACGCGTGTATCCAGTGCGGCAGATGCACGGGATCTTGCCCTTCCGGACGTGAATGCAGTTTACGTACGCGAAAACTGATTCACATGGCAAGGATGGGCATGGACGTTATCAAGACTGAAGAGCTGTGGGATTGCACAACATGCTTTACATGTCAGGAACGTTGCCCTAAGGAAGTAAAAACTACCGACATGATAATAGAGCTAAGGAATCTGGCTGTCGAGGAAGGGTACTTTCCGACGATGTCAGACGTTCCGAAGATCATTATCAAGAGCCTTTACGATACTGGGGCAGGCCAACCGCTATCACCAGAAGTGTCCAAGATCAGGGCCATAATAGGGCTTAAAAAAGAAGCATACGATGTTTCGACGAATGCTGAGACCCTTAAAAAGTTCCAAAGGCTTCTCGACGGTCTTGAGATCACCAAGAAGGGAGGCCTGAGATAATGGAGGAATATGCATTCTTCCCAGGCTGTATCGCAAAGAACGTTTATCCTGGGATAGAGAAGGCCACTCGGATCGTTTTCGAGAAGCTCGGAATAGGCCTGAGGGACTATGAATATTCATGTTGTCCTCCGCCTGGAGTGCTGGCATGCTATGACAAGCCGTCATGGCTGGTGATGGGGGCCAGGAATCTTTCCCAGTCTGAAAAGGATGGCCTAAATCCGATGACCGTCTGCTCAGGTTGTTACGGTACGCTCCACAATGTGTGGTACGCCCTCAAGAACGACCCTGACCTCATGGGCTTTGTGAACGACCATCTTGGCAGGATAGATGCTGAGTACAAGGGAAAGGTACATCCAATACATTTCGTGGATATATTGAAGAACTACAAGGAAAAGATAGCGGAGCTCAAGGAGATAGACCTGGGGCTCAACGTGGCTGTCCATTACGGCTGCCATTATCTTAAACCATCCTCGGTGACAGGCGAGAACTCTGAGAGGCCGACACTGCTCGATGAGCTGGTGGGACTTGCAGGTTGCAAGGCGGTCCCGTTCAAGGACGGCCTGACCTGCTGCGGCGCAGGCGGAGGCGTCATGAGTGGCGAGCCGGATGTGTCACTGAAGATAATCAACACCAAGCTGAACAATATGAAGGATGCGAATGTCGACGCCATCGTCAATATCTGTTCCTTCTGCCACATGCAGTTCGACCAGAGCCAAAAGAAGCTTAAGACGACCGAGATACCTGTACTGCACCTCAATCAGCTGTTCGGGCTTGCATTTGGGATAAGGCCGAAGCATCTCGCTTTGCACACCCATCTGGTATCGACACGCGACCTTGAAAAGAAGCTCAAGGATCTCAAGAAGGGGGGAGAATGATCCATGAAGAGAATAGGTGTATTTATTTGTCACTGCGGTGTCAACATATCAAACACGGTCGATGTAAAGAAGGTCGTCGAGGAGATATCGAAGATCCCTAGCGTGGTCGCATGTGCGGATTACCAATACATGTGCTCAGACCCTGGACAGGATATGATAAAGAAGGCCATAAAGGAGAACCAGCTCGACTCAGTGGTCGTTGCGGCATGTTCTCCAAGGATGCACGAACCTACCTTCAGGGCAACTGTGAGCGATGCGGGCATGAATCCATACTGTTTCGAGATGTCGAACATCAGGGAGCAGTGCTCTTGGGTCCATTTGGACGGGGAGAAGGCCACCAAGAAGGCCATCGACCTGGTGAAAAGCTCCGTTGCAAGGGCATCCCTTCTTGAGCCATTGGTAAGCCAGGGTGTGCCAGTCGTGCCAAAGGCATTGGTCATCGGCGGCGGCATAGCAGGGATCCAGACATCGCTTGACATCGCTAATTCTGGATACAAGGTTTACCTGGTGGAGAAGGAACCGTCCATAGGAGGCCACATGGCGAGATTTGACAAGACATTCCCCACACTTGACTGTGCCGCATGCATATTGACGCCAAAGATGGTGGATGTCGCAAGGCATCCGAACATAGAGCTTCTAACCTACAGCGAGGTCGAGAGCATCGATGGGTCTGTGGGCAATTTCCATGTAAGGGTCAAGAAGAACCCAAGATATGTGGACATGGAAAAATGCACGGGCTGTGGAAGTTGCGCGGAGGCGTGCAGGCTTGCTGGGAGGATAGCCTCGGAGTTCGACATGGGGCTAGGCAAGAGGGGCGCCATATATGTTCCATTTCCACAGGCCGTGCCGCTAAGGTATACTATAGACCCCGAGAAATGTCTCTTCCTCAAGCACGGAAAATGCGGGACTTCACCCAAATGTGCCGATGTCTGTACTACTGACGCCATAAAGTTCGATGACAAGCCCGAGTTCGTCGAGTTCGATGTTGGAGCGATAGTCGTTGCAACGGGATTCAAGGAGTTCTCTGCAGAGCTCAAGCCCGAATACTGCTATGACAAGTATCCCAACGTCATGACAGGCCTCGAGCTAGAGAGGATATTCGCACCTTCCGGCCCAACAGGAGGAAAGCCCAAGATCAATGGAAAGGAGCCAAAGAGGATTGTATTCATATCCTGCGTTGGTTCAAGGGACAAGAAAGTGGGAAATGCATACTGTTCCCGTGTCTGTTGCATGTATATCGCGAAGCAGGCCCATCTGCTCAAGGAGAAGATACCGGATGCGGACATCACCGTCATGTACACGGACATGAGGGCCTTCGGAAAGGGATATGAGGAGTTCTATGAGAGGGTCCAGAAGGAAGGCATCAAGTACAGGCGCGGCAATGCCGCAGAGGTCTATGGCCAGGATGGAAAGCTATTCGTCCGTGCCGAGGACACGCTCCTTGGGGAACCATATGAGCTTGAGGCAGACCTTGTGGTGCTCGGGACCGGGCTTACGCCTAATCCGCTTGCTGAGGGCATCGGAAAGCTTCTGCACCTGTCACTCAGCTCCGATGGATTCTTCCTTGAGGCCCATCCAAAGCTGAGGCCTGTCGACACGGTGATAGACGGCGTCTTCCTTGCAGGCGTAGCGCAGGGGCCAAAGGACATACCCGATACAGTGGCCCAAGCCTCTGGTGCCGCGTCCCATGTGGTGAACCTTCTCTCCAAGGACGAGATCTTCGCCGAGCCCACCATAGCCGTGGTCGATGAGGATGCCTGTGTAGGCTGCAAGACATGTATGCTCCTATGCCCATTCGAAGCTCATGAGTTCGATGAGGAGAAAGGTGTGATGAAGGTCAATGCAGCGCTTTGCAAAGGTTGTGGTTCATGTGCGGCCGCATGTCCTTCGGGATCCATCAGGATGAATCACTTCACGAACGATCAGATAATAGCTCAACTTCTGGAGGTGCTTTAAATGTCCGATGAATGGGAACCTAAGATTGTGGGATTCCTATGCAACTGGTGTTGCTACGCAGGAGCAGACATGGCAGGAACGTCTCGTATGCATTATCCCGCGAACATACGCGTCATAAGGGTGATGTGCTCTTCGAGGATAAACGCAGAGATGATAATAAAGGCGTTCCAGACCGGTGCCGACGCCGTTTTCATAGGCGGCTGTCATCCGGGCGACTGTCACTACGTCGATGGGAATTACAGAACGAAGAAGAGGATAGACCTTCTAAAGAGGCTCATCGAGCATATAGGCATCGAGCCCGAAAGGCTGAGGCTGGAATGGATATCTGCAGCAGAGGGAGAAGAGTTCGCAAAGACCATGAAGGAACTCCGTGACGATATCAAAAAGCTTGGTCCAAGCCCGCTCAGGGAGATCGCAAGGGAGGCGATCTGATGGAGGACGAGGTACGAAAGAGGATAGCTGAGATGCTCGATTCCGGCGAGGTAACTGCCGTCATCGCTCTCAAGGACGTCCTTGGAATGACGACCCCGTGCGTCTTCAAGAAAGGGGACGACCTCTCATCATTGAGGCTCTCACCGCACTATCCGTTGGCCACACTAGCCATGAAGATGCACAAGATGGACCCGGAATACAAGATAGCGATACTTTGCCGGGGCTGTGATGAGAGGGCCCTCCTTGAGATGGCGAAGAGGAATCAGATCGACATGGACAAGCTGAGTATAATCGGCATCGCATGTGACGAAGAGACCGCCAAGGATTGCAACTGCTCAGTCCCTTACCCTAGCTGCGAGGACCTCATAGGCGAGAAGCTGGAGGAGCTTGAGCTCGGGGATGCGTTCGAAGACTACAAGAGGATGTCCACCGCCGAGAAGCTGGAATTCTGGAAGAAGCAGTTCGAGAAGTGCAACAAGTGCTATGGTTGTAGGAACATATGCCAGATGTGCTTCTGCAAGGACTGCGAGCTTGAGAACGAGCTATGGCTGAAGAAGGGCAGGCTGCCTCCGGACTTCCCCGTATACCACCTCATCAGGGCCTTCCACCTTGCTGGGAAGTGTGTCGGTTGTGGTGAGTGTGAATCCGCATGTCCGGCTGGAATACCGCTAATGACCATTAACAGATTGCTCCGCGATGACATGAAGGAGCTTTTCGATTATGTGGTCGGAAATACTGAGGAAGTCAATCCGCTCTATACGAAGGAGGAGTTCTAGATGGAATATGAGACAGTTTTGACGACTTGCCCATATTGTGGTTGCGGGTGCAAGTACTACATAGAAGTCATTGATGGCGTGGCCAAGGATGTACTTCCGTGCAAGGAGGATCCCATAAGCCAGGGAAAGCTTTGCATCAAGGGATGGAACGCGGTGGACTTTGTATATAGCGGGGACCGGCTGAAGACGCCTTTGATCAAGGAGAATGGAAAGTTCAGGGAAGCCTCTTGGGATGAGGCCTATGGGCTCATAGCCTCCAAGTTCAAGGACATCAAGGGGACCCACGGAGCGAATGCACTTGGACTATTGTCCTCTGCAAAGACCACCAACGAGGAGAACTACCTGATGCAAAAGTTCGCCAGAAGCGTCATAGTGACGAACAACGTGGACCATTGTGCAAGATTGTGCCATGCCTCCACAGTGGCAGGGCTGGCTGCGGCATTTGGCAGCGGCGCTATGACCAACAGCACTCCCGAGGTCGAAGAGGCGGATTGCATCCTAATAACAGGCTCGAACACAACAGAGCAGCATCCTTTGATAGGGTCCAGGATATTCAAGGCAAAGGAGAATGGGGCAAAGATCATCCTCATAGACCCAAGGGCGATACAGCTTTCAAAGTTCGCCGACCTGCACCTGAGACAGAGACCTGGAACGGACGTGGCATGGATCAACGGATTTATACACGTCATAATAGAAGAAGGACTGGCAGACGAGGAGTTCATAACGACTAGGACAGAGAACTTTGAGGAGCTCAAGGAGCTGGTGAAGGATTACACTCCCGAGAGGGTGGAGGAGATCACAGGCATTCCGAAGGAAGACCTCGTCAAGGCGGCAAGGATGTACGCAGGTGCAGATAGCGCCTCAATAATATACAGCATGGGGATAACGCAGCATACCACCGGCGTCGACAACGTCAAGTCCTGTGCCAACCTTTCGATGGTCACAGGGAATCTGGGCAAGCCGAGCACGGGGGTCAACCCCCTCAGGGGGCAGAACAACGTGCAGGGCGCATGCGACCTGGGCGCTCTTCCGAACGTCTTCCCCGGATATCAGGCAGTCGTGAATCCTGATTTCAGGGAGAAGTTCGAGAAGGCGTGGGGAATGGCCGAGAAGATACCCGACAACATCGGTCTCACCGTTGTAGAGATGATGAACGAGGCCCACAAGGGCAATCTCAAATGCATCTACATCATGGGTGAGAATCCCATGATCTCCGACCCTGACATAACACATGTCAAGGAAGCCCTGGAGAATCTCGACTTTCTGGTCGTACAGGACCTCTTCGTGACCGAGACTGCAGCCCTTGCCGATGTGGTTCTTCCAGGGACTTCGTTCCTAGAGAAGGATGGGACCTTCACTGCAACGGACAGGCGTGTTCAGAGGGTCAGGAAGGCCATTGAACCCATAGGCGACTCAAGGCCGGACTGGAAGATAATATGCGAACTTGCCCAAAGAATGGGTTCCAAGGGATTCGAATTCAAGTCTCCGAAGGAGATACAGGACGAGATAGCATCCCTGACGCCCATCTATGGTGGGATAACGTACGACAGGCTCGATGAACTTGGCTATTTGCAATGGCCATGTCCGAATGCCGAGCATGCCGGGACCGTCTTCCTGCACAAGGACAAATGTTCGCGCGGCCCGGGCCATTTCTTTGCGGTCGAATACAAACCTCCTGCAGAGCTGCCTGATGAAAAATACCCGTTCACCCTGACTACTGGGCGTATCCTGTTCCACTTCCATACAGGGACCATGACAAGGCGCTCTGAGAAGCTTAACAAAGAGGTGCCGACAGGATATGTCGAGATAAATCCCCAGGATGCGGAGGAACTGGGAATAAAGGATGGGGAAAAGGTCAAGGTAAGCACGAGGAGAGGAACAATAGACATCCCTGCCTACGTGACGCGCAAGGTGCCGCTGAAGACTGTGTTCATTCCGTTCCACTTCAACGAATGCGCTGCGAACATGCTGACAAATCCCGCTTTAGATCCAATAGCGAAGATACCTGAATTCAAGGTATGTGCATGTAAAATAGAGACAATTGGTGAATGAAATGCCTTACGAAAGATCGGATTTTAGATCCATATTGGCTGTGTTGGGAGGTACCGTAGTCACATGGTACCTTAACAACGAGCTGGTGATAGGTGGATATGACATGAATGCGGTTCTAGCATCCGGTATTGTGGGATTCCTAGGAGGCCTGTTCCTGAAAAGATATGCAGGGCAGATCTTCTGTGGCTCCTTTGCCGGTATGAGCTCCTCATTGGTCATTGAAAACATATATTTTTCCATATTCTTTGGAATAATCGCTGGTCTGATATATGTTATCTGGAAGGACTACCTCAATGGCCATGGCGGAAAGTTCGGAACTACGGCCTTTATGGCAGTATGCTTCGGACTGATCGTTCTGGCGCTTGTCGGCAAGGACTACAATGGCGTGGTAGCAACGGCATCACAGGCGATAACGGTTAAATGGTTCCTACTGGTGCTTGTAACATCCGTAGTTCTGACACCGTTGACATGGTTCATACGAAGGGACCTCTTCCAGAGGCTGCTCACGGATAAGTGCGCCGATGCCGTACTAGGGTCCGCATTGGTGGGTATCATAATCGGGGCGCTATTCCCTGAGATATCGTCCACCTATGGTCTTACGTTGGCGTTGGTGGGATTCTCGGCCTCCTTTGCCGGAATGACAGCCGTGCCAGGCGTTTTCCAAGACTACAGGCACTTTGCGGCATGCGGTGTCTTTGTTGCGATCCTGTTCACAGTGACAGTAGACATGGTCCCGGGCGGTGGAGGAAAGCTTGGTACCATAGGCTTCACATCAGTGATCATAACAAAGTACATACTGGAGCACTATAGGGAGAGAAGGAAGGAGCTATGTCCAGCTTAGTTCAAATGTCATCAGGCCTGTTGACATTCTTGAACGTGAATTTGTCGATGAGTCCCTGAGATATCAGGGATTCTATACTTATTTTTTTAACATCATTTTCTTCGAATATCTGTGATATCTTCAGATTCCCAGTCACTATGTTATATTCCAGATATGGGACTATCTTCTTAGAATATACGGCACTGAGCGGCTCGTAGTAGCCATTTTCCCATACAGGGACCACGATATCCGCATCATAGCTAGAAAGGAGCTCCACGAATGATGCTTCAATGTTTGGCATGTCGCATCCGACAACGAATGTCCTATTATGCCGGGAGCTCTTGAGGGCAGAATATATGCCCCCTATAGGGCCAAGGTCTAGGTAATCGTCATTGTGGCATTTCACCCCATAGAGCGAACTATCCTTCTTTCCACATTGTATGAATATGTCATCGGAGAGCTTTGATAGCTTGTCATAGAGGTGCCTATAGAGCGGTTTCCCCTTATATTCGAAGAGTGTCTTATCCGTTCCAAACCTCCTCGATCTCCCTCCACATAGTATCGCTATGCTGATATCCATCTTGGTCATCCTGTGTAATCGTTATATCTCCTTCCCCTTGAGAAACCGATGAGCGTTATCCCACGCTCCTTTGCCAGCTCAATGGCCTCGTACATTGGAGGCGCCTTCGAGATGATGGCAGGTATATGAGCCCTTATCGCCTTTTCGACAGTCCTGGTGGCAATCCTGCCCGTAGTGTATATTATCTTGTCGTTTAGGTCCAATCGCATCTGTAGGCATTTCCCCACGACCTTGTCGATGGCGTTCATCCTGCCAATGTCATAGGCGTTGCATTGGATATTGCCTTTTGTGTCGAAAACATAGGCGTAGTGCAGGGCGCCGGATTTATCGAAGAGCTCTGCGTTCTCCCTGACATAGTCGTTCATCTTGTAGATGTCGTCTGGATCTAGGCTTATGCCCATTCCTCCTTTCAATACGAATGGATGAGCATTGATGGATGCCCATAGGGTAAATCCATTATCCTCGACTATTACATCCAGCTTCCCTATATCTTCCATGCGGCCTATTATGCCCTGGGTGGCAAGATGGCCTATACATAGCTCCTTGAGCTCGATAGGCGTTGCGAATCCCCTGAACTCATATCCCATGCACCTTATGGTGAATGGGCTCTCGACTGCCACCACCTCATCTACAGATGTGCAATCAAATCCTTTGTGCTGTTTGGCCCTGATGTCCTTTAGCATTGAGAATAATTTAATTTGATATTTTTTATTCTTTCTATGTGGCTAAGCTATGGTCGCTTGATTTTGTAAATTGAATATCAAAAACCGATTTTCGTTCTTGTAAGACGGCAAGAGCACTGTCGATCCATTCAAAAGACTTAAATACGAATCAATTAAAGCTTCATCGTGAATGAGGACAAGGAATCGTTATTCATTATGACCGAGGCAAGGGGATTCTTCGCAGATTCAAAACCCACCCACGATTGGGCTCATGTTCTCAGGGTCCATAATCTATGCATGCACATTGGCAGGATCGAGGGAGCGGATCTGAATATCCTATCCCACGCCGCATATCTGCATGACGTTGGCAGATGTTTCGAAGAGAGAGACATAAGCATTTGCCATGCTGAGAAAGGGGCGGCCATTGCAAGGGACATAATGGTGAGGGCAGGCATGGGCAAGGACGTCATCGAGGCGGTCGTCCACTGTATAAGGTCCCACAGATTCCGAAATGAGAATGTACCGTCGACCCTCGAAGCTAAGATACTCTACGATGCCGACAAACTGGATGCCATTGGGGCTATTGGGATAGCAAGGGCATACTCCTATGCAGGCGAACATAATCAGATGCTGGTCTCAGACTTTGAATCCGACTATGGTTCCGACCTTAAGGTGGACCATTCTGACCATTCTCCCATAAAAGAATATAAGGTGAAACTTTCAAAGATAAAGGACAGGATGCTGACTGGCGAAGGAAAGCGGATGGCTGAAGAGAGAGACGCATTCATGAGGCGATACTTCTCGAGACTACAACAAGAATGCAATGGCGAATTATGATGAAAAGGGTCACTTTCTTTAAATTGAACGACAGATTAAACTCTGTTAGGGACATACCAAGGACATCCAAGAGATTCAAGGTGCCCGAGGATGTGCTCTACAGCATATATTCCCAAAAGATGGTAAGGAGGACGAAGAGGGATTTCTACCTGATCCAGCGGCAAAGCCTTACTATGCTGAGGGAATGGAGGAATGGAAAGAGCCTTTTGGAGATTGCAGAGGAAAGGATGTTCTCGCCAATTCTCACTGCCTCTTTCATCCTGAAGAACGATGGTTATACGAAGAAGCAGTTCAAGGACCTCTTGCACAACCCAGACTCAATAAGGGACGATAGGTTCAGGAAGGAGATAATAGATATCCTCGATGCGGACATAATTTACTCTCCCCAAGGCATAGAGAACCAGAAGAACAGGGGCATATTTTGCGAGGAACAGATAAAATATTGGCTTGATGACAGGGAGATGGAATACTGCACCGAGGAAGAGTCGAGGGCCCTAGAGAGAAGCAAGACCCCAGATTTCCTTCTAAAGGAACCCTACATCATGGATGGGAAGTCGATAAGATGGTTCGAGAGCAAGGGCAGTTTTGGTTCGCCTTACCAGACCAGATACGACTATGACAATCAGTTGAGCCATTATTTGAAGCTATTTGGACCCGGGCTAGTCTCCTATTGGCTTGGATATGTGGACGACATATCCATGGGCAAGGAGATAATTATGGTCGACAGGCGCTTCTTCCAGAACGGCTGTTGAGTTTTTTATCAATATTGAATACTAGTTTTACCGAAAGATTTAAATAGTATTGATGAGCAATATTATATACGCACGCAATTGGTATCCCTCCCTCAAATTGGATAAGATGGACCTTATGCCCATCTTATCCTCCACACTATAGGGGTGTTGACTATGAGAAACATTGAAATAAAGAACTGTGAAGAAGAGCTGTACGAGAAAGCATGGGACATGAGGATTAAGATTAACGCCAAATCTTGGGCTGAGTTCCTAGCAAGGGCAATGGAGTTCTACGAGGAATCTAGAATAATCTGAAGCATTTTTAAATCAAGTGTCAAATTCCTATTTTCCCATTATTTAGTAGTTTCTATGATTCAATCCTTGTAAGATTCAAGGTAGGATATCATCTTGAAGAGAAGTTTAGCTGCAAAGTAGGAACTGTATTCATTTGGTTGTGAGGACAGCTCAACAATATCGAATCCCCGAATCGAGTTTTTTCTAATAAGTTCCTTTGTGATCTTGCAGAAGGTGTTGAAATCGATGCCTCCAGGCACGGGATTTCCTACTTCCAGGCGGTCGAAGACATCCAGGTCTATTGATATGTAGATGTCCTTATCGCTTGGGCCCTTATAATCATCTATCAATTGCGGAGGAACGACCCCAATGCCGTTGCCTTTGGCATAATCGAACTCTTCCTTCGAGCCTTCCCTCGCTCCGATGATCTCAAGCGGTATGCCCCGTTCGTTCACGCGCCTCATGACGCTAGAGTGCGAGAGCCCTACACCCATATAATCGTTCCTGAGATCAGGATGTGCGTCGAATGATATCACCATCTGGGGCCTCAGCATGTCGATAATGGGAAGGGATATGGAATGTTCCCCCCCAAGGGATATCAATTTCTTTTGAGGAGGGATGTTCTCCATCGTGTGGCGGATCCTGTTGAATGTCTCGACCGGCGATCCCGGCACACAATCGACATCACCAATGTCGTGAAGCCTGATCTCAGATAGGTCTAGGTCCTCCTCAGGGTCATAGTGCTCCAGGTCGAATGAGGCCATCCTTATGCTGCTCGGGCCGTATCTGGCCCCGGTCATGCCTGTCTGGGTAGAATCGAAAGGTACTCCCAACAAGAGATATTCGGCTTCGTCTATCCTAGTTGTGTCCAGAGGAAAATAACATTTTCTGTAAGTATAGAAATAGAGGTCTTCGGACATCAAGACCCCTTTACTCTGAGTATCTTCATCCTTCCAAGGGTCTCCATGTATTCCACTTGGACCCCTTCCTGAAGGTCTCCCTCTATGTCATCGTTTATGTTGATGTCGAAATACTCGTAGGAGTTCATATCCATTATCTGCACTGTGTCGCCCATGATGGCCGTTACCATGGCGCTAGCCTTATCAATTATAGGGATGGGCACCTTGGCATCAACTGGTTTGATGATGCTTCTCTTCTGATTGTCAAATATGCCCCTGGCATCGATTCTCGCCTTTGCCGCACCATGCTTTCCTGGTGAGGATGTGCTGTATGCAATGATCTTACAAGGTTCATCGTCTATCACGATGTATCTTCCAACTTTCAACAGTCCGACTCTCTCTGGTTTAGTAGTACCCATAATAATCTTCCTCCTCTCCTTTTATAAATGACCAATTTAAAAATTTATCTGTATTGAATTATCTTACTTTTGCCTTTAATATAGAATAAAAAGACTTAAATTCAGCATAGCATTATTATGTCCTATGATTACGCCCCACAGTTATGTCCTAATATCCTGCAAGGGTGCGGCGGATAGCAGATTGAACGCGTTCGATGCCGCATTGCACAGCGCCGGAATAGCAGATTTCAACTTCATCACGGTGTCCTCGATACTGCCCAAGGGATGCAAAAAGACGACGATGGATGCGATAAAGGGGATAGAGAGGGGTTCATTCATGTACTGCGTGATGTCCAAGGCCTCAAGCAACATGAAAGGGGAGACAATATCCTCTGCAATTGCCTGCGCCAGGACAAAGGAGACCGTTGGGGTCGTAACCGAATCCAGCGGCAGCTTCTCTAGCAGGGAATCAGAGGAGCGGGCAAGGGAGATGTGCAAGGAGATGCTGAGCATAAGGAATGCCACTCCAAGTTCCATCGACACGACATCGGCAGAGATGCTGGTCGAACAGGGATGGGGATGTTGTATCTCATTGTGCCTCCTGCTTTATTGAGTTGATTTGCGATGAAGGATAGGACTCTTTGTTGGAAGCTTTCTGAAGAGATCAAGACAGCTGTTGAAAGCTGCAAGAGGGCAGGAAACCCTCACCAGATAGTCGCCATGGACCCAAATGGCGGAAATACCTATCTTTTGGACAAGAATGCGGAGGATGCCGTCGTAACTTATCTCAAGAGCAACGACATCAGGTGCAACCTGATAAGCGAAGAGGCAGGGAAGGTCGAACTTGGCAGCGATTTTACAATGATACTCGACCCTGTGGACGGATCCAACAATGCGATATCGGGCCTGCCTTTCTATTGCACATCCTTGGCCATAATAAGGGAAGACTCTCAATATGGCCTGGTAAGGAATCTGGTATGGAATGAATGGTTCGAGGGAATAAGAGGGTATGGCTCCCTGATGAACGGCAGGCCATTGGAATACACCCCACACTCCCAGATGATCTCTGTCTATACAAGAAAGGGCAGATACATAGATGAGCTCAGGGAGATCACAAACAAGCTGAGATGCTTCGGGTCCGTCGCACTTGAGATATGCTATGTGGCGAATGGAAGCCTTTTGGCCTTTGTCGATGCCAGGGAGAAGATGAGGGCGACAGACATAGCTGCAGGCAGGATAGTTCTCGAGAGCTCTGGCGGGATAGTGACCGACCTCAACGGAGACCCCATAGGCATGGAGGAGGACCATGTCAATGTCGTGGCCAGCGCCGACAAGGAGCTGCATAAGAAAATTATAAATAAGCTCAAATGAGATGATTCTTAAATGAAGATTGGACTTATTTCCAGGACCGACAGGTCAGAGGCAGTAGATCTGGTGAAGGAAATAGCATCTCTATTGCATGACCATGAGCTCTTCTTCGATAAACCCCTTAGCGCTATTTTCGGTGGACCCGAGATAGTTGAGGTCGACATTCTGATCGCTGTTGGAGGTGACGGCACGATCCTGAAGGCATGCAAGGAGTACGGTGACATCCCAATATTGACCGTCAATATGGGCACATTCGGTTTCCTCTGTGAGCTCGAGGTCGAAGAGATAACGAAGATCCCTGCCCTGCTCGAGGATTATGAACTCGATTGCAGGGGGAAGCTGGCCATATACTTTGAGGGAAGGCTTCTAGGCAATGTACTGAACGAGGTCGTTGTCAGATCTACGTCTCCGATAAAGATCGACTATCTTTCCATAATTGTCGAAGGCGAGGAGCCTTACGATGTCAGGGGCGACGGAGTGATAGTGGCTACTCCGACCGGCTCTACAGCGTATTCCCTTTCTGCAGGGGGTTCGCTCTTGCATCCCGAGGCCAACGTATTCATGATAACCCCCATAAGCCCGCTTTTTAGGGAATGGCATCCCTATGTGGTCCCCGATGATCTGGAGATAGAGATAGTAAATCTGGGAAAGGACAGCTATGTAATATTAGATGGCCAACCGATACATATTCTCCAGAATGGCGAGAGCATAATTGTCTGTAAATCTTCAGAGGTGGCCAGATTCATAAGAAGGAGGAATTGATGTTCGTCCTTGATTCATCAGCCATATTCTCTGGCCACATACCTTCCGAGAGGTGCTTCATCACTCCGGAGGTGGAGGCGGAGATCAAGGATTCGTTGTCGGCAGAGAATCTTCTCTCCAATATCGGCTCTGGAAGGATAGAGGTAAGGCATCCAAAGCTTGAGTTCTTGGACAAGATAAGGCAGGCGGTCCTGAGGACCGGCGATTCGCTCTCACCTGCGGATGTGAGCGTCCTGGCATTGGCATTGGAGCTTGGGGCGACGGTCATCTCCGACGATTATGGGATCCAGAACATGGCAAAGATATCTGGGATAAGATATGCAACTGCAAAGTCAGCCGGGATAGGAAGTGTATTCTTCTGGTCGAAGAAGTGCACTGGATGCGGCAAGGCTTTCAATGGCACTGAAGAAGTGTGCGACGTATGCGGCAGCGCACTGAAGAAGGTAGTCAAGAGAAAGGCATCCCGCTGAGTTCACCAAGATTATTTATATCTTGCAAGAGATTTCTTATCAACTTCCATTTTCTTTGGAGACGTTCTTATGGTAAAGACCATCGATGAGATCAATGAGAAGATAAGTAAGGGCGAGGCGGTCGTCTATACGGCTCAAGAGCTTAAATCGATGATAAGGGATGGGGAGCGCGTTTCCCCTGCCAATGTCGACGTCGTTACCGCCGGGACATGTGGTCTGATGTCTGGGACAGCCGCGATCCTTACCATTCCTGTTGCGGGAAAAGGCGCTTTCAAGAAGGCCAAGCAGCTTTGGCTCAATGATGTGCCGGCATTTCCAGGGCCTTGCCCCAACGAGAGCCTTGGGATGGTGGACGCATTCTTGTACGGTACGTCGTATGCCAGCAAGGAATATGGTGGCGGCCATCTACTTAGGGACCTTGTAGAGGGAAAGGAGGTCGACGTAAGGGTAGTATCTGAGGACGGCAGGACGTTTGAGAACGCCATAACGCTCGATGATTTCCTATTCTCAAGGATGGTCACGACCAGGACAAGCTATAGGAACTATGTATCATTTGTCAACAGGCTTGAGGAAAGCTTTGACACCATATTCTCTGTCACCGGCCTCAAAGGGCCTTTTAAGGAAGCTACTGCCATCGGATGTGGGGAGATAAATCCTATCGAGAACGATCCTTGCTTAAAGACGATGGGCGTGGGCACGAAGGTCCTCTTGAACGGCCAGGTGGCATATGTCATGGGGCAGGGCACGAGAAGCAGCAAGGAAAGACCCGTGCTATCGGTATTTGGTGAGATAAAGGGCATGGACCCCCAGTTCATGGGCGGATTCAAGACCTCGGCGACGCCCGAGGTGATCAATACACTTGCCGCACCGTTGCCATTCACAGAGGAGACCATGGAATATCTGAAGGTAACGGACGATGGGATCGGCCTTCCGGTAGCCGACATCCATGACAGGGTGCCATTTGCTTCATCTGACTATGGCAGAGTATGGCAAGGCACCGACCTTGAGATCACGTTCGACCCTAAGAGGTGCAAGGAATGTGAAGAATGCCATGCGGACATGCACTGTCCGACAAACGCCATAAGGCCGAATAAGGGTGGCATAGACAAGAGGAGATGCTTCAATTGCGGTACTTGCGTCTATGTATGTCCGAACGGCTCCTACTCGGGGGCTTTGGGAAGCTTGCACTGCGAGGGCAGAGATGTGCCTATTAGCCTAAGGCAGTCCAATAGGGCGATGGCTGATAAGCTTTGTAAAAAACTCAGGGACATGATAATGGACAAAGAGTTCTACCTGACAAAAAAAGTAAGCGGCATCTGAACTACTTTGACTTCACTAGGACTATGTCCCTCACGGAGATGACATCAGTGTATGGTATGGCTGTGTTTTCCATGCCGACCTCCTGACCTATGGCCAGGCCGAATATCTCCCCTTTGTTGAACTCCAGGACTATATCGTTGACTATTCCGACATATTCCGCCTTGTCGTTATATATCTTAAGACCATAATAGTTTGAAATTCTCATAGTGACCACTCTTTTATCAAATTATATGAATTTATTTTCCTTTATATTTATATTTTTTTATCCATTTCTAATGAGAATAGATAGATTAGCATATATTTTGTCGAGTTACCTTTTTTTTGGGATGATTTCGATCTTTGTAGAATCAGAATAGCGGGGAGTGGATTTGAACCACCGACCTGCGGGTTATGGGCCCGCCGGGCACTCCTAACTGCCCCACCCCGCTTCAAATCGCCTATAAAATTAATTATCGCCTCTTTATAAGCCTTTCTATGTCTCGATATTTTTGAGCACATTGATTATCTATGGCAATGATGATCGCCAAGCATCTCTGAGACGACCTCCAACAAGTTCGCCATGGTGAACGGTTTTAGCAAAACCCTGGCGGCGCCGGCTTCTATGAATGCCTCATCTAGGTCTGAATATCCTGTCGCGCCAAGCACCTTTGCGTCTTGGTCGATCCCTATTATCCTTCTCGTCACCTCAATCCCGTTCATGTCTGACAGCTTAGAGTCCATGATCACCAGGTCCGGCCTCTTGTTAACATAGATTTCCAATCCATGGGATCCGCTCTCGGCGGAGAATACGACGTATCCCTTTGAGGACAAGGTCTTTGAATATATGAATCGTATATCCTCATCATCGTCCACGATCAGTACAGATGCCATCCCAAAAAGTCGGGAGGAAATTTAAAATAGTTATCTGTTTTTTGAAGAAGAAGGTGCTCCGACCGGGATTCGAACCCGAGTCTCAGCCTCGAAAGGGCTGGATGATTGACCGGACTACACTATCGGAGCTCTAGATATCAAAAATCAAATGCATTTATAAATTTATCGCACTTAACTTTTTCCCCGAGAAAAGTAAAATTCGCCCTGATAAAATATCTCTTCCGAAAGAGTTAAAAAGGGTCCTATAAGATATGAGACATCAACTTTATAATCATCCAATCCATTATTTGAGAGTTTTGGTGAGAAAATGGCAAGAAGATCGAGTCAGATGAAGGACACTTGGAAGGACAAGAAGTGGTATAATGTTTATGCTCCTGACATGTTTGGAAAACAGAGCCTTGGCGAGGTCGTTTCAAGCGATCCGGATAATTTGATAGGAAGGACTATGATGACATCCCTGAGGGATTTGACAGGCGACTTCTCGAAGACGCATGTCAAGCTGTTCTTCAGGATAAATGAGGTCCAGGGCGATAACGCTTACACAGAGTTCAAGAAGCATGAGCTCCTTAGATCGTACATTCGCTCGCAGACCAGGCGTAATAACACTAAGTTGGACAACATCCTCGACCTCAGGACAAAGGACGGCATGAAGATAAGGGTCACACTAACGGCCATTGCACCCCGAAGGATGCAGAGCTCCCAGGTCTTGGCAGTCAATGACCTCATTAGGAATCACATGAAGGAGATGGCCTCCCAAACGGACCTCGTCCCAATGGTCCAAGAGCTCATCTTAGGCAAGATCACATCAGAAATCTACAAGTCCGCCAAGAAGATATATCCCATAAGGCGTGTAGAAGTAGTGAAGATAAAGAAGCTTAGTTGAGATGGGCCCGTGGCCAAGTTGGATATGGCGTCGGCCTTCTAAGCCGAAGATCCCGGGTTCGAATCCCGGCGGGTCCGCTCGGGTACTTTTTTTAACCTTTTAGTGCCTTATCATAGGGCATATATTTAATATATCGAAAATTATAAATTTAGGTCTAAGTACTATTTTACAACGCTTGTTATAGGGGGTTACGGCATGATTAAAAAATCGCTATTAATATCATGGAGAGGTCTCTCAGAGGTCTGGCATCAGAAAAAGCTTATGGTTTTCCTTATATCATACCCTCTCCTGTTCATGCTCATATTCGGAAGTGCATTTGGCGGGGCGGGATCCCCAATAACGGTCGATGTGGCGATGGTGATGCCTGAGGACGGAAGCACGGATATCGTCATGGACATGTTCATAGGTGTCTTTGATGACATGGACGGCATCAACCTGAAGACTTATTCCAACACCGGCGAGTCCAATCTTACGCAGTCGAGCAAGCTCATCGAGGATGAGGATGTCGTGATGGTCATATTCCTCCCAGATACCTTCATGAACTATGATGGCTCGAAAGTAGAGATAGAAGTTTATTATGACGAGGCCGCCGACCAGAGCGAGCTGAGCATAGGCACAGGCATCGCATCTGGCGTGATAGAGGAGTTCTCTTCTAACATGTTCGAGCAGAGCCTGGCTGTAATAGAGGAGAGTGGAATGCTCTCAGCAGAGGACGTCCAGATAATAGAGTCCATCTCATCCCCGATAGAAGCTGAGTTCGTTGCCGTGAGCCCCGATGAGGAAAGGGACCTGAAATACATAGATTTCCTGGTCCCCGGCCTTGTGGCAATGTCGATGCTTTGGACCGGCGTGACAGGCGCATCAACTAGCTTGGTCGAGGACAGGGTGAAGGGAGTAAGGAGAAGGATACTCTCGACCCCCGCTCCGAGAAGCTCTATTATTCTTGGTGACATGCTCTCGCAGCTTGCCATAGTGAGCTTACAGATATTCATACTGCTCCTGGTCGCCAGATATATATACGGCCTCAACATCGTGGGTTCTTACATGCTTACCGCATTGATAATCATGATAGGATCACTTTCAATGATAGGTATAGGCATACTGATATCTAATTTTGCAAAGACCGCAGAGGAGGCGTCACAGATGGGCCTTCTGATAAACTTCCCAATGATGTTCCTTGCAGGAATATTCTTTCCCCTGTCCGCAGGATGGATGCAGAGCATATCAAAGTTATTCCCCCTAACATACATAAACGATGCACTTAGGGGCGTCATGATAAGGGGCTATGGCATATCCGAGGTCAGCACGGAACTAATAGTATCAATAGGATTTGCCGCATTGGTCCTAGGCCTTGGGATAGTCATGCTTAACAGGAGTGAGGCGGCATGAACATAGTCGAAGTAGACGGCCTTGTAAAACAGTTCGGTATGCTGACCGCCGTAGACGAGATATCCTTCGATATAAAGAAAGGGGAGATCTTTGGCTTCCTTGGCCCCAATGGGGCCGGTAAGAGCACTACGGTGAACATGTTGACATGCCAGTTGAGAAAAAGTTCTGGCAATGCCAGGGTGTGTGGCATTGATATCAAGAACGCCAAGGAGATCAGAGAAAAGATAGGGGTAGTGCCACAGGAGCTTTCACTGAACGACCTTCTGACAGCTAGCCAGAATCTATATCTCTACGGCTCTCTTTACAATGTTCCAAGAAATGTCATCAAGGAAAAGTCTGATGAGCTGTTGGATGCCATGGGCCTGCTGAAGAGGAAGGATGACCTAGTGAAGAACTATTCAGGTGGCATGAAGCAGAGGCTCAATGTCATATTGGCACTACTGCACAAACCCGATGTGCTCTTCATGGACGAACCTACGACCGGCATGGACCCACAGGCACGAAGGATGATCTGGGACTTCATCAAAAGGATCAACGCCGAGGGCATGACGATATTTCTCACAACGCACTACATGGAAGAGGCGGACTACCTTTGCAACAGGATCGCGATAATCGATGAGGGAAAGATACAGGCCATAGACACCCCAAGAAATCTAAAGAGAAAGCTCAAGGGGCAGGACATACTGGAGATCCAGATAGAGTTCGATGAGAGGCTCATAGAGGATGTGGAGTCTGTGGATGGAGTTACCAAGGCGCTCTATGACAAGGGAATGCTGAAACTCTACATCGATGACAGGGACAAGCTGCTTCTGGACATAGCAACAAAGCTTTCAAACAGGCCGATAAAGTCCATATCATCTGTGGAACCCACTCTTGAGGACGTCTTCATATCAATAACTGGGAAGAGGCTCAGGGATTAGGACTCTCTCTTTTCTTGACGTTAAATTTTAATAGCGACCTAGGAAGTTAGATTGTGAAGGATTCATTCAAGACAGGCATTGGGTTTGGCCTTACGTCCGCCATAATCACAACGCTCGGTCTGATGATGGGCCTGTACTCAGGCACTGGTTCCGAGATAGCGATAATCGGGGGCATCATAACGATAGCCATAGCCGATGCCTTTTCCGACTCACTGGGCATACACATCTCGGAGGAGTCCAAGGAGTATACTGATTCCAAACACGTCTGGGAGTGCACCATAACGACATTCCTTTCCAAGTTCATCTTTGCGCTCACATTCGCGGTACCTGTATGGTTCATGGAGCTTGAGAGAGCGATTATTGTGAACATCGCCTGGGGCTTTTCCCTGATAACATTATTTAGTTACTATATCTCTACGATAAAGAACGAGAACCCAGTCCGGATAATAATCGAGCACGTTTCGATAGCATTCTTAGTCATCATAATAAGCTATCTTGTCGGACTGTGGGTGAATTCGACGTTCATGTAACCAAGCACGAGATAGTAAATTTTATATATACCTATGATGATTATGGCGGAAGACAGCCAATTGACATGGAGCGGGGGTTGCCGAGTTTGGAAAAGGCGCTAGGTTGAGGGCCTAGTCCCGTAGGGGTCCGTGGGTTCAAATCCCATCCCCCGCACTTATCGATCAGGGCACTTATTTAAGAATTTTGAACCTATCAATTGCTACGACCTTTTAATGTGTAGTTATTATCTTGATGCCAGGGAGTTTTGCTAAACTTTAGTTCGATGGTGTATATAGCTTTATATCCTACTTTTTACATATCTTAGTTTGATCCCTATGGATTACGACCTTGTCATAGTTGGAACAGGTACCGCAGGCACTAATGCCGCATTTGTGTGCAGCTCTGGGGGGATGCGCGTCGCGATAGCAGATTTTAGGCCGTATGGCGGCACATGTGCGCTCAGGGGATGTGCGCCGAAAAAGGTGCTTGTGGGAGCGACTTCCACCTTGGCGCATGCAAAAAGGATGCAAGGGCTTGGAATGTTCGGGCCGGATCTGGAATTTGACTGGGGAAGCTTAATTAGATTCAAGAGGTCATTTACAGATCTGATACCAGAGAAAAGGATGCACTATTACAAGAGGAACGGTATAGACACGTATTCCGGCGTTGCAACTTTTAGGGGCCCGGATAGCTTGTACGTTGGGGAAGAGGCCTTGAGCTCTAGGTATTTTCTCGTGGCAAGCGGTTCAGTGCCAAGAAAATTGAACATCCCTGGTGAGGGGCATCTCCTGACAAGCGAGGATTTCATGGAGCTTGACAAGCTCCCTGAGAGCATCATCTTCGTCGGCGGCGGCTACATATCGTTCGAGTTCTCCCATGTTGCGGCATCGGCAGGGGCGGAAGTGAAGATCATACATAAGGGTCCAAACCCGCTTCCCGGTTTTGATGGGGCCGTAGTCAAAAGGCTTCTGGACGCCACGAAAGCACTGGGAATTGAGGTCATACTTGACTCCCAGGTAGCCTCGATAGAGAGTAATGAGAAAGGGGTCATGGTCAAGTCGACGAAGAACAGGGAATTTCTATATAGCGAGGCGGATTGCGCCGTTCATGGCGCTGGGCGCGTTCCAGAACTGGATGCCCTTGCCCTTGACAATGCGAACGTGGACCATAGCAGCAAGGGCGTTATCGTCAACTCCTTCCTTCAAAGCACATCCAACCCAAATGTGTACGCTGCTGGCGACGTGGTGCAGGGAAGACCAATGCTGAAAGCGCTTGCCGAGCACGAGGGTATAATTGCAGGAAATAACATCCTCCATGGCAATAAGTTGGAGATGGACTATTCAGTTACACCATCAGTGCTCTTCACGATGCCCGAGATGGCCTCTGTGGGGCTTACAGAGGGCCAGGCTAAGGCCGAGGGGCTCGACTATGTCGTCAAGGAGATGGATATGTCCAGCTGGTTCTCATCGCGCCACATCGGTATGGGAAACGCCTACTCCAAGGTGATCAAGGACAAGGCGCACGATCACATCCTGGGAGCGCACCTGATATGTCCTCGGGCAGGGGACCTCATCAACGTGTTTGCCCTGGCCATCAAGGCGAAGATGCCTGCAAGGGAGCTCAAGGAGATACCTTGGGCATTCCCGACTAACACTTCAGATCTGGCCTATATGGTATGATGTCAATCACAAATCTTTATAAACAGCGATTTCTTATTAGCATGGGCTCGTAGTCTAGCAGGATAGGGCGCAAGGCTTCGGACCTTGATATCCCGGGTTCGAATCCCGGCGAGCCCGCCATTCTCAAGATGCTTTTAGTTTGCCAACAATGTGAAAGAGATATTGAGCTGTCCGCTCACTAAAAATGGATGATGAAAGATAATTTACTCAGGCGGGTCAATACCTGCTCAAGTATGTCGCTTTTTAGTCGAGAGAGAACCTTGCCAATGCACCGACCTTGTCCCCTGGCCTCGTCTTCATGATGATGACGCCCTGGGTGTTCCTTCCGATTGATGGCACATCTTCCAGATTCGGCCTGATGATGATGCCCTCGTTGCTTACAAGCATCAGTTCATCCCCCTTCTTGACGGTCCTTATGCCAACGGCCTTTCCGTTCCTTCCTCCCGTCTTTATGTTGACGACGCCCTTGCCGCCCCTTCTAGTGAGGGGATATTGCGATATCTCAGTCTGCTTCCCATAACCGTTCTCGGTTATGGTAAAAATCTCTACATCATCGGTGGCTATGTCCATGCCTATGACATTGTCGTTCTTTGAAAGACCTATGCCCTTCACACCGATAGCGCCCCTGCCCATTGGCCGGACGTCATTCTCGTTGAACTTTATTGCCTTCCCCTTTTCTGTGCCCAGGATAATGTTGCTCTCGCCATTGGTCAGCCTTACCTTTATGAGCTCATCGTCCTTGTTTAGAGTCATGGCGATTATTCCGCCAGACCTTGGGTGGGAGAAAGCACTGAGTGGGGTCTTCTTGACAAGTCCTTTCTTTGTTGAGAAGAACAGGTACTTGTTCGGATCGAACTCCTTTATCGGAATGAACGCTGAGATCATCTCACCAGGCTCTATATTTAGAAGATTTACCACATTGTTGCCCTTGGAAAGCCTTCCTCCCTGTGGGACCTGGTATGCCTTCTTCCAGTACACCTTGCCCTTGTTCGTGAAGAAAAGGATGTAGTTGTGGGTGTTCGTAACTATGATGTGCTCTATGAAGTCTGTTTCCTTCGTACCGGTCCCGACTATTCCTACTCCGCCTCTCCTTTGGATCCTGTATGTGTCCACTGGGATCCTCTTAGTGTAACCTTCATGGGACAGGGTGATCACGACATCTTCAGAGGGTATGAGGTCCTCATCCTCGAACTCTATGCCTTCGAACTCTATCTCTGTCCTTCTCTCATCACCATACTTTTCCTTCATCTCTAGGAGCTCTTCCTTTATTATGTCATAGACCCTCGCGTCCTTTGCAAGGACGTCCCTCAGGTCATCGATCTTTTCCCTTAGCTCCTTGAGCTCGTTCCTTATCTTGTCCTGTTCGAGGCTTGTCAGCCTTGATAGGCGCATGTCCAATATGGCTTGGGCCTGTTCAGGGCTGAGCTCGAATGTAGAGATGAGGGAGTCTTTGGCGTCCTCTGGTTTGGAGGCCGACTTGATTATCCTTATGATCTCGTCAATGTTGTCAAGGGCTATTATCAATCCGTCTAGTATGTGAGCCCTCTTCAAGGCCTTGTCGAGGTCGAATGCCGTTCTGTTCCTAACGACTATGAAGCGATGCTCGAGAAACAGGTCTATAATCCTTCTCAGGCCCAGTAGTTCGGGCTTGTTGTCAACAAGGGCGAGCATGTTGAAGGCGAACGTTGTCTGCATGTTCGTGTGCTTGTACAGCTGATTGAGTATGACATCAGTGTTGGCCTCTTTCTTTAGTTCTATGACTATTCTCATCCCGCTTCTGTCGGATTCATCTCTCAAATCCCTTATACCAACGATCTTCTTGTCCTTTACCAGTTCTGCTATCTGCTCTATCAGATTCGTCTTGTTGACCTCGTATGGTATCTCCTTGACTATGAGCCTTGGCCCTTGGCTAGTCTCGTCCATCTCTACCTTGGCCCTGATCTTTATGCTCCCCCTGCCGGTCCTGTAGCCAGATATGATCCCCTCTGCGCCATAGATGGTCGCGCCAGTGGGGAAGTCAGGGCCCCGTATGATCTGGAACAGGTCAAGGTCGTCCATCTCCCTATCATCGATTATCGCTACGATACCCTCTACGATCTCGCTAATGTTGTGAGGAGGTATCTTTGTCGCCATTCCCACAGCTATGCCTGATCCGCCGTTCACAAGTAGGTTCGGCATCTTTGAGGGCAGCACCATGGGCTCCATCAGGGAGTTGTCATAGTTTGGCATAAACGATACCGTTTCCTTGTTGATATCTTGAAGCATCTCCTCGGAGATCTTTGACATCCTGGCCTCAGTGTACCTCATGGCAGCAGGGGAGTCGCCATCCACGGAACCGAAGTTGCCTTGGCCATCGATGAGCATGTACCTCATCGAGAAGTTCTGCGCCATCCTGGCCAGAGTGTCATAGACCGCAGTATCGCTATGAGGGTGATATTTACCAAGGACGTCACCCACCACACGGGCGGATTTCTTATGGGGCTTGTTAGAGAGTATCCCAGACTCGAACATGGAATAGAGCACCCTTCTCTGCACGGGTTTCAATCCGTCCCTGACATCTGGAAGAGCCCTGCTCACTATTACGCTCATGGCGTAATTCATATAGGACTCCTTCATCTCGTCCTCTATGTTCACCGGGATAATGTTATCTACCATATTAATGCCCCAATAAGCTAAAAATTAATATTTTTGATTCTTATTCCTCTCTTTAAAACACTTTCCATCGAAGATAATGGGAAGGTGCATATTGGCGAAAATGATTAAAATCTATTTAAATGCCAAAATTATTTGATGTCTTGAACATATCTTTCCCATTGCCTTGCTCATGTGAAGAAATCCATCAATGTCTTCTGCGTTGCACCTGAGATTACATCCTCAAATCTTTTGTCAAGGAGTGAGAGCACCGACTTTGCTATGGGCATTATCTGCTTATCGACATAATGATTGTAGTCAATGTTCCTGGCTATGGACAGGGGCTGAGGGCCCTTCTTAGTGATCACGTACTCTATCAGCGAGGCATCCTCCTTGCCTTGGTGGTCAAGCATCCTTGCCGCCTTGACGTGGGGTGGCGTCGTTTTTGTATACTTCTCTATGTCCTTTCTGAGCTTCTTCCTGTAGACAAGCTTATCGTTCAGCTTCCCGGAGTAGATGTCCTTCACGTAACGCCTTATGTAATCCTCGTAATCCTCGCCTTTGAAGAGCTTGGTCAGCAGATTGAACTGGAACTCCTTTGCAAGCTGCGTCCAATCCCTCCTTACATACTCAAGCCCTATTATCTGAAGTTCTCCATCTACCATCCCGGCGTAGCGCTTTTTGGCGCCCTTCTCCAAATGCCGTTGCCTTGGCAGGAAGAACTTTTCGAACACCTTCTCGAATTCCAAGATTATGTAGGATTCCCGTCCATATTTTTCCTTAACATAGGACCTGTAGAACTCGTTCACCCTGGACTCTATCTCCTTGCCTATCTGCGCCGACCTGCCAGCATCATCGGTGTTCGACACAACGAATACAGAGTCCGTGTCGCCATATATGACCTTATATCCCCAGCTCTCTATCTTCTGCGATGTCTCGACTAGTATGTGCCTGCCGAAGGAGGTGACCGCATTGGCGATACTTGAGTTGTAAAAGCGGCAATTAGGATTTCCCAACACTCCGAAAATTGAGTTCATGATTATCTTTATGGCGAATTGTTTTGTGTAGTGCCCATCCTTCTTGGCCTTGCGCCTCTCTTCGAGGAGCTCTAGGATTATCTCTGGCAGGATGGAATCCCCTCCTCCGAAGCACACATTGTTCGGCGCACAGATATCCCCTTTATCATAAGTCAGGGGGTCGATGTTGAAAGTTGCGATGATGGAAGGGTATAGGCTCCTGAAATCACACAGTATGACGTTATCGTAGATCCCGTACAGGGGTTCCTCAACAAATCCTCCAACGACGGCTATGCGTTTTTCCCCCTTGACAGAGGGGCATACTATCCCTTTTGCAATTGCCTTCCTGATGTAGAGCGAGTCCAGTGTCGCAATGGACGCTTTGACCCTGTCCATCATCATCCCAGTGATCGATGAAAGCGTCATGGCTAGCTTCACCAGATTCTCCTTTTCCACGATCCTGTAGACAAGATAGGCATCCTTGAGATTGTATTTGGAAAGTTCAGACGGGTCTTTTTGGTATAGCTCAGATATTGACTTGTCGAGCACGTGCTTTCCTTCATCGACAAGGACCTTTCCGGCCGTGTCCAATCTGTAATCCTCAAACTTGTAGAAGAAGTCCCTCAAAAGGTACATGGCATCTAGGACCATCCGCCCCTCTACCTTGGCCCTTGAGGCTTTTATGAAGGATGTTTGTGGTAGAAGGGAGACCTCGGATTCTGACCTACAGATGTCAAATGGCATCTTGTTGGCCTCAAACCTCTTCTTGAGGTAAACAAGGTCAAAGTCCACTATGTTCCAACCGACTATCACATCCGGATCGAATTCGATTATCCTCTTCTCCAATGCCTTTAGGAGCTCGATCTCGCTAGGAAATGACGTGGCATTCTCACAACATTTCTCTAGCATCATCACTTCTCTCAGGCCTTCGCCATATAGTGCGACCGAGTATATCGGAAGTGAAAAGTCCTCAAATCCCCTCTCATGGGTCTCAATGTCTATGGAGAGGATCCTTAGGTCGACATCATCTTGGACCGCCCTCACTTTGGGATTAATGAAGACCTTGTCTATTCTCTTGGTCCCATAGGAGTCCCCCTCGATGCCAATATACCCCTTTATGCCATTGTCCATCAGAAATCTGTTCTCAAATTTTATGTCGGATTCAAAGCATTCTATGTCGTTTTTTTCAAATAATTCCCGAATTGTCCTGACTTCAGATGGTTGACCGACCACTATCTTTGTGACACCCTCGCCTTCGAAATTTCTCATATCTGTTTCTTCAGATTTGAAACCAGTAAGTTTCCTTGCCC
>JAFGGT010000083.1 GCA_016930445.1 Candidatus Methanofastidiosia archaeon | reverse complement strand
GTTATCAGGTCCTACTCACCTCCGGATGATTGGAACTACGACCTCATTGTGGATGCAATCCTAGGTACCGGGATCGTTGGGAAGGTGCGCGAACCTTATCTTTCCTACATAAACAGGATGAACGAGGCAGAGTCTTCCAGGCTCTCTGTGGACATCGAATCTGGGCATGGGACCGATACAAAGGTCAATTCAGACGTCGTGATATCGCTACACGAGAGCAAGCAGGAAGGCGCCTTGGTGCTACCGATAGGCATACCTGACCAGCTTACGAGACTATGTGGCCCTGGAAACGTGAAGTTCCTCGAAAGGCGCCCAGTCACCGCACATAAGGGCGGCGGGGGATCTATGGCGGTCATAGGGGGCTCTGAAAAGTACCATGGAGCACCCATATACTCGTCGATCGCTGGGTCGACGATATGCGATCTCGTCTATGTGATATGCCCAAAGAAGGTCTCCGGTGCCATAAGGTGCGCAAGCCCTGACATAATCGTGGAGGAGACATCATCAGACAGGTTGGATGGCTCGATACTCGATCACCCACGGATACATGAGGTAGATTGCATCCTCTGTGGGGTTGGCGCTGGGAGATCGAACGCCACATTGGACGCTTTCCGTGAGTTCTATCAGATCTGCAAGACGCCGCTCATTATAGATGCCGACGGTTTACATGCCCTCAAAGGGCATCTTGACCTGTTGAAGAGCAACATGTGCATAACCCCGCATGCAAGGGAGTTCGCATCCCTGTTCGGTGAACTGCCAGCAGACCACGCTGAAAGGAAAGATGTTGTGGGATCGCTGGCCTTGGAATACGATTGCACGATATTGCTAAAAGGCAAGATAGACATAATCTCCTCCAAGGGGCATACCTGGGAGAACATGACAGGCAATGAGGGGATGACGACAGGTGGCACCGGCGATGTTCTGGCTGGATGCACTGCGGCCTTCGCTGCAAAGAATCCTTTATTCGAGTCCGCGCTAGCATCATCGTTCGTTGTAGGCCTCGCCGGGGACATGGTGTATGCAAACGACGATCTTTTCTATACGGCATCAGATGTCCTTGGAATGCTGCCTGATGCCCTAAGCTTCTGCAACAGATTCTAGTTTGTGCTATTGACGTTAGGCTCAAAAGCAGTTGACCAAAAACAATATAAGCCATATGCAGCAACAACGCACACATGGAGGACTGATCATGGGTAATGGCAGCGGTTTTGGAAAGGTAATACTGTACAATGAACATTTTGTCGTTTATGGGGTACCGGCCATTGTTTCAGCGATAAACATGAGAACGACTGCTCATGCGCAAAAGGTCAATGGCGATTTCGAGTTCTATGACAATAGGATGGCCACCCCAGGATATAAGGATGAGAAGATGGTGCACCAGCGCGACTCCCTAGACTACATCTTCAAATCAATGGGATTGAAAAGGACGGGGGTCAGAATAGAGCTGGCTGGCGACCTCTATGCTGCGAGCGGAGTAGGGGCAAGCGCAGCTTCCTGTGTCGCTATAGCTAGGGCGCTCTCGGAAGAATACCAGCTTGATTACAGCGACGAGGAGATAAATCGCGTTGCTTACGAGGGTGAGAAGGGGTACCATGGGGACCCATCCGGCATCGACAACACTGCCGCAACGTACGGCGGGCTCATATGGTTCAAGAAGGGAAGTCCCAACAACATAGAGAGGATAAATCTCGTAACGCCCGTGAACATCGTCATGGGCAACACAGGGGCCGTCGCCAACACGAAGGCTGCGGTGTCCGGCGTGCAGGAGAGAAAAGAAAGATTCCATGAGAGGTACGGCAAGATATTCAGGTCTGCCGAAGAGCTTGCGTACAAGGGGCGTGAGGCCATAACATCCTTCGACCTCAAGACGATGGGAAGCCTAATGAACGAGAACCATAGGCTTCTCCAGGAGATAGAGGTCTCAAACGGGGACCTTGACATGCTGGTGGACATCGCAAGGGACGAAGGCGCCATCGGTGCCAAGATGACCGGAGGGGGGCTAGGAGGCTATATGGTCGCCCTGACCCCGGAGAAAGAGGTGCAAGAGAACGTTGCGAAAGCAATAGAGGGCAAAGGATTCGAAGTGCTCAAGACAGAGATAGGGATCTGATGGTGGTAGTCGAATGGACCTAAGGGATTTTTTATCTATGCTCGAACAAAACGGCGAGCTAGTCAGGATCAGGAGGGAGGTCAGCACCGAGTATGAGATAGCCAACCTGATGTACTCGCTGGATGAGAGGCCAGTGATATTTGAGAACGTCAGGGGTCACGACTATCCGGTATTCGGAGGGATCACATCCTCAAGGGACCTCATCGCAAAGGGCCTTGATACTACCAAGGAGATGACGCTCTCAAGGTTGGTCGATGCCCTCAGGAACAGGAAGGAACCGGCTGTGTTGGACTCTGCGCCTTGCCAGGAGGTCGTCGAAAATAGGCCTGACCTTGATAAGCTGCCCATATTGAGGCACATACCGGGCGATGGGGGAAAGTATGGCACCGCCACAGTTGCGATCATTAAGGACCCAGATACAGGAAGGAACGCGTGCTACCACAGGCTGATGCAGATAGGAAAGGACCGCTTTACCGCAAGGATCATCCCGAACAGACAGACGCGCACCACTTACGACAAGACAGGGGATGACCTTGAGATGGCGGTGTGCATAGGGAATTCCACTGCCGTGATGGTCGCAGCCTCGCTTGGGCCGCCATCTGGCGTAGATGAGCTCTCTATCGCCAATGCCCTAGACAGGACGGACCTGGTAAAGTGCGTCACCAAGGACCTCGAGGTACCCGCCCAGTCCGAGATAGTCCTCGAGGGAAGGCTGACAAAGGACGTCGACAGGGAAGGTCCGTTCGTAGACCTGACCGAGACCAGGGACTTCGAAAGGCGGGAACCTGTATTTGTCGTCGACTGTATCACCCATAGGAATGATGCCATGTACCAGGCACTCATTCCAGGCAGGATGGAGCATAAGATCCTAATGGGCATGCCAAAGGAGCCGACCATATACGACGAGGTCAGCAAGGTGTGCGATTGCAAAAACGTACTCATGACCATGGGGGGCGGCTGCTGGCTTCATGGCGTAGTTCAGATAAGCAAGCGCTCGGACCAGGACGGGAAGAAGGCGATAGATGCCGCATTCAAGGGGCATAGCAGCATGAAGAGCGTCACTATAGTCGATGATGATGTGAACATATACGATCCAGCATCGATCGAATGGGCGGTCGCGACCCGATTCCAGGCTGACAAGGACCTTGTAGTGCTTGAGAGGCAGCCCGGTTCATCCCTTGACCCCAGCTCTGACCACTCTGGCAAGAAGACCATGACCGCAAAGACGGGATTCGACGCGACAATGCCCTCCGATGTCGATCCAAGCAACTATGAGATAGTGAGATACAAGAAGCTCGGGCTCGATGGGTATATCTAAAGAAAGCTTAAATAAAAGGATGCAATAGATTTATGTGATAGTGTTTTTCACTATCTTCTTTATCCTTCTTGAGGAGATATGATGAGGATTATAATCGGCATCACCGGAGCCTCTGGATTCAGCCTTGCCTCAGGCCTGATAAAGGTCTTGAAGCAAAAGGGCATCGAGGTCCACCTAATTATTTCTGAAGCGGCAAGGAAGGTGGCGAGCATAGAGGGCTGCTCCATCCCAAGCGTAGTGTCGCTGGCAAACAAGGTCTACACCAACGACCAGCTTGAGGCCTCCATATCGTCATCCACATACAAGATAGATGGCATGGTGATAGTCCCATGCTCCCTAAAGACATTGTCGTCGGTGGCCAATGGCCATTCTAACAATCTTATATCAAGGTCCGCAGAGAACATGATGCGCATGGGAAGGAAGCTGGTGATCATGCCAAGGGAGACTCCGTTCTCGCCCCAGGCCCTGGAGAACATGCACAAGCTATCAGCTTACGGCGTCATCATCATGCCCCCTGTGATAGCCTACTATACCAATCCAAAGACCATAGATGATATAAACAACTTCTTCATAGGGAAGGTCTTGGACGTATTCAATATTGATCATGACCTTCCAAGATGGAAGGGAATATAGCAGTCGGTGTGAACATGCAACTTACCAAGGAAGAACAATCTATCTACGACGGAGAGCAAGGCGAGGTCCTTCAAAAGGCAATGGAGATCCTGGTCGCGCTCGGACAGATATACGATGCAGAGAAATTGATACCTATAAAGAGCGTACAGGTCGCTGGTGTAAGCTATAAGAACCTTGGAAGGCCTGGGATCGAGTTCCTCGAGTGGTGGGTGGAGCACGGCGCCGACGTCAAGGCGTTCTCTACCTTGAATCCCGCTGGCATAGACCTTAAGAGATGGAAGGAGCTCGGATTCTCTGAGGACTTCTCGGTCAATCAGCAGTACATAGTCGACCTCTATCAGAAGATGGGCATTGTCCCGACCTGCACATGCACGCCTTACGAATTGGGCAATCTCCCCAAGTTTGGAGACCATATCGGATGGAGCGAGTCCTCCGCGGTGTCGTTCGCAAACTCCTACATAGGTGCCAGGACCAACAGGGAGGGTGGGCCTTCGGCCTTGGCAGCCGCCCTGATAGGAAAGACGCCATGTTACGGATATCACTTGGATGAAGAGAGGATGGCAAGCTCTGTCTTTATTGTCGATGCCAAGATGACCAGGGACTCGGACTTCGGTGCTCTGGGAGTACTCGCTGGGAAGGAGACAAAAAAGGGCATACCATACTTCAGAGGGCTTCCCGACATGATGAGCTACAACTTCAAGCAGCTCGGCGCATCGATGGCGGCTTCGGGATCTGTGGCCCTCTACCATGTCGACGGACAGACGCCAGAGGCCAGGACGAGGAACATGATAGCTGAAGCTAACGAGGTCTATGCGATAGAGGACCTCAAGGACGCGTATGCATACCTCAACACGGGTTCTGAGAAGATCGATCTCGTCTCCATGGGCTGCCCCCACGCCTCAATGGAAGAGATAATGATAATCTCCCAGATGCTCAAGGGCAAGAGCGTAAAGGTCCCGCTATGGATAACCACATCGCAGGCGACCGCATGCCAGGCGAGCTCATACGGATACAAGGATGTGATCGAAGGCTCCGGCGCCAAGCTCATCACGGACACCTGCATGGTGGTGTCGCCGATTGAGGAGTTCGGTTATGACACAGTGGCCACCAACTCTGCCAAGGGCTGCTACTACATGCAGTCATGGTGCAAGGTAAGGACGAGATATGGCGGAATGAGGCAGTGCGTGGATGCCGCCCTCACTGGTAGGTGGTCGGAATGACCGAGTTCACTGGAAGGCTCATAAAGAAGGGAAATGCGAGCGGAAAGGCGCTTGTAAGCAGGAAACCGCTCTCCTTCCTTGGCGGCATAGACCCAAAGACGGGCAATGTCATCGACAGGGAGTCCGACATATACGGGGAATCTGTGGCAGGAAAGGTGCTGGTATTCCCATACGGCAAGGGCTCGACCGTCGGGTCGTACATCATCCTATGGTTGAAGAAGGAGGGTGTCAGCCCCACTGCCATCATTAACGAGTCCTCCGAACCCATCGTGTGCGTGGGCGCCATAATATCGGACATCCCGATGGTGGACAAGATCGACATATCCAAGATCGAGACAGGGGATGACATCATTATAGAGGGCAATAAGGTGACTTTGTCCAAAGGGTAGGACGGCATTATGTGGGACGACATAGAGGAATGTTTCAAGAGCTCTCCCAAGAGAAAGGAGATAGCATCGCTATTCCTAGTACTGGGCCTTTCGTGCAGGGATGACAACAAGGTATACTGCCAGGACATCGAGGTGCCGACAAAGAAGATCGCCGACTCTATGGGGATCGACAGGAGGGTCGTCCACGAAACCGTAAAGGACATATTGGGCAACGAAAGGCTTCGCCGGATATTCACTGGGCTGAAGCCCAGGGCATTCCTAAGGGACTCCGCCGCCGCGCTCGACTGGGGCGTCATAGAGATCGATGCCTG
>JAFGGT010000015.1 GCA_016930445.1 Candidatus Methanofastidiosia archaeon | reverse complement strand
GCGAACATGTTGAGGTAGACAGGACAGGGCGTTATAGGATTTGCGCCACCTTCAAAGAATGGAATCGCAAACAAGGATTTTAATAATAATAGCGCTATATTTTTACATGGCACCAGAAAGCGATCAAAAGAGTAAGGCCCTTATGGACCTGATGAACAATGACAATTTCTCCCAACATTGCAACATGAAGGTCCTTGAGGCATCCGAAGGCCATTCAAAGGCAAAAATGACCATAAGCGAAGAGCATCTGAATTTCTTTGGCACAGTTCACGGTGGCGCCATCTTCAGCTTGGCCGATATGGCGCTTGGGGCTGCATCCAACTCCCATGGCAAGCTGTCGATGGCAATAAGCTGCAGTATCCACTATGTCAAGGCCGCAAGAAAGGGCAGCCTCACTGCGATCGCGAGGGAGGTCTCCATCAATCCAAAGATAGCCTCCTATGACATAGAGATATATGACGATGAAAGCGATGTGGTGGCGACCTTCCAAGGCATGGTCTATAGGAAGAATCAGGACATATTTTAAACCAAGATTTAGTATGCAGTTTGAAAATCACATCTTTTCATTATGTTTTGATACCATACCGTCCCAATGGCAGTGAGGGAGGGATAAAATGAAAAAGGCAATAGCTATCGTTATGATATCTTTGGTCGCATTGACACTGTTATGTGGCGCAGTCAATGCGGGCGGCGGTGGCGACGAGAACTATAACGACCACAGCCAGGAAATCAGTCAAGGCCCTGGGGAGTCACCTGATGAAGGAATGGCAAGAGAGGAACCGAGAACTAGGAACAAGGATTCATGATCTCCTCTTTTTTTAAATATATTTCATTTATTTGGGGCAATTTAACAGTAAATATTAAATACCCCTTAACTTATGTTTTCATGCCCATTAGATAATGGTAGTGATGATATCCTTTAGAGTTCCTTCGATGGATTTTCACAAAAGTTAGATAGGGGCAACAAAATCAAAGAGGTGAAGATCCATGGAATATGGCGACAGAAGGTCAAGAGACAGTTTTGGTCCTCGTGAGATGCATAAGGCATTGTGTTCTGACTGTGGCGAAGAATGTGAAGTGCCATTCAAGCCAACAGAGGGAAGACCAGTATACTGCCGAGATTGTTATCAGAAGCATAAGAGCTACTGATTGGAACGATCAAATTTTCTCTTTACTATTTTTCTTGCTCATTTTTGTCCCAAGATTGGGACAAGAGCTCAATTTTTCTTATACTTGAGAAGCTTCTGCAGATACGGGCTTTTTCTCACTTAAAACGACCTTCAACAAGGGGGGCGTTATCAAGGTCGTCACGAACGCCATAAGTATTATGGTGGAATAAAGAGATTGGTCGATGATGTTTTGGACAAGGCCGATGTTTGCGATTATTATCGCGACCTCCATCCTGGGCACCATCCCTATCCCAACTGTAAGGGAATCCTTGTTGTCGAACTTTGATAGCTTGCACATTATATAGCATCCGACTACCTTGCCCAATATTGCAACGATGATAAGCAGCAGCCCAACTATCCCGGCGTACATTATCTGTTTCAGGTCTGCGGCCACGCCAATGTAGGTGAAGAAGACGGGTATGAAGAAACCATAACCTATGGTCTTAGTATTTGTAACCAGGAAGTTCTTCTCTTCGGTCTGGGATATCAATAGGCCCGCCAAGAAACAGCCAGTTATTCCCGCGATGTACATCTCCTCGGCGAACATGGCATAGAAGAGTATGAATATTATCACTATGGATTCCAGGCCGGATTCTGTCTTAATCTTGTTTGTGTAGCTAAGAGCCTTCTTGATCAATGGGAATATGACATAGAGAGATATCAGGAAGAAGAGCGCTATAAAAGCCAGCACCTTGACGATCTCCAAGACCACGATCTCCCCTGTCGTCGACAGGCCGGTTATCATGGTCAGTATAAAGACTGCCAGAACATCGTCTATCACTGCGGCACTGATGATGGTCATGCCCACCTTTGAACGCAATCTACCCAGATCGATGAGCACCCTCACAGTTATGCCCACGGAAGTGGCGGCCAGTATCGTCCCAAGGAAAAGGGATGTGTATAGGGCATAGTCAAATGCCATACCTAATGCTACGGCAAGCGTGAATGGCAATGATATTCCGGCCAATGCCACAAGAAATGACGTCTTTCCTGCCTTCATGAGATCTTTTACGTTAGTCTCGGCCCCTGCAAAGAACATAAGGAACAATATCCCGATATAGGAGAATCTTTCAAGCTCATGAGAAACTGAAAGGACCTGTAAGAAGGTGTTGCCAACGATAAGCCCTCCTATAAGCTCGCCTATTATTGATGGATAGCCAAAATGTTCTACAAGCTCGCCGAACGTCTTTGCGACAAGCAGGATGATCAATATCTCAAGGAGTAAATCCATTTTATCCCTAGCTTAACAACCGCATCAACAATAGCAGCCTCTTGGTGTTGATTATCCCCACTACCCTCTTTTCAGAATTGAGCACAGGGAGATTTTTGATCTTGTACTTCCCCATTGTTGTGGCAACTTCCTCAATGGTCTGGCCCTCATAGACGAATATGGGCTTGTGCGTCATGATGTCTGCCACTGTGTCGGAAACGCGCACAAACGCCTCCTTGAACAGCGACCCGCCCACCCCAGTAGAAAAGCTTGGCCTTGAAAGGAGCTTTATTAGGTCACTTTCCCTCACAATGCCTAGAAGATTCTCATACTCGTCCACAACGATGAAGATGGATGTTTTTTGTTCGTTCAGGAGATTTAGGAGGTCCTGTATAGGCGTGGTAGGCCTTACGGACTTGTATGGCATCATCACGTCCTTGGCCAGCATCTTGCCAGGGAATCTGAGCTTCTTTGTGAATGTGTCGTCGTCCAGCTTCTTCTCTTTGAATATCTCCAGCTCTTGCCTGATAAAACGATGTTTGAGGGACAATCATACACCTGCCTATAGCCTAACGAGCTCAAGTTCTTTAATTACCCCGGTGCCTTTGAGCTTATTGCTGAGCTCTGATTCAGAGATGTTCGAATTCTTGAGATCGAGGAGCCTGACAGAATAGTAGGATCCCTTGACAGCCTGCCCCTCGCCATAGATTATAGATATGTTCTCCTCCCCAAGGACAAGGTCCAGCTTTGCGTTAGATAAGGGGCTATTATCCATTATCGCCTTCAGCTCGACTATCTTGGAATCTGGTTCGCCTATGCTTGTGACTATCATCTCCTTCTCGTTCCTGTCGAGTTCCAACAGTAGGATGGAGCCCTCCGATGCCTCTAGGACCCGCATGCATTGCTCGGACAACTCCAACTTATTGCCTTTTAGCTTGACCAATTCATACGCTTTCATTGTATCGCCTGACAAACATCGTAGTTTGATGGTAAGAGAATAAATAGTTTGCCAATATTCCCCAAAAAAGGCATTCCTGATTTTATCATGGGGGCTGTAGACTCCAATTTTTCGCCATTTCCTACAATCAAATCAAAGGTTTTTTCCACTGGAAATTTAGGGGAGAATTTACAGTATTTACTTTAAAAGATACTGATTGATCTATCAAATAAATTCAATCTAAGAGATACATTATTTGCATATACCATAAAGCCATACCCAAGGATTATAAAATTGAGCAATACAAATAGTAAATGTGGAAAAGGATAAGGACTTGCATGAGCAGATCGAAGAGCTGAACAAGCGAATAGCAGAGCTGGAAGACCAGATATCTGGACTGGTCAGACCAATACAGGACATGCAGTCCAATACAAAAAAGTACTTCAAGATACTAGACCTGGTGCTTCGCCATGGAAAGATATCCCCTGACATGCTAATGCCTGAGATAAAGGACCCCATCGCCAAGGACATAATATGCGTGCTTGTTGAGAGGGGATACCAGAACATTTCCCAGATAACTATTGGCGTCAAGGCAAAAAGGGGCAGCGCCTCAAGACGGATAATCAGGAAAAGGTTGGAAATGTTGGAGGAGAAGGGCATCATTTCCAAAAATGATGAGAAGAAGGTATCGACATTCTACATCTCGGAGGAAGTGCTCAGAAAGTGGTCACAAATTCTCGGCATCGCTATATAGGGTGACCACATAATAATGCTTAGAAAAGGAATGGAGGTATATAGATGAGTGAAAATCATGAAATGCCAGACCCAGAGAAGATCAAAGAGATAATGGAAGTAGTATCCGAAAAGGTGCCGGGCCTGCTAAAGGAGCTGACAACCGTGCTCTACGGCAAGGACCAGGCCAAGAACTTCGGCGTAGCAATATCAACATTCTACAAAGAGCTCAAGGATGCTGGGATGAACGACGAACAGGCATACGACCTGACCCGCCAATACATGTCCAGCCTCAACATCGGAGGCATTTTCAAGAACGTCTCTAGTCACGACAAGAACGATTGAAAGTGAATGACATGGAAAAAAAAGATGGCAGCGCATCTGGGGGCATGATAGATATTATCAAGATGGCCCCCAAGTTCTTACCATTGACCTTGAAAATGGGGATGTCCCTGCTGAGGCTCAGGAGGGAAGCTAAAAAGGCAGCTATCATATTCGAGAGAGAGCTCCTTGAAAGCGGCATCGACAAGGAAGCGGCCAAGGGCATGAAGGAGGACTATCTTGAGACTAGCAAGATACTCCCTCTTCTCTTGAAAATCAAAAGGTCGACAAAGAGCGTCACTTGAAATAGTCCCCGTTTTCTTCCACTATATCGTCCATGTCTTGCCTGTAGTCGTTTGCGGCAACCCTGGCTGAGTTCTTAATATCCTGATAGTAGCTGAAAAGATCCCAAAACAGCATGCCATTAGTCTTTTCATATAGGTCTGGATAAAGGTCGTAGAGGTCGGTTATCTCCTCGTCAAGCGATTTTGAGGATTTAATAAGATCATCAACCGTTATGGCATATTGATTTGCCTGGGAGACATCGCTTTCCTTGAGATTTGCAGCGTTCACTATGTTAGTGCACGCATCCAAAAGGTATTGGGCACTGGCCGAAAGCATGTTGGCATAGTCGACAACATGTGGCATCTCGAGAATGGAACCTATCTCCACCATCCTGTCTGAATATCCCTTTGCCTCTGCATAATGGTCGTATGCCATGTTGGCATTGTCGATAGCTTGGTCTAGGAGGTCATTGTTATAACTTGCTGTTGCAGTGTTGAAATAATTCGCAGCGGGCGTGTCATAGTCATAGAAGTTCTCCCTTGAATAGTTGTACTCCATTATCAAAGCCATCATCTTGCCAGCATATGCTATATCGATGAGCTCGTTGAGATTGCCTTCCCATGCATCCAAGTAATCGTCAAGGAAATCTTTGTCCAGGTCGACGGCCACATCTCTAAGGTCGTCCAAATTGTCCAATGCATCCTCGTATTGCGCTATTGCGTCGTCGATGTTCAGATATGCGATATCGTATTGCTCGGCGTCCAATGCATCCTCATAGGCCTCATAAGAGGTCTTGCCCGCAAGGATCAGGTCGTTAGTGTCAGAGACCTCATCATTCCAAGCATCCTCGCTCTCATTGCCCCCAAGGCAACCAGATGCAAGGATTATGATCATCAGGACGACACACAAGGCCATACTACGTCTTAATCGCATAATAATTTGTATGTTTTATAAATATTTAAATATGATTTCTCATATAGGCCATCCTTAGGAAAAAGACGATGGCACACTGAAGACATAAAGAAGGCGATATCCCTGCCGACATGCCCTTCTAGAAACAAGGTTTTTTTTATTTAAAGGAGCGAAATAGTAGTAATGGATAGGATTCCTGACGCTATCGAGAGGATCACTATAAAGCTCGCTGGGAGGGGATGGCACCTTCCCGCATATTGGATACTCACCCTTGGAGCTTTCCCTGTTGTTTCATACATCTATAAGAAGAGGGATAAGGGACTTAGAAAGTTGGTTGTAGTGGCCCTTTCTGCCATACTTATGGCCTTTGGAGCATTCTTTCTTATAGGGCTTCGGCTCTACATACTATACGCCCTATTGGTGACATTCGGAAGGATTGGCAACCTGCTCAACAGGGCGATATCTGGCTACAGAACTTACGGCAGACCTTCCGGAAACGGACTAAGGGCACTCCCACTCTTCTATTATTCGGTCCAATCCATCTTCATACGACTATATGGCCAATACTTCAAGATCCCCTTCATCGTTGCCACCACGGGATTCGGCCCGATAGTGCTATTTCTCTGGGAAAGGGGGAGGGTAGCGAAGGCGATAAGCATATTAGCTTCACTTGCCGGCCTTGTGTCGCTTGTGGCCATTGGTTACGGATTCGCCCTCCTCTTCATCGCGATAGGTCTGCTGATGTTCCTCTTGATATTGATCGTCAAGAAGGTGGGTGGCTCCGAAGATGCCTTGCATACGCCCGCAGAGACGGAAAGGGCATGGGACAAGGCAGGCATCGCATTCCTAGCAATAATATCATTCAGCTTCATTTTCAACATGGGCAAGTTCTCCCCAAATGTGATAGACCTTTGGTACCATCTGGCGATCTCAAGAAAGATCCTGGAGCTTGGGACCATCCCGATTTGGGACTTTTGGGAATTTGCGCCTGCTGGGAGGCCTCACCTCTACCCGCCCCTGTCCCACCTGCTAATAGCATTCATCTCCAGGGACCCGGAAAATGTGTTGCAGGGAGGAAAGGTGCTCCAGGCATTCACTTATCCTTTGACGCTTCTTACCACCTGGTATATGGCAAGGAGATTCTTCGGCTCTAAGGTCGCATCCCTATCGATATTCATACTTAGCATCGACATGGGGGTAATGCTAATCTCAACGATGGCGCTGCCTTCCAGCCTAGTGACCGTGATGCTGCCTATATTGGTCCTTACGTTTGTCCAAAAGAGGGCCGTGCCCTCGATAATCCTGATGACTGCGATGCTCTACGCCCACCTCTCGTTCCCTTTCGTAGTGATGTTCACCCTTCTTATCATTTCCATGAAGTACAGAGAGTATATGCGGATGTTCACGATAGTGTCTAGCGTATCACTTGCGCTCTATCTGCCTTGGTTGTTCAGGGTCCTGACATATCAGGGCGCTCTTGAATCAACGACCTCCCAGCTTCTATCGATAAGGGGGCTTTTCGTTGGGCTTCTATCGCTGCAGATAGTCAATCCCATCCTTTTAGCCTTAGGAATAATAGCATTCATGAGGATGGATGGCACGAGGATGGAGAACAGGATTGTGAAGATGGTCATCATTGGCACACTACCAATACTGTTGTTCTATGGAGGAAGGTACTGGTTGCATATGGTCCCATTCTGGGCGGTATGCATAGCCATTGTCTTCAAGGACAGATTCGCGAGCAGGAAAAGCTTTGCGCTTCTGGCAATCGCAATGATCTTCCCTACAGTGTCTATTGTGACGATGCAATGGCCACCCATCATGATCAATCTGACAGGAAGCGATGCGGCGATCTTCTTGTGGGCAAACGAGGATGGAATCTTCTTCGACAAGCAATATGACATCGACTGTGAAGCGCTTGCATCGTACCTTGAGGCCAATCTGCCAGAAGATGCGATCGTCTCGAGCGACATAGAATGGGTGCCTGACATGATAGTGACACTGACAAATCTAAGGACCAATCAAGGGGCTTGGTGGGAGGTTAAGTCCGATAATGACTTTGTGCTGCCTGACGCTTTCATAAGCTTTGAGGAAATGCAAAGCTCAGATAAAATTGGAAGATTCTATGTGACACTGGACAAGGACATTATTGCCATTCTATTGGGAAATGGGTATAAGGACCAATGATGTTAGCCCAAGAACTTTCTCACATGGGCAGCCTGCAGGCAAAGGCGTTCCATGGGCTCTGTCTGAGCCTTCCTCAAGCACTCTATGATTGATTCAGTGTAGCGCTTATGGTCCTCATTAGATTCATAGGGCACATCCAACATCTCAATCTTCTTGGAAAGGTCGATGCCTGTCAATTTGTATGATGAAGGATTATAATATGAAAGCGCTATTGAAAGGGTGTCGTCAAAGTTATAGTGTATGCGCCTTATGATGTCAATATCATTTTCGTCAAGGGATGTCAAGGCTATCAGCTCCGGAGGGAATCCCATCGAATATAGGCTGGCAGTGAACGCTATGGCCCTTGGAAGCGTTATGCCCCCCATGCTCCGAGAGTATCCGAACAAGCTAATATGAAGCTTTCTCATGCGCCTTGCAGGAATGAACTTTGCGACCTTGTTTATGAGCGGTGCCAGCTCCATGACCTCTTTCCTATACTGTTCGGAATACTTCTCCATGAAACCAATTGCCGCTTCCTCGTCGACATAGCGCGGATTCCTTACAGGCGTATCATGCAGGACCTGGACCGCATCCACGACATCCTTTGGAGGGTAATCATATTTGAAGGCGGACTGGAGCGTGAATGTCCTCAGGGAGGGGTATTCGTCAACGAACTTTTCTACCGTATAGGGGGAAAGATTGCCCCTAAATGGAGCGGTGCCTACCCCAATTATGGGATGTATCCTGACGCCCGTCTCCTTCGAGAGCGATTTAAGCCTCTGAAGTGCTATCTTGGTCAAAGTAATGGCAGAAAAAAAACCATAGTTCATAGCAGGGTCGCTCCTGGCCAGAAACACCCTTTGGTCCGATATGTCCTTGTCTGAAAGGTAAGTCCTCACTATGGAGTCAACATTCATTATATGCTCGTAGTCCTCAACGAGAGGGATCACATTGATCTTGCCGGGATGGAACTCCCCGATCCAATCCTTTATTATGGTGGAATGGCCTACAAGCTTGTTCTGTTTCCCTGCCACGAAATCCTTGTAATAGTGATAGATGTTATTTAGCTCATCGGCAGATGTTGTCATTGGCAAGATGACCTCAAAGATGGGGGTAACATCCTTCTCATAAAATACTGAGGCTGTGTCAAACGACCTTGGTATCGATTCAAGGGTCTCCAGGAGTATCTTGGCCTCCATCTTCTCCAATTGGGGGTTAGGCACCCTGAATGTGATGAACACGTTCTCTCCTATCACATTGTTCGTAAAATATTCATCATAGCGCGAAAGGAGCTTCTTGACAACAAAGTTGTCCACTTCCTTTCCTTCACAGTCCCACATCTGCTCATCGCATTGAAGATGTGAGAAGACATAGTATGCCTCCTGTATCTCGTCATCGCCCCCCAGCTCGGGTGCGTTTGAGAAGAAAGGCGGATTCACGTTGTCTGGGTGTTGAGTGCTCATGCATCGGGGTATCTTCTGCATGAATCATCTTTGATTCGTATTTATTTATGCCTTTTGATGGTATAATTTACCTTGCTACCATATCCCTATAAGGCCAAGGGCCCCAAGCGCTATGAAAAGCGCGGCAGAGGCCTTCTTGAACTTTTCTTCCGGGACCCTCTCAGAGATGGCCTTGCCCAGGACTACCGCAATTGAGGATAACGTCATCAATGCAAGGATGGTGCCAATGAATACACCGCTCATGGACCCATACCGTGCAGCAAGGGTCATGGTGACAAGCTGCGTCTTGTCCCCAAGCTCCATCAAAGTGATCATCAAGAAGCTTGTCAGGACAAGTGAATTGTGTCTGCTCTCCCTTATGTTTTCCTCTTTCTCCAAAAGAAAGTATATGCCAAAACCTATGAAAGCGATGCTGGCAAGATATCTGATTATGTTTTCAGGCACAAGCGATGATATGGTGCCCCCAAATATCACAGCAATGCCGTCAACTAGAGCAAATCCTAGGAAGGAGCCTGCTAGAAGTGGCATTTTTCTCCTGTACTTTCCAGAAAGGGACAACAATGCTATCTGGGTCTTGTCTCCTAGCTCCGCTACACCTATCAATACGAAACTGGCAACAAGGGCCTCAAGGAAAGACATGAAAAAGGAATAGAAATATAATATAAAACTCTATCGGGTAATGAAAGCAACTTATAGAAAATTATGAAATGCCCCTTGATCCTATAATGTACCAGTGCTGACTATCCTAATCAGCCCTCGCCCACATATTCTCTCAACGATGTTGGCAGCCCATCGTAATTGTCCGTTATCGGTTGGTCCATCGCATTTAGGTACGTCCCTTCAAGTATCGCTTTCCCCTCTTCAGAGAGCAGGAAATCTACGAACAGCTCCGCCCCATCCTTATTTTTCGAAGAATTCGGGATAGTGACGCCATAGAACGTCTTTTGAGCAATGAAGTATGGCGTCACTGATGCAAATCTCTTGAATCCTATGTCCACCGCAACGGCCTTGTCCTCCACGGCAAAGACATCTGATGAAAGGTCTATTGACGAAGGCAGCTCCAAGAACAGAAGTCCATAGTAGCGTGAAACATTCTCATATTCAAAGGCATAATCTATCGCCCCGGCCTCTAGGAGCGAGAGGAGCTGTATGCTGCTGCCGCGCAGTACGATGTGATCTGATATGGACTCAAGGATCTCTGGTACCTTAATGACAATGGCGTCCTCTTCGAACTCCACTTTTATCTTGGAGGAGAAAGAATCCCCGAGAACGGATTCGAGCAGATCTTCATCCCCATAGGCGGCCTCCGCAAGCTGAAGTATCATCAATGTCCTGTAACCGCTTGCATCGAAACGGGGATCTGAGAACCCCAATAGGACATCCTCCCTGGATATTATTGACGGCCAATTGCCCACGTTGATCTCATCGGAATACGCACTTCCTTCGGTGTAGGCAATGCCCAGGTGATTCGTTGCGAACTTTATGTACCATGACGCCTGTTCATCCTCACCATACATGAGCATAGGGATAAGGGAGAAGTCGGCGACCGCGAGCACGTCCGCCGTTTGTCCTAGCTCTGTCACCTGCCTTATGACCTGGATGCTCCCATGCGCCTCGATCAACACGTCGATACCAGGGTATTTCTGCTCGAACCCTTGCTCAATTGCCTCGAACGGCGCTACAAGGCTGCCTGCACAAATGACTTTTATGGTATTGGGCTCTGAATCCCCTCCCCCTATGCACATCGATGCTGGCACCAGCACGAGGATCGCAAGGAGTATGATGCATGACCCACGTCTCATACAATCACTGCTCAATGTTCACTGCCTCAATCTCAGACACATACCGGACCCACCAGTGCCCGTCCGTGATTGGGCCATTGGGGCCTATTATGACCACCCTGAGAGGCCCATCAATCACATCCTTCCCATCCTCCTCATAGGCAAGTATGATCGTCAGTTCCCCTGCAGTTATCTCATTGCCCTCCTCATCGTATGTCACAAAATCCCCCAGGACGAACTGATTGTAGGAGAAAGTGGCTATATATCCGTCCTCGGCGATGATCCTGATTGCGCTGTCTTCAGTTATCTCATGGTCAAGCTCATAGATCTCGGTCAAAGGCACGCCCTTGTAGGGGACGGGCAATGTGATCTGCCCTACACTGTTCTTTCGCCCGCCATATCCCTCCACATAGGGTAGGTCCTTGATGTCGTCCAATGTCAATGCCTGCTCTTCGGTTCCCGAAAGATTTATTTTTACATCGTCCCCCCCGGAAAGGCATCCTGAGGATGACATGATGATAACGATCAGAATACAGAAAAATAATAATCTCTTCATGTAAAATGAAATCTATTTCAAATTTATAAAGGTTATGTCAAATATGACATAACGATAATATTGAGAAGGCCTCTCCAAGGAATAATTTATAATCCAGATGACAATAGCTATTTTGGTGAATAATAATGGATGAAGATGGAGAAAAACAGCTATTCGCCTTCAACGAGAGTGCGAGCAGGCTGGAGCTGTTCATTAGGATAGTATATAGCATCCTGATCTCGATAGTCCTTGGCATATATGGCTTTTTGGCCGGCCTTTGCATGTTCGTACAATGGTTCCACATACTTATCCTTGGCAGAAGGAATCAAGGGCTCCATGATGTGATCCAAGGGTATCTAGAATACCAGGTCCATGTGCTAGCCTATATGAACTTCACTACTGACGAGAGGCCCAACATAATGCCGGAGAAGGTCAACATCTATGAAGCGAGGAAGTGAGGCAGCCAGACCCTAAAGATATATATTCATGCCTCCCATATCCTAGTATATGGCCATTTGCCCATACTGCAAGGGAGAGATAAGTTTCGAGGAAGTTGAAAGGGATACAAAGGGGAAGGGATTCTTTAAGCAGGAGATAATGTACTCATGCCCTCACTGCAAATGCGTGCTAGGTTTCAGCAGGGGAAATTATGGATGAGCTTCTACATTTAAAGCCCAATAATAACTACAAGAGACATTCCTGAGGATAGCGATGATAATATGGAGTTCAAGTACGTCCTAGGATTCAGGAGATACAGGGCGCTTGCCTTTGGGCTGATAGGCCTAGTCTACATCTTGGTCTTCTTCCACCGCAATGCCACTGCGGTCGTGGCAATAGACATGATGCAGGACCTTAACGCCGAGGCAGTCCTATTGGGGCTTCTAGCAGGCGGCTACTTCTATTCGTACGCCTTCATGCAACTTCCCACAGGCTTGCTCTCCGACTCGTGGGGTGTCAGGAAGACCATAGCCTTTACCACGCTTATCGCAGGGGTAGGTTCGATAGTCTTTGGCATGTCCACCAACATAGGTATGGCCGTGATGGGCAGGGTGATCGTAGGCATAGGCGTGTCCACAGTCTATGTGTGCGCACTTAAGTTCATATCCCAGTGGTACAAGAAGGACGAGTTCGCCACGATGAACGGCGTTCTGGTGGCACTTGGAGGCATTGGTCTGCTCATTTCCACAATGCCCCTCGCATACCTATCGGAATTGTTGGGTTGGAGGTCGCCATTTATAATAATAGGGGTCGTCACGATAGCTCTCTGTGCCCTAGTTTGGATGTTCGTGAGGAACAAGCCAGAGGACATGGAATTCAAGGCCCTGCACCCTGTGAACAAGGTCCATTCGCATTCGTCGATCGTGAGGGAAGGAATAAGGATCCTCAGGACCAGGGAGTTCTGGCCCCTTGCCATTTGGTTGTTCTGCGGCATGTCCATCTACATCTCGTTTGGAGGGCTCTGGGGCGGACCTTATCTCATCCAGACATATGGATTGTCCAAGATCGAGGCGAGCAGGATACTCTCTATGATCGCTGTCGGCATGATATTTGGGAGCCCTTTCTTGGGATTCCTCTCTGATAAGGTATTGAAGAGACGGAGGATAGTGATATTGTCCGCCAGCTCCTTGCTCCTCTTGAACATGCTGATATTGACACTCTTTACAGGTTCCTTGCCTATCTTCGCCCTTTACCTGTCATTCTTTGTGATGGGCGTCGTGGCCATTGGCATCAACCCTCTGATATACGCCACTGTAAAGGACATCTTCCCCCTCGAGCTTGCAGGCACCTCGACGGGACTGGCGAACTTCTTCCCCTTCATAGGCGGCGCCATATATCAGCCTCTCCTTGGTTACATACTCGAGGCAAATGGAAAGGTGGGGGATGCATATACTCTGGCGGGCTACAGATGGGCGATCGCCGCACTCCTGATAACTTCGGCCATTGCGTTTGTATCGACACTGCTCATAAGAGAAAGGAAACCAGAATAAAGAACATAAATTATTTGTTTCCCCTAGGAGAGAAGAAATCTGTACGGTGTTCCAATGTCACTTTTCATGAACAAGAATCTTCAGATGGTGTTCGGAGTGACGCTCATGGCGATAATCGGCCTTTCATTGATATCGCCTGCACTTCCAAAGATCCAGGATGCATTTCAGCTCACCAAGACAGAGGTGGGTTTGTTGGTGACCGCCTTTACGCTGCCAGGGGTCCTTGTAAGTCCTCTTGTAGGATTCATGTCTGACAAGAGGGGGAGGAAGGGGATAGTCATCCTGTCACTAGCCGTGTTCTCGATCACAGGAGGGTCTATAGCCTTCATTCGGGACTATAACGTCGTGCTCATCATGAGGATCTTCCAAGGGGCCGCGGCATCGGGACTCTCGACGCTGTCCATGGCATTGATAGGCGACCTGTTCGAGGGGGATGACAGGGCCGTGGCAATGGGATACAATGCTAGCGTGCTCTCAATAGGCGCAGCCTCTTTTCCTGTGATAGGGGGCGCACTTGCATCTATCGCTTGGTACTTCCCCTTCTACATATTCTTCCTTGCGATCCCCATCGCACTGATAATTTTAAAGTACATGGGGGTGCCTTTGAAGGATAAGGATGAACACCATAAGAGCTACCTGAGGATGTCGATAAGAGAACTGAGCAACATGAAAATCGCCGTCCTGACATCTTCTTGTATAGTTACGTTCATCCTGTTGTATGGCCCCTTCATGACATATTTCCCTTTGTACCTATCCGACATGTTCGAAGCTGAATCCTTTACGATAGGGCTGCTCATATCCGGAATGTCGATAACGACATGCGTGGTGGCCTACTTTTCTGGAAGGATATATGAGAGGATGGGTGGCAATAAACCAATGGTATTGGGATTGTTGTTCTACTCACTGGCAATGCTGTTCATCTACCTTATGAAAGATCCCCTTATGGGCATCATTGCTGTATGCCTCTATGGCCTGGGGCAAGGCATGAACATTCCAATCCTGCAGACAGAGTTCCTTAATTCGGTTGACCATGAGGCTAGGGGCATAGTCTCAGCGCTCTACTCCACAAATGTGCGTTTGGGCCAGAGCATTGGCCCTGTGCTTATGGGGCTCTTCTATATGGTAGGGGAGTATGACATGGTGTTCCTACTCTCGGCATTGATCTCCTTTTCCATGGGCATCTTGATGCTCATTGCCAGAATACGAAAAATAATATAAAAAATAGATCAAGAAAAGAACATCAGGCCTTTTTTGTCGCCCTAAGATACATCAAAAGCCCAAGAAATCCGCCCATGAATCCGCTCAGGGCGCCAGAAATGCCATTGCTCACACCAAACATCATTCTTTCAGTGGCCATTGGTATGATGAAGAAGGTCATGAGAAAACTTACTATGAAACCCATTACGCCCCCTATAATCCCTGCCTTTACAGATACACTTACTCCTTCCATGTTTTTCACCTAATTAGTTGATTATATCAACTATTTAAATAATTTATCCTAGAGCTAACTCCATCACACGAAAAAGAGGCCTATCCATCATCTCCCTCTTCAAATATGAACAGATCGTCAATGGTGACCATGAAAAGCTTGGCAATTCTGTGGGCAAGCATCAATGATGGGTTGTACTTACCCTTCTCGAGGAAGAGGATGGTCTCTCGCCTGACACCCACCTTCTTCGCCAGATCCTCCTGAGTGAGGTCGTATCTGGCCCTAAATTCCTTGATCCTGGTCCGCATAGAAGTCGGCCCCATGCCCCTAAAGGCCATTCCGTGAGCTGAAGCGGTATTGATAGAAAGACCAGAATAGGAACATGGCGACAAGGACGGCTACCAGGCTTATGTCCGAAGGCATCTGGTCCCGCTCAAGATATCTCAGTATGATGTTTATCCAAGTTAGGATTATCGATATCCAGAATGCTGACAGAAAGGAATATTTGAAGACCTTGCCTTCTATCTTCTCTGTCCTCTCGTCAGAGAAGGGGATCCCCTTGCTCTTATCCTTGAATCTTTCCTTCACTAACCATCCAAAACCTGAAAAGGCCAATATTGCCAACATGGCAGAGAGCATCATGCCTATCTTCTCAGTACTTGACCAATCCTGAAATAGAATTATGCCTTCAATGGTCACAAGCATTAAAAGCGTTGATGATGACCATAGATACATTTCCCTCTTTATGTTCATTAGACCACTTGGATATTAATTAAATTTAACTTAATGTTATATATTTCTAATATAATATAAATATTTCGGATCATGGGGCAACAGAGATTAAACTTAAATTCATAAGCGCCATATAATTAGGTGATAAAAGAGACATCAGGATATGATGATGTCTGCTCATCCATAAAATGGTGTATTACCATGAATCCCCCGCTTGAAAAGCTTGGTTCATTCTATCTTGGTTCCGAGTATGATATTTTGGACGACAAGTCCTTGGACAGGCCATTGAACTACGACGCCCGCGATCTCACCACGCATGCGGTCTGTTTTGGCATGACGGGCAGTGGCAAGACGGGCCTATGCATAGGTATCCTAGAGGAGGCCGCACTGGACAAGGTGCCTGCCATAATAATAGATCCCAAGGGCGATATTTCAAATCTGTTGCTTCAGTTCCCTGAGCTAAGGCCCTCCGACTTCAGGCCTTGGGTCAATCCTGATGACGCCAGGAGAAAGGACATGTCTTTGGATGATTTTTCTGAATATATATCAGAGACCTGGGAGAACGGCCTTAGGGAGTGGGGGATAGGTAAGGAAAGGATCCAAGAGCTATCCAGGTCTGTTGAGTTCAGTATCTACACGCCTGGTTCGGACGCCGGCCTGCAAGTGAGCATCCTCAAAGGCTTCTCAGCCCCAAAGAAGGATCAATATGGGGACGATGAGGCCATAAGGGAGCGCATCACAGGAACGGTATCTGCCCTGATGGAACTGATAGGCATAAGATCCGACCCCATAAGGGGCAAGGAGGCCATACTTCTCTCAAGTATCTTTGACCACTATTGGAAGGCGGGAGAAGACCTTGACATCGCAAAGCTCATAATGTCCATACAGGACCCGCCATTTGACAAGATGGGCGTATTCGACCTTGATACATTCTATCCGAAAAATGAGAGATTCGAGCTTGCGATGGCACTGAACGTCCTCTTGGCATCCCACAACTTCAAGGTGTGGATGGAAGGAGAGGAGCTAGATATCGAGAAGGTCCTATACACAAGGGAGGGGAAACCAAGGCATAGCGTCTTCTACCTTGCCCACCTGTCCGAAAAGGAGAGGATGTTCTTCGTCACCCTACTTTTGGAGAATCTTTTGGGATGGACGAGGAAGCAATCTGGGACCACTAGCCTAAGGGCGCTCCTCTACTTTGACGAGACCCTAGGCTTCATGCCACCTGTGGCTGAACCTCCCTCAAAGAGGCCATTGATGACACTGCTAAAGCAGGCAAGGGCGTTCGGACTTGGGATACTTCTGGTCACTCAAAATCCGGTCGATATCGATTACAAGGGATTGACGAACGCCGGGACATGGTTCATAGGCAAGCTTCAGGCAGAACGGGACAAGGAAAAGGTGATCCAAGGCCTAAAGGGCTTACAATCCTCTGGCAGCCTTGAAGCTGATATCGACTATGACAAGGTAATAAACAGGCTTGGAAACAGGCTATTCCTCATGCACAACGTCCATGAAAGCGGGCCGAAGCTCTTCAAGACAAGATGGGCCATGAGCTATCTTAGGGGACCTTTGACCAAACCCCAGGTAAAGGAGCTCATGGGCGGCAATGGGCGTACTGAGAGCGAATGGAGCAGGATGACCGAGCTGCGGAACAGTGAGGCCCACTCGCTCCACGAGAGAGGGTTCTCGAGATTCCCTCCGTCATTGGGCTCTGGAATAGAACAGTATTATCTTCCCACGTCGTTGGGGCGATCGGCCGCGGCAGAGCGCGTAAGGAATGAGGTTGGCAGCGACGCCGATTTGGAGGATGCCGCCATATTCTACGACCCATTGCTACTTGGGTGGGCAAAGATACACTACGAGGACAATAAAAGAAGGATAAGCGAGAATTCTGAAGTTTTCATGGCCATCGCACCTCCAGATGGATTGGAAGGCATTGAATGGGGCTCTGCCAAATATCTTGAGAATGGGATCGATGAGCTTGGCGACGCTCCCATGACCCCTGACACCGAGGGCCAAGCGTCTTACTCTGAGGTCCCTGATGCTGTAAAGGCAAAAAAGGACTTGTCCAATATGGAAAAGGACTTGGCAAACTGGCTCTATCAGAACAAGAGGCTGAGCTTGGACCATCATCCTGGACTAGGGATTTTCAGAATGCCTGAAGAGCCTGAAAGGGAGTTCATCGCGCGGCTCAGGCAGGCTGCCAGGGAGAAAAGGGATGCCGAGATAGACCAGCTAGAAGGCAAATACGAAAAGAAGCTGGACAAGCTCAAAGACAAGCTCGAGAAGCTTGAGCTGAAGCTCGAATCGGACCAGGAGGAGTACGATGCCAGAAAAAGGGAAGAGATGCTGGGTGCTGGGGAATCTGCCCTCAGTTTCTTTATCGGCAGAAGAAGGACCAGCAGCATATCGACTATGGCCAGAAAGAGGCGTTTGACAGAGAAGGCAAAGCACGATATAAAAGAAACGAGCGAGGATATCGAGAACGTCAAGGAACAGGCAGGCAAACTTGAGGCAGAACTGAAGGCCGCAGTTGATGACATAACGTCAAGATGGGACAGATCCGTAGACGATATCGAGAAGGACGAGATAAGGCCGAGAAGATCTGACGTAGATGTCAGGTCCATTGCACTTTTATGGAACCCTGTATGGTTGTTTCGCGCCAGAACGAAAGGCACGATAAGGGAGATCGAGATCCCTGCATATGAATGGAAAAGATCCTCTGTGGATTGATCTCCATTTGTAGAATGTCCAAAGGCCTAATGATGTCCAGATTCGCATAAAAAGGTACCTCTGTTCAGCAAAACTTATAAGAGCGTATTTTCTTCTTTAAATAAATGAAATATAAAACCGCCCTGCTCATATTCACAATGATGGTATGCACGATACTAGTTTTCAACACCCAGGCATACACATCGTTCAACACTGAGAGGGAGGTCGTGCTCCAAACTGCCGATGACAGGTATGGATTGATATCTCTCAATCCGTATGGAGAGAACGGGATCTACTTTGTGGACGAAGGAAATGATGGCACGTATGGTTTCCAACTTTCTGACATACCGTTGGAAGAAGTGACTTATGACAACGTCATGGGGATAACGAACAACCTGAACAACCCTGTGACGATAAAGATAAGCGATTATGGGGATTATGACGGAAGGGTCGATTTCTTGTCTAATGGATTCTACCTCGAATCGACTGGCAGGGTGGTGCCGGTAGGGGAAACGATATATGTGGACCTTTCAATAGACGCCACAGGGCTCGAAGACACCCAAATGCTTGAAACATTCAACATCATGGCGTATCAGGACGACAACGAGATATACTATATGCACAGGGACGCGTATCTCGTTACTACGGCCGAAGAGACATACGACCCCTATGCAAATGACATGCCCACAAATGCGGCATATCTGAAGCAGCTGGCCTATGATGTGCTTGAATCGGGGGGCACCATAAGAGAAGGCAGCAATTGCTATGAGGACCTAGGCCTGGACCCTGATATATGGGACAATGAAATAAACGGTTACAGGTATTACTATTACAACGATTACAACGGCGTGATAAAGATAGTTAATAAATCACAAAAGATATACATGAGCTTTTATGGGATACCAATAAGTGTGAACAAAAACACAGGGATCCTTCTATCTGTGTACGAAGACTACTATTATGTGAAGATAGGGAGAAACTGGTACCCACCTGCATATCTGTGGTCTTATTATTAAATAGTGCCCCATCATAAAAAGCGCTGCTTCGAGGCTACTGCTTATCGATGGCGCACTCAGGTTTCTTAACATACTTGAAAAGAACCAGATAGGCAACAGTATAAAATACTAGGGATATGGAGAGGCAGTACTTCACTGAGAATATATCGAACACATATCCTGAGAACAGGCTGCCCACCATGAGGCCGAACGTGGAGACCGCATTGTACTTCCCCATCAATCCACCGCTGTTGTTGCCGTTGGATGCCTCTGACACAAAGGTGACGGCAGATGAGTAAATGTGAGGCCAGCTGACCCCTAGTAGCGTATAGAATATTATCACCACTGCGAAGGCATGCTCGGAGATGAAGACCAGCCCAAAAAGCATTCCCAGCACTATGAAGGCCCTTATTGCAAGCCCTCTTTTCAAGACCTTGAGACACCCCATGGCCTTCATGTCCCTGGAGATGACGAGATATATCACTGAAGAAGCGATGTAGTTGCAGATGCACGAAAGGAATATGAGGGAGTCCCCGACTCCGATCTGCCTAAGGTAGGGTATTATTGGCAAGAATACGAAGTTCGAGCCCATGAAGAGCAGCGCTATGGCGTAGAAAAAGTTCCTGTTGTTGTTATTCGTTGTCTTTGGAAGGCGTGGGAAATGCAAAACGAAGTTCGGCATGAACCTTTTCCTTTCGACTATCTGAGAAGGGAATACCCCCATCTTTGACCTTTTGAGAGGCATAGGCATGTCGCTCATCCTGAACTTGGCGAGTATCACTGAAAGAAGCGATATCAGGAATAGGACCATTGCTGTTTGCTCTATGTCCACAAACATCATCATCACACCGCCAAGTACCAGCCCCGTTGTCAGAGCCCAGCTGCAAAGGGCGTTGAAACGGCTGAAGGCGTCATCCCAGCGACCCTTGCTGACGTTCCTCAAAAGGTATATTGGTGTTATGGGTAGCTCAGCAGCCATGAAGAACGCCAATAGGGCGTAGATAGCTATAACTTGAAGGTCGTTATTTGAGAAGTTCAATAGTAGGAAGCATATCGACAGGCCCAAGAATCCCATCACTATGTAAGGTTTCCTCTTTCCTGTCTCGTCGGAGAATCTGCCCCATATTATGGTGGCAATTATGGTCACGAGGGAGAACAGCATAGATGATATGCCTATCTCCTTGGCAGACCCCCCAAGATTCAGAATGAACAAGGGGATCAACACGCCCAGATTGGCCTGTCCCATCTTGAACGGGATGTAATAATAGTACCAATACGGGTCTTTCTTCCTTCCGGAAGTATCATCCTCTGACATCGTCAACACTTCTCTATTTGGTTGAATGAGGCATCAATTCCTTTATAAATCTTTTGGTAATTTAATCAAGTAATAATTTATAAAATCTAAATTAAGAAGAAAATATCATTTTAAACGTATTTAAATTAAATAATATTCAAAATATTTTATTAATATTATATAATAATAAAAATAATTGATTTT
>JAFGGT010000014.1 GCA_016930445.1 Candidatus Methanofastidiosia archaeon | reverse complement strand
TATCTGGGCATTTAATGCCCTATATCCGATTCGCAGTAAGTTTTATATATTTGTCCATGTTCGGAGTCTTGTGTTTATTTATATATCATGATCGATCTTTTTGTGATAATATGGCGTATTTGAAGCTAATGTCCTTTGAGGATGCATCAATGGCCTTGCAAGGCCTGGTAAACACTGTTGAGGGGACCGAGGCGGTCGCGCTGGAGGATGCCCTAGGAAGGGTGGCATCAGAGGACATCATTTCCCAGATAGACATACCTCCGTACAACAAGTCCCAGATGGATGGGTATGCCCTAATGGCGAGCGACAGCTTCAGTGCGAGCGAACAGTCCCCAGTCCGGCTCAGGATGGTGGAGCACGTGGACGCCGGCCACGCACCAAGGGCCGCCTTGGGCGAGGGCGAGTGTGCCTATGTGGCCACAGGGGCCGAACTGCCCAAAGGGGCGGACTCTGTCGTCATGGTCGAGGACGCATTAGCGGCACAGGATGAGGTGACTGTCTCTAGGCCGTTGGCCCCTGGGGAGAACGTGATGGCCACGGGATTCGACATGGCCGTCGGTTCGGTCGTGGTGCCCAAGGGGGCTAAGCTCACACCAAGGATGCTTGCGGCGATCTCTGGCGTAGGTGTACCGCAGGTCAAAGTGAATCGTAGACCGAAAATAGCGGTCATATCGACCGGCAGCGAGATCATATCGCCAAGTGAGCCCTATACCCAGGCAAAGACCTACGATGTCAACGGGGCCTTCCTTCTCTCTGAGTGCAAGAGGCTTGGCTGCGATGTCGATTTCCTGGGCATAGCCACGGATTCGAAGGATGATCTTTCCAGGATGATCGGGCTGGCCAAAGACCGCGACCTCGTGCTTGTCTCGGCAGGCGTTTCCAAGGGGGCCAAGGACCTTATGGAGGCGACGCTCTCTGAGATGGGCGAGATAATACTGCACGGCATAAACATCAAACCGGGCAAGCCCACCATGGCGGCAATGTGTGGAGGCTCGCTGGTGATAGGCCTGCCTGGACACCCCACATCATGCATACTGATATTCAAGATGCTCGTTATGCCCTTGCTCTTCAAGGCAATGGGCTCGGAACACACGTTCAGGACAAGTGAACTGACCCTAAGGAAGAGGATAGTGGCAACAAGGGGCAGAAAGCAGTTCATGCCGGTCAGCATATCGGATGACGGGGCATATCCTGTCTTCAGGGGAAGCGGCGCCATCTCCAGCTTCCTAAAGGCGGAAGGGATCGCCATAATCGATGAGAATACCGAGTACCTAGACCCAGGCGAGAGCCTGAAGGTGATATTGCTGGATGATTAGATGAACGCACCGAACGGAATGCCCATTTGCAACATAAGGGTCTCACTGACGAGACGATGCAATCTAAAGTGTTTCTATTGCCACAGGGAGGGGGAGCTGATCCCCAAGGACATACCCAGGGAGATCACTGTAGAGGAGATAGACGACCTGCTGCAGGTCTCTAAGGAGCTTGGGATAAATAGGGTGAGATTCACAGGCGGCGAACCTCTGATGAGGGAAGACATAGTGGACATAGTGTCTGTCGCCTCAAAGCACATGGACGACGTTTCCCTCTCGACGAACGGGGCCATGCTCGGGCCGCTGGCAGAGGACCTGAAGAAGGCGGGGCTTAACCGGATCAATGTGACGCTGAACTCCCTCGACCGCGAAACATATGCGTCCATGGTGGGTGCCGATGCCTACGATGATGTTGTGGCAGGGATAAGGGCCGCCTACTCTGCAAGAATACTCCCAATCAAGGTGAACATGGTCGTGGTCAAGAGGAACGTCGACGAGATACCTGCCATGATATCCTTCCTCAAGGAGGGGATGACGCTTCAGCTCATCGAGCTCATAGCATCCAGGGATGGGGAGAAGGACTCGTTCTACAGGGAGAATCACGTTGACCTTGCCCCTATCGAGGAGTGGCTCAAAAAGAAGGCCATGAAAGTGGAGGAGAGGCAAAAGCACAAGCGCAGGATGTACGTGCTCCCCCCGGTGGTCGAGATAGTGAAGTCCATGCACAATCCGACATTCTGCCAGCATTGCAACAGCATCAGGGTGACGAGCGAGGGAAAGATAAAGAAATGCCTCTTCGACAATGATCTCAAAGAGATAGAGGACTTCAGGGACCACGACTCCGTAAGAAGGGTCCTTGAGGCCACGATACTTGAGAAGAGGCCATATTGGTAATCCAATGAAAGTGAAGGTGAGGTACTTTGCCAGGATTCGGGAGATCCTGGGCACGGATTCGGAGACAGTTGACATGGCGCCCGGATGCACCCTGGGGGAGCTTGTCAAGGCCATCGAGGGCGGGCATGGCATAAGTCTGGCGGATTATCCGTTATTCTTTTCTATCAATCATGAATATAAGCAATTAGGGACAATATTGGATGAAGGGGACGAAGTGGCCCTTCTCTTCCCTCCAAGCGGTGGTTGAATGATCGTGATACAGGAAGGGGATTTCGACATCGGCGGCAATCTTGACAAGATGAGGCGGGATGACTGCGGCGCCATGGTCACATTCATAGGAACGGTGAAATCACCCGTAGGAAGCGAGCGGGTGTCCCATCTTGAGCTAGAGTGCTACGACGAGATGGCCATAAAGGAACTTGAAAGGATAGAGGGCGAGACAAGGGACAGATTCGATATAGCGGACATGCTGGTCATACACCGCGTGGGCAGGATAGGTGTCGGAGAGAACATCGTGCTCATCTGTGTCGTGGCAGTGGGAAGGGAAGCGGCCTTCGACGCAGCGAGATACGTCCTGGACCAGCTCAAGGAGAGGGTCCCCATCTTCAAGAAGGAGTTCACCGACGATAATGTATATTGGCAGGGATAAGATGCTAACACACGTTACTGACAAAGGGGTAGATATGGTGGACATCTCCAAGAAGGAGAGGTCCATAAGGACGGCCGTTGCCAAGGGGGGCATACGCCTTAAGGCAAGCACTCTGGACCTGATCGCGGCCGACGGCATCAAGAAGGGAAATGTGATGGCGGCCGCACAGCTGGCAGGGATAATGGCGGCCAAGAGGACATCGGAGCTGATTCCGCTCTGCCACCAGATCCCGCTTGAGAGCGTGAATGTGGACCTGGAGGTCCGTGATGGGCGCATCGAGGCGACCTGCACGGTCAAGACGACGTTCGGCACAGGGGTGGAGATGGAGGCCTTGCAGGGCGTCACAGAGGCCCTGCTCACGATATGGGACATGACGAAGGCCGCAGAGAAGGACGAATGCGGCCAGTATCCACACACCCGCATAGAAGACATCCATGTAGAGAGAAAGGAGAAGTTGCAATGTCGGTAGAGGAGCACAAGGGGCAGGCGCCAGTAAAGGTAAGATTCTCTGTACTCACCATATCGGACAGATGCTCCAGGGGCGTTGCCGAGGACGCTTCGGGCGCTTACATCGTCGGCATGCTCTCAGAGG